>JAJYPP010000021.1 GCA_021795235.1 bacterium
TCGAGCCTGAGCTCACCCCCATCCAGCGACGAGTCCTCCGACTCCTCGGTATGTCGCCCGCCCTCTACCGCCGACCTCAGTCCTGATGTGTCACGATTTCACCTGCCCCACCTGCGGAAAGTCAGCTGTACGGACACCTAACAACGGCTCGGGATGGACCTGTGGCTGTCTCAGTGAGCGATCCCAGTCGAGACGGACTTTCGCATCAAGCGGTCACTACAAATCGTCTCGTTTGCGGCTACAATAGCGGGCATGCACACGATGGCCTACGCTGAGGAGGCGCGCTACGTGCGCCGGGTCGGGCACCTGAGCGACCGCGAAATCGCCCAGGTCACCGGGGCGGGGCTGAGCACGGTGAGCGCGTGGCTCCGCATGACACGTAGCCCGAGCGGGCAGCGAGCGCAGCGTCTGGTGGAGCTGTCGGCCATGGTGGAGCGCCTGGCTAGGGTCGTCGATGAGGACTACATCCCGGTGTGGCTGAACAAGCCGATAGCCGCTCTCGACGACCACAAGCCACTTGAGTTGCTGGCGGCCGGTGAGTACCGGCAGGTGGCCCGACTGATCTCGGAGCTGGAAGCCCCGACGTTCACCTGAGCGGCCGGGGGAGTGGTGCTCGATGTCGAAGGGATGGCGGTGCGCGGCTGCTGGGTGCGCCACATTCCAGCGGGTGGTGATCCTCTCCACCGACCGGTCGTGCCCGGGGATGGGCGCTGGCAGCGAGGCAGCGTAGTGGAGGGCTTGTACCTGGCCGACGAGCCAGGTACAAGGTGGGCGGAATGGTATCGGGCGGTGGCCGAGCTGGGGGTGGCGCCGATGCGCCAGATGCCTCGCGAACTGTGGCGCTACGTGGTCGAGCTGCCTCGCGTTGCCGATCTGTCGGGCGCCGACCAGCTGGCCCGGGCTGGGACTGGGCGCTGGCGTTGATTCCGTGAGTCGCCACCCGCTGCCAATGAGGGGACTCTGGTTGGGTCGTGGGGTCCCTCTGGCCGGACGAGCGATGTAGAGTTCCCAGCCACCGTGGGGGTGGTGGGGCATGCTAAGATCCGCTCGATTTGTCCTCCGAGGGCGATCCGAAGCGGCCCGGGGGAGTGTCGGGTCCCGGAGGAGCCCTCTCCTTGGTAGGAGTCTTCTCGATCACGGTCGTAACTGGGGTCGTGGCCGGGGTGCTGCTGGACCAGCGCTTCCACACGCTGCCGTGGCTGACGCTCACGGGGCTGCTGGTGGGGCTGGCGGGAGGCTCTCTGGCCCTGTACCGAGGTCTGGCTCAATTTCGGGATCACAGGGATTGATGGTGCAGAACGCTGACGAGATGGCGGGCGCGGTCAGGTCGGCCTGGCTCGCGGCCTTGGCCGCGGTGGTGGTCGTGGCGGTGGCCGGATTCCTGGTCGCGGGCCCGGTGGGTCTGGGCCTGGCCACGGCGGGGGGGCTGGTCGGGATCGGCAACCTCCAGCTGGCGGTCTTCGCCCTCAAGCGTTCGCCGGTGGCCTTCTTGGGCTCCAGTCTGCCGCGGCTGGCGCTGATCACGGCCGCCATGGCGGCCCTGGTGCTGCTGCTGGGTCCGATCGGGATCTGGGCGCTGCTGGGATTGCTGGTCACCCACCTGGCCCAGGTTGGTGCGATCCTGCGCCTGGGCGTGCGGATGAGCAGCAGATGAGCCCTCTGGTACTCACCTCGATCGCGGTCGGCAACCACCTGGTCGGCCACATCTTCGGCCAGACCATCTATCTCGACACCCTGATCAGCTCCGGGGTGGCCTTCATGGTGGTGCTGCTGGCCGGCCTCTACCTGCGCTTGCGGATCACCAGCGGGGTCCCGGGGCGGTTCCAGACCGCGATCGAGATGGTCTGGACCACAGTCGACGACTACATCAACCGGATGATCGGGCCGTTCGCCCGCTGGGTGGTACCGCTGGTCACGGTCCTCTTCTTCTACATCCTGGTCAGCAACTGGCTGGAGCTGATCCCGACCGGAGGGTGGTTGACCTCACCGACCTCCGACGTCAACGACACCGCCGCCCTGGCCGTCATCGTGATTGTGATGGTGCACGTCACCTCGATCCGGCGCATGGGCTTCGGAGGCTACCTGAAGATCAACTACCGGCATCCGGACGGGCTGCCCTGGTTCATGTACATCCTGCTGGTGCCGATCAACGTGATCGCCCAGATCTCCTATCCCATCTCGCTCACCCTGCGGCTCTTCGGCAACATGTTCGCCGCCGCCCTGATGCTCGAGATCATCGCCATCCTGCCGATCTACATCGGCTTCGCGTTCAACGGCATCTGGAAGCTCTTCGAAGGGCTCTTCGTCGATGTCATCCAGGCCTTCATATTCGCCCTGCTGACGGTGATCTACCTCAGCATGGCCACCATGTCCGAGGACCATCAGTCCGCCGAGACCGCCAGCAGCTAGGGCCCAAAGCGCCCCAAAGTCAGACCTGAGAGGAGAAACACTTGCTCACCACCGCACACGCAGAGGTTTTCGCCGGAGCCATGATCGGCACCGGTGTCGGCGCGGTCGGGGCCGCCATCGGGGACGGCCTGGCCGGGGCCCAGCTGATCGCGGGGATCGCCCGCCAGCCCGAGGCGCAGGGAAGATTGCTGACCTGGACCTTCCTGACCGTCGGTCTGGCCGAGGCCGTGTACTTCATCAACCTGGCCCTGATGTTCGTGTTCATCGCCCTGGCGGGGAAGTAGGCAGCGGCCGTGGTCCTCGCCTCCAACCCGCTCTCGCTCAACGCGACGTTCATCGTCGAGATCATCGTCTTCCTGGCGCTGCTGTGGCTGCTGCGCCGCTACGTGTTCCCGCCTTTGGACCAGGCGATCAGGGCCCGCCAGCGGCAGATCGCCCAGGCGCTGGGGGAGGCTGAGGCTGCTCGCAAGGAGGCGGAGCAGGCCAGGGTCTCGGAGCGCGAGGAGATGGCCGAGGCCAGGGCCAAGGCTCAGGAGATCCTGGATCGCGCCCAGCAGCTGGGGGAGCAGCTCCGCGACGAGCTGCGCCAGAAGGGCGAGCAGGAGCAGCAGGCGATGCTGGAGCGCGCCCGGGCGGAGCTGGCCAGGGAGCGTGAGCAGGCGGTCTCCGAGCTGCGCCGGCAGGCCGCCGACCTGGTGATGCTGGCCACCGCCAAGGTGCTCCAGGAGGAGCTCGACCCCACCCGCCAGCGCCGCCTGATCGACCAGGCGCTCAAGGAGGTGGACCTCAGTGCGTGAGGTCGCCGAGAGCCCGCGGGTGCCGAGCACGGCTCGCCACTACGCCAAGGCGATCTTCGAGCTGGCGCAGCAGGACGGAGCCTTCGAGGCTTGGCGCCAGCGGCTGAGCCGGCTGCGGGAGCTGCTGGAGGGGACCGCGCTGGGACCGGCGATGCGCAGCCCGGAGTTCTCCGCCGCCCAGCGCCGCCAGCTGGCCCAGGCGGTGCTGGAGCGCGACTCGGGAATCGACAAGGAGGCGGCCAACCTGTTGCGGCTCCTGATCGAGAGCCGGCGCACCGCGATGCTGCGGGCGATCGAGCTCGGCTACCAGGAGCTGGTGGACCGGGCCGAGGGCAGGGTCAAGGCCCAGCTCGCGACCGCGGTCGAGGTTGAGCCCTCAGAGCTGGCGAGGTTCTCCAAGGAGCTCTCGACCAGGCTCGGCGTCGAGGTGAACTTTCAAGCCCAGGTGGACCCCTCCCTGCTGGGCGGGGCGGTGGTGCGGGTGGGGGACAGGGTCTTCGACGCGAGTCTCAAGACCAAGCTCCAGCAGCTGCGCCGCGAGATGCTGACAGAAGTCCAATCTTCGTGAGGAGACCATGAGCCTCAGTGCCGACGACATAGGCAAGATCATCAAGAGCAAGATCGCCGACTTCGACCAGCCGGTGGTCACCGCGCAGTCCGGTGTCATTACCGCGCTGGCGGACGGGATCGCCCAGATCTACGGTCTGGAGGGGGCGATGGCGGGTGAGCTGCTGGAGTTCCCCAAGGGGGTCTCGGGGATGGCGCTCAACCTGGAGGAGGACCTGGTCCGGGCGATCGTGATGGGCCCTTACTCGGAGCTCAGCGAGGGGGACGAGGTCCGCACCACCGGCAGGATCGTCGAGGTCCCGGTCGGTCGGGAGCTGGTGGGCCGGGTGGTCAACGCCCTGGGGGAGCCGATCGACGGCAAGGGGGAGCTGGCCACCTCGGAGCGCTGGCCGATCGAGCGGCCGGCCCCGGGAGTGGTCGACCGCCAGCCGGTGAACACCCCGGTCGCGACCGGGATCAAGGCGATCGACGCCCTGGTGCCCATCGGCCGTGGCCAGCGCGAGCTCCTGATCGGAGACCGTCAGATCGGCAAGACCGCGATCGCGATCGACACCATCATCAACCAGAAGGGCAAGAACCTCACCTGCATCTACGTGGCGATCGGCCAGACCGCGACCTCGGTCGCTCGGGTCGCCGCCCTGCTGGAGGAGTACCACGCTCTGGAGCACACGATCATCGTCTCCGCCACCGCCGCCGAGTCGGCGGCTCTGCAGTACCTGGCCCCCTACGCCGCCTGCACCATGGGGGAGTGGTTCATGGAGCGGGGCGAGGACGCCCTGGTGGTCTACGACGACCTCAGCAAGCACGCCTGGGCCTACCGGGAGATCTCGCTGGCCCTGCGCCGGCCCCCGGGCCGGGAGGCCTATCCCGGCGATGTCTTCTACCTGCACTCCCGGCTGCTGGAGCGCGCCGCCCGGCTCTCGGCGGAGAAGGGTGGGGGATCGCTGACCGCGCTCCCCATCATCGAGACCCAGGCCAACGACGTCTCGGCCTACATCCCCACCAACGTCATCTCCATCACCGATGGCCAGATCTACCTGGAGGGCGACCTCTTCTACGCGGGCACCAGGCCGGCCATCTCGGTCGGCCTCTCGGTGAGCCGGGTGGGGGGCGACGCCATGACCAAGGCCCTGCGCTCGGTGGCGGGCGGGATGCGGTTGGACCTGGCCCAGTTCCGGGCCCTGGCGGCCTTTGCCCAGTTCTCCTCGGACCTGGACAAGTCGACCCGGGACCAGCTGGAGCGGGGCCGGCGGCTGACCGAGCTCCTGAAGCAGGACCAGTACCAGCCGGTGTCGCTGGCCCATGAGGTGATGACCATCTTCGCGGGCACCAACGGCTACCTCGACCAGATCCCGGTGGAGCGCATCCCCGAGTGGGACCAGCAGTTCCGGCGCTGGATCGAACAGACCCACAGCTCCCTGGGCCAGGCGATCGAGGAGCGCAAGGTGCTGGCGGAGGAGATGGAGCAGGAGCTCCGCGCCGCCTTGGAGGAGTTCAACCAGGGCTTCGACGTGGGCCCCAAGGAGGCCGCGGCCGGTGACTGAGGGCCTCTGATTGGCGACTCTTCGCGACATCCGCCGGCACATCCGCGCGGTCCGCAACATCGAGCAGATAACCAGGGCGATGCAGATGGTGGCGGCCGCCAAGATGAGGCGCGCCCAGGCCCGGGCCGAGGCCGCGCGACCCTACGCCCTGGCGATGGACCAGGCCGCTCGGGATGTCGCCAAGATCGGCAAGGAGTACCACCACCCGTTTCTGGTTCCCAAGGAGTCCGGCCCGGGGCTGCTGATCCTGGTCACCTCCGACCGGGGGCTGGCGGGCTCGCTCAACGCCAACACCATCAGGGCCGCCCATGCCCACATGCTGCGCAACTTCGGGCCGCGCTACCAGGTGGTGGCGATCGGGCGCAAGGCGGTGGACTTCTCCCGGCGGATGCAAGTCGAGATGGTGCACCACCGGGTGGGTCTGGCCGACCGCTTCGACATGGCCGAGCTCCAGCCCTCGGTGGACCGGGCCGCCCAGGCCTACCTGGAAGGGCCGGCCTCCGGGATCGTGCTGGCCTACTCCCGCTTCAAGAACCTCCTGACCCAGGTGCCCACCGTCCAGCAGCTGGTGCCGGTGCCCCCTGCGGAGCCCGCCCAGGGTCCCCAGACGGAGGGTGACTACATCTACGAGCCCGACGGCGAGGCGGTGCTCGAGCGGCTGCTGCCCGCCTACCTATTGAGCCAGGTCTACCACGGTGTGGTCGAGAACCAGGCGAGCTTCTACGGCGCCCAGATGATCGCGATGCAGAACGCCTCATCCAGCGCCGGCGATGTGATCCGCGAGCTCTCGCTCAAGGCCAACAAGGTGCGCCAGGCGGGGATCACCAAGGAACTGATGGAGATAATCGGTGGCGCCGAGGCCCTGCAGGCCGCCCGGCGCTGAGGAGGTGGTGATGGCAAAGAGCGAGAAGAAGCAAGCGGACAAGCAGGGCACCGGCCAGGTCCTGCAGGTGATCGGAGCGGTGGTGGATGTCGCCTTCGACCAGGCGCAGCTGCCCCACATCCTCGATGCCCTGGAGGTCGAGCGCGAGGGCTCGCGGCTGGTGCTCGAGGTCCAGCAGCACCTGGGCGACGACGTCGCCCGCTGCATCGCCATGCAGTCCACCGACGGACTGCGCCGCGGCGACCGGGTCAGGGCCACCGGCGCCCCCATCCAGGTGCCGGTCGGCAAGGGGGTCCTGGGGCGGATGTTCAACGTGATCGGGGAGCCGATCGACGGCGGCCCGGACCCCAAGATCGAGAAGCGCATGCCCATCCACCGCCAGGCGCCGACGGTCTCGGAGCAGGCGGTCTCGACCGAGATCCTGGAGACCGGGATCAAGGTGCTGGACCTCATCTGCACCTTCGCCAAGGGCTCCAAGATCGGGCTCTTCGGAGGCGCCGGAGTCGGCAAGACCGTGATCGTGATGGAGCTCATCCGCAACATCGCCAAGGAGCACCAGGGCTACTCGGTGTTCGCCGGCGTGGGCGAGCGCACCAGGGAGGGCAACCAGCTCTTCGGGGAGATGCACGAGTCCGGGGTCATCGACCAGACCGCCCTGGTCTTCGGCCAGATGAACGAGCCCCCAGGAGCCAGGGCTCGGATCGCCCTCACCGGGCTGACCATGGCGGAGGAGTTCCGCGATGAGGAGGGGGCCGACGTCCTCCTCTTCATCGACAACGTCTTCCGCTACATGATGGCGGGCTCGGAGGTGTCGGCGCTGCTGGGCCGGATGCCGTCGGCGGTCGGCTACCAGCCCACCCTGGCGACCGAGATGGGCGACCTCCAGGAGCGGATCACGTCCACCAACAAGGGGTCCATCACCTCGGTGCAGGCGGTCTACGTCCCCGCCGACGACTTCACCGACCCCGCCATCCAGACCACCTTCGCCCACCTGGGCGCGACCGTGTCCCTGGACCGGCGCATCTCCGAGCTGGGCATCTACCCGGCGATCAACCCGCTCGACTCCTTCAGCCGCATCCTGGAGCCCAGGACGGTGGGGGCCGAGCACCACGAGGTGGCGCTGGGGGTGCAGCGGGTGCTGCAGCGCTACAAGGACCTGGAGGACATCATCGCCATCCTGGGGATGGAGGAGCTCTCCGACGACGACCGCCGCACGGTCAACCGGGCCCGCCGGGTCCAGCAGTACCTGTCCCAGCCCATGTTCGTCGCCGAGCAGTTCACCGGCCGGCCGGGCAAGTACGTGCCCCTGCGCGAGACCGTCCGGGGCTTCAAGGAGATCCTCTCCGGCAGCCTGGACGACCTGCCCGAGCAGGCCTTCCGGATGGTGGGCACGATCGACGAGGCGATCGAGAACGGGCGCCAGCTCAACCGCGGCCAGGAGCCGGAGGCGGCCGCCTGAGATGGCGGTCAAGACCAGGCTCCTGACCAGCGAGAAGCCGCTCTACGAGGGGGAGTGCGACTTCGTCGTGCTGCGGGGAGCCGACGGGGACCTGGGGGTCCTGCCCGGGCACGCCCCTTTGCTCACCTGGCTGAAACCCGGCGAGGTGATGCTGCGGCGGGGGGAGAAGGACGAGTACTACTTCTTGGAGGACGGCTACCTGGAGGTGCTGCCCGAGCTGGTGTCCATCATGGCCCAGCGGGGGGAGCCCTGCGACGCAATCCCCCTGGAGCGGGCCGAGAGCCTGCGCAAGGCGGCGGAGGAGGCGGTGTCCCGGGCGGCGTCCTCTGGCGACCAGGAGGTGGTGGCGCTGAGCCGGGAGCTGGAGGTCGCCAACGCCCGCCTGGAGGCGGTCGAGCGGCAGCGGCGCCGGGGCCGCGACTGACACAGCAAAACGCAACTCGGTAACGGCTGGGCCGCAGCGGAGAATCCCCGATTGGGGGGCCATATACTCCCGCCGTGACCGACTCTACTATCAACTGTGTGATGCCGGTTTCCGCCGGGGATTCTAGAGAGCGCGGCCTGAAAGTCCTGGGGCTGGCGGTCGACACCTGCACCCAGGTGGAGGCCTTGCTGCGTTGCGAGCGGGTGCTCGCCCAGGGCGCCGCCGCCGAGCCCTTGCAGATCGTGACCCTGAACCCCGAGATGGTGATGGCGGCCCGCCGCAACTCCGAGTTCAGGCAGGTGGTCCAACGAGCGGGGCTGGTGCTGGCCGACGGGGCCGGGATCTGCTGGGCGGCCAGGCGGATGGGCGGGCCGGTCCCGGCGCGGATCCCAGGCGTCGACCTCTTCTTCGACCTGTGCCTGCTCTGCGCCCGCCGGGGTTGGAGCGTCTACCTCCTGGGGGCGGCCCCGGGGGTGGCCGAGGCCGCCGCTGAGCGGCTGCAGGAGCAGATTCCCGGGCTGCTCATCGCCGGCTGCAAGAGCGGCTCGCCGGAGGCGCCGGACGAGGAGGTGGCGGAGATCCGCCGGCAGGGGGCCCGGCTGCTGGCGGTGGCCTACGGCGCACCTCAGCAGGACCTCTTCTTGAGCCGCCATCTGGCGGCCACCGGGTGCGCGGTCGGGATCGGGGTCGGAGGCTCGTTCGACTACCTGTCCGGCCGGGTGCCGAGAGCGCCGCGGGTGCTGCGCAGCCTGGGCTTGGAGTGGTGCTTCAGGCTGGTGCGACAGCCCTGGCGGCTGCCCCGGATGCTGCGGGCGGCGCCGTTTTTCCTGCTGGTCCTGAGCCGGCGGCGATCCCTGTCAGACTGATGATCGTGCGTCGCCCCGAGCTCAGCGTGGTCGTCCCCGCCTACAACGAGGAGCGGCGGCTGCCGCCCTCGCTGGAGCGGATCCGCTCCTTCTGCGACGGGCGGGGCCGCAGCTACGAGGTCCTGGTCGCCGACGACGGCAGCCGGGACCGCACCTCAGAGCTGGTCTTGGAGCTGGCCGGCTCCTGGCCGGAGCTGCAGCTGGTGTCCCTGCCCCGCAACCGGGGCAAGGGCGCGGCGGTGCAGGCGGGCATGCTGGCGGCCCTGGGGGTGCGCCGGCTCTTCACCGACGCCGATTGCTCCACCCCGATCGAGGAGCTGCCCAAGCTGGAGGCCGAGCTGGACCGGGGGGCGGACGTGGCGATCGGGTCGAGGGCGGTCCCGGGCGCCCTGGTGGAGCTGCACCAACCACCCCACCGGGAGCTGATGGGCAAGACCTACAACCTCTGCCTGCGGGCGATGGCGCTGCCGGGGCTGCACGACACCCAGTGCGGGTTCAAGCTCTTCACCGGGGCGGCCGCCGAGGCCTGCTTCGCGCGGATCACCTTCGAGGGCTTCGGGTTCGACGCCGAGGTGCTGCTGCGCGCCCGGATGAGCGGGATGACAGTGGCCGAGGTCGGCGTGCTCTGGCGCAACGCCAAGGGCACCAGCGTCAACTCGCTGCCCGACGGCCTGCGCATGTTGGGCGAGCTCAGGCAGCTGCGCCGCATGAGGTCCTCCCCACAACCGGTGCCCGAGCGCACTTGATCCGGGGCGGGATCGACCGGGCTTCTTCCCCGCGGGACCAGCCCGAGCGGGCCTTGGGGGCGGCCGGCCGGCTGGTCACGGCCACCTCCGGCCCCGCCTTCTGGTGGGCCGCCGCAGCGGTCGCCACCCTGGGAGGGGCGGCGGCCGGGCTGCACCTGCCGACCTCCGGGGACAGCTTCGTCCACATCGCCACCGGCAGGATCCTGGAGGCCAGAGGATTCCTGGGGTCCAGCTCCTTCATGGCGGGGCCGGGATCGCCATTGGACCTGCGCTCCTGGCTGCTCGACCTGGGGCTGGCCCACCTGTACTCCCTGGGCGGCGTGGCGGCGTTGGAGCTCCTGGCCGCCCTGATCGGCGCCGCCACCGGAGTCCTGGTGCTGCTGGCGATCCGGCTGGCGGGAAGGGCGCATCCGGTGATGGTGATGATCTGCCTGGGGCTCGCCCTGGCGGCCCTGGACCCGGCCATCACCTCCCTGCCGGCCGCGGTCATGGCGCTGCTGGCGGCGGGCTCCTTGGTCTGCCTCATGGCCCTGCGCCGGGGCGAGCGCTGGGCCCCGTGGGCGCTCCTGGCCGTGGTCGTGATCTGGGCCCAGGTCGACTCCTTTGTGGTGGTGGTGGCCCCGCTGCTGGCCCTGGTGCTGCTCTTCTGCGAACGCCGAAGGGGCAATCCTGAGCCCTGGCTGCTGGCCCTGGGGGTGGTCGCGGCCAGCTGCTTGAACCCCCGGGGACCCCTGATCTACTCCTGGATCCCCTACAGCCTGGGGATGCTGGGGGAGCATCCCCTGCTGCCGCTCTTCTCGAGCCCGGACTTCCATCCCTGGGGCGCCAGGCTCTCGGAGCTGACGGCCCTCGCCCTCTTGCTGGGCTATCTGGTGGCGGGCAAGGGCGCCGGCCGCTGGCAGGGGCTGCTGGCCATGGCGACGGCGGTCATGGCCCTGGTCTGGAGCGCCTACCTGCCGCTCTTCCTGGTGGTGGCCGCGACCCAGTCGGCGATCCTGCTCTCCCACTTCGCGCAGCGGCTGGCCACCGACCACCCCGGGCCTGAGAGGCCCCCCATCTCCCAGCGCAGCCTGCTCCTGGCCGCCGTCATCCCCGTCCTGCTGACCGTGGCCCTGCTCGGGCGGGCCGCGCTGCAGGCGGAGGGCTCGGGGGGCCCCAAGGGGCAGCTGGCGAGCCTGCTTCCGGTCGCCGCCAGCTCCTGGCTGCAAGCCCACCCTGGGCCCGGGGTCTGGTACACGACCCCGGACTTCGGCGACTACCTGGCGGCGGCCGACCCCATGGGGGGCAGGCTGGTCTGCACCTCCGACCCGGTCGCGGACGGCGGGCCCCGGATGGTCGCCTGCCAGGAGCTGGCGGTGCTGAATCAAGGCGCGCTTCAGGTTCTGGCCAGGCTGGGGGCCCGGACCGCGGTGCTCCCGGTGGCGGCGCCCGAGGTGGCCTTCCTGGAAGCTCAGGGTTGGGGGATCCGGTATCGTGATGCGGTGACGGTGGTGCTGACAGCCCCTCCCAGGGTGCGCTAAGGTTGCGCCGCTAGATTCCATTTCTCGTACCCCAGCATGTGAGCCAGGAGCAGATGTCCAAGAAGTCAGTCGCAGAGCGGCGCCAGGCCCTGGGCCAGGGCGGACCGGGCGGTCGCAACGGCAACGGCCGGGGCGGCCGGGGATCGAGCCGGGCGGCCAGCCGGCGCTCCCCGAGGGGCCAGAAGGGTCGTCCCTGGTTGCTCTTCTCCCTGATCGGCGGGGTGGTCGCCCTGTTCGTGATCGTGATCGTGGTCCTCGAACTCCTCCCCGCCAGCGGCGCCCAGGACACCCAGGTGCTGCCGGCTCCCCGCTCGGTGCTGGCGGCCGTGACCAAGGTGCCGGCCTCCAGCCTGGCCAAGGTCGGGGCGGGCGACATCAACTACCCGCCCCAGGCCATCCCCGGCTACCCCAAGCTCACCGCCAACGGCAAGCCGGAGGTGCTCTACATCGGGGCCGAGTACTGCCCGTACTGCGCCCTCGAGCGCTGGTCCCTGATCGGGGCGCTCAGCCGCTTCGGCAGCTTCTCCAACCTCCAGATCATCCGCTCGTCGGTGAGCGACCCAGCGGGGCCCAACGTCCCCACCTTCACCTTCGCCCACGGGGTGACCTACAAGAGCAGGTACATAACCTTCGTGCCCAAGGAGATGTTCAGCAACGTGCCGGACTTGAAGAACTCCACCGGTTTCACCCCCTTCCAGAAGCTGACCACGCAGCAGACCAAGCTCTTCACCAACCCCAAGCTCGCCAACGGCGGGTTCCCCTTCGTGGACTTCGGGGGGGGGATCGCTCAGATCGGGGCCGAGAGCGCCAATGCTGGACCGCATCCGCAGCCGGGCCCGCCCGCCCTCAGCAACCTCAGCTGGCAGCAGGTAGCCCACGACCTCTCCAACCTCAAGAGCAGCCAGGCGCTGATGATCCTGGGCGGGATCAACTACGACACCGCCGCCATCTGCAAGATAACCGGCAACAAGCCGGGCTCGGTCTGCTCGCAGTCGGTGGTGCAGCAGCTGGAGGCGGGCCTCTGAGCGCAGCCCGAGAGCGCCGCCGGGTGCTGCCAGCAGAACCTCGGGGCGAGGTGGCGGCTCCTGCCCAGTCCGGCGCGTCCGCGGGCTGGTTCTGGCGGGGACCGGGGAGGCCCGGAGCCCTCTTGTTGATGGCCTTTTCGACCCTGGGGTTCGGGGTGGCGGTCTACCTGACCGCGGTGCACTACGCCCACGTCCCCCTGGCCTGCTCCGACACCGGCCTGGTCAACTGCGCCAAGGTCGTGACCAGCCAGTTCTCGGTGGTGCCGGGGACGAATCTGCCGATAACGGTGCCGGGGATGGGCTTCTTCCTGGTCAGCTTCGGGCTGGCGCTGGCGCAGCTGCGGCGACCCTTCCAGTACGGGCTGCGGCAGGCGCACTTCGGCTGGGCGTGCCTGGGGCTGCTGACCGTCTTCTACCTGGTCTTCGTCGAGCTGGTGGAGCTGCACAACATCTGCCTGTGGTGCACCGGCGTGCACGCCCTCATCCTGCTCACCCTGATAACGACCGCCTGGCGGCTGCAGCCGCTGGAGGAGTCGGCGGCCCGCTCCTGAGCCATGCCCGGCAGAGATTCAGAGGGCCGGGGGCCGGTCTACTTCTTCACGGACCACAACTACCGTCTCAGGGTCGGGATCCTGAACGTGAGCCAGCCACGCGTTCACCGCCTCGGGATCGAAAGCCTCTGGATCGAACCCATTCCCGAACCAGTCCAACGCCGCCTCGTGGCGGGGGTGGGCTGGGGCCTTGAGCGCCCCGAGGAGGTCGACATACCGCGCCGGGCCACCGCAGTTCTCCGGGGGGCAGGCTCGCCGGCCGGCCACGCAGTGGGGATAGGTGACGCCCGGCTCTGCGGGAAAGACCTTTTCCACCACGAGGTCGTGCTCCCAGCAGTCTCCGAAGTCGTACTCGTAGCGTAGGCGGGTTCCGAGCGGTGCCACCCGGGCCAGGCGGGCACGGTCCTCGTTCTTTGGTGCGGACCCACCCCACGGGTCCTCGACCCGGCCGTCCGCGTACTCGGCGCCTTTCACAGAGAACAGGTGGAGGTGGTCATCGTCCCAGTCCATGACGGTCTGGAGGATGAAATGGAGCTCGCCGAGAGAGGCGTTGCTGGGGACCTGGATCCGGCGCCACACCGGCGGGGAGATGTCGAGCAGGGTGACCTTCAGCTGGTGTATCGACTGCGGGGTTCCAGCGGCCGGCCGCCGTTTCGCTGTGGTCATGGGCACCGATTTTACGGGGCCGGGCCTCCCGCCTTTCCCTGCAGCAGGGAGGCCGCGGGCGACATCCGCGGGCGGCGGTCTCGGCGCCGACCGCGACCATGTGTGCGCCCTCCCAGTCGACGATCACCTGGCAACCCGGGCGCGGCAAATCTGCCGGCCGGATCGCCTTCGTTGGGGGATCAGCTGGGAGCTCTGATCCAGCGCGAGAGTGCCCGGCGGCTGGCCCGACCGGGCGGAACCCAGCCGTCCGTTCTCGGCGTACGCCCTTGCCGGGCCGCGTCGCGGTGACCCTCGTCGACACCCCCATCTGGGCCGACCATCTCCGCAGGGGTGACCCGGCTCTGTTCCGACCCATCGCCGGCAGTGCGGTGTTGGCCCATCCCACGCTCACTGGACAGCTCGCGCCGGGACTCATCTTCCTGAGGTTGATGACGACCGCGTCGCCTCTGGAAGCCGCTCGACCGCGGTCTTCGTGCCACAGGGGGCTGCTGACGGGTTGGTTTCGGGGGCCCGGGGTGGTACCTGAGGGACAGTGAGCACACGTGCTACAATTGCTACGTCAAGGTTGCCTGGTAGACGAGGTAAGGGCTGTGCGCAGGATCAACCACCGGGAACTGAGGAACAGCAGCTCCGCTGTGCTGCGTGATGTGGCCGCGGGCGAGATCATCGAAGTCACCAATCACGGTCAGGTTGCCGCCATTCTGGTGCCGCCATCGCTCACGCACTACGAGCTGCTGGTCGTGGCCGGCAAGGTCCGGCCGCCATCTGACCACCCGGCTGACCTGCGCCTGATCAACCGCTCGAAGTCCAGCCGAACCTCAGCCGAGATCGTCGCCGACACTCGGGGTGAGCGGTGATCACCTATGTCGAGACGTCGGCCGCGATGAAGCTCCTGGTCGACGAGGCCGAGTCCAACGCCCTCGCGGACAAGCTCGAAGAGCTCCGCGCAGCAGGCGAGACACTGGTGTCGTCCTGGCTCCTTCACACCGAGTTGCGCTGCGCGGCCAACCGGCATCCCGGGGATGTTGCCGCAGACGCCGTCGAGGCGGTGCTGTCAGGGCTGGCGCTCGTCGACATCGAGCGTGCGGATCTGACTGCCGCTCCCTCCCTACCCGGTCCGCTCCGCTCCGCTGACGCGATCCACTTGGCGTCTGCCCTGCGGGTCGGCTGCGATGTGATACTCGTCTACGATGAGGAGCTTCGGTCAGCCGCCAGCGCGGTGGGGATCCGTCCCTTGAGCCCCTCGTAGGAGTCGACTTCTGGAAGGTTCCGCCCGCGGTGGATGACTGCCGGAGACGAGGCGGGAAGAGCGGGTGGGGCCGGTTGGAGTCGGGCCCGGCGTAGGGTCTCGCAGGCGCCTGCGCCCCACAAGGGCTCGGTCCCCGACTCTCCCAGCTCCTCCACTCATCTGGAGCCATCGGGATCAACCGCTCGATGCGGTAGGTCTCCTGAGCTCAAACTTCCCCGGCACCAGCTGCCGCCATAGGGTCGCCGTCCTCTCCGCGCCACCTCCGCCGCCTTCACTTCCTTGATCACCGGGCTGTGGCTCACCAAGTGCATGTCCTATGGCTCGGCAGCTGTGGCCATGGCGCCGGTCCCAAATGGGGGGCAGTCTCAAGCGGCCCCCAGTGAGATCCGGCGGGTGGGGTCAGGGAGCGGTCCCACAGGAGATCCTTCGGGAGAATGTTTGCCAGGCTGCGGCTATCCTGCTGGCGATGGCCAAGAGAATGGGCCGGCTGCCACTGGGGACGGGTCCGCTGGCGTTCGGACGTCTTGTGTTCTCGGCCGCGATCGTCGTAATAGTGGCTCTCGACATCTCGACCCTGGCTCTAGTCCTCTCTGCCCATGGTCTCGGGGGGCCGGTGTTTCGAAACGCCTATGCAGCCGCCGTGCTGGTTGGCGGGGGGCACAATCCCTACGCTTCTCAGGCGATCCTGCATGAACTCGAGCGGATCGCACCGAACTCGGGATTTTCCGCGAACTTCCCACTGTTCCCATACCTGCCTTGGTATCCCATAGTCATTTGGCCCCTCACCCTGGTTCCTTTCCAGAGTGCATATGAAATCTGGGTGGTGGCCGCGGTAGTGATGGTGGCTTGGTCCGCACGAGCCTGGCTCAGGTGGTGTGGGTTTCGAAGCCGCCAGTGGATGATTCTGGTGCCGCTACTAGTGGCTGCTCCCGTAGAGGAAGTCGTGCACTATGGCGAGACATCTGCCTTGGTACTGGCCGGGATGACTGTCAGCTTCGCTCTGTTCCAGCGCAGGAATTGGATGGCCGTGGGAGCTGTGGCGGTAGTTGTCGCGGCGCTGAAGCCTCAGGATGCGGTTTGGCTACCAGCAGGCTACCTCCTACTCGCCCTGGTGTCTGACCGCAAGTCATGGGGCAAGTACACGGGAGGGCTGCTGCTGGGCCTTGCCGCCGTCGTGTTGCTTCCGCTCGCCGTCAACATCCATCTCTGGCTGTCCTGGTGGGAAAACTTCCACCGTTTCGCCGCTGCCATCGGCCACTCGCAGCAGGACGTGGCAGGAGTGGTCGGAATCGAACGCTGGCTGCCCAACGGAGGCATTGGGACAGTCAGCCTGCACGATCCCACGGTGTGGGCGGTCGGCGGACTCGGTGTCGTGGCGTTAGTAGCTTGGCTGTGGCGAGCCATCACGACGCCGGGTTGGGTCCATGCAGATCCGGTCGATCGGTGGATTGCTTTAGTCGCCGTCCCGGCGACGCTGATCATGGCGTTCGGCCCCTACTTTCATACCTACGACCTCCTAGCCTGGGTCCCCCTGCTCCTTTGGGGCCTGGTGCGACAGCCGCGCAGTCTCAAGTGGATGATCACGTGGCTGATACTGGCGGGGCTGGAGGTGACCAGGGTCGTCCAGTACATCATCCCCTTCCCCGACCGCACGTTAGGATCGACTACGCCGCTCTTCGTCTCCGGGCTGGTAGTGCTGGTGGGAGCCTGGCTGGGTATGGCCGAGGGTCGTCTGCGCGCCATCCCTCTGGCTGGCACCGACATCCCCACCGAACCCGGGCCGACCACGCTCAGGGCCACCAGTTGAGCGATGGATGGGTATGGGCGTTTGGATTCCCCCGCCCTACCGCCTTGACACGTGGCCCCTGTCAGCGAGGGCGGGGCCTGACTCCCGGGCGGGAGGTAGGGGCCGGGGCAGGTTCACGGATGGCCTCGCCACCCTTGCGGCCGGGCTGCTGGGCATGGGCATCGGGATGATGGTCTTGGTCATCGCCATGACCGTGCTGTTCGTGGTCACCGGATCGTGGAAGGAGTACAAGACATGGAGAGTCGCGTCGAGCTCATGGCCGAGCAGATCACGGCCGGGGTTCTGCCCCACCTGGGGTGGACGTGGCGCTGGTGGGTGGGGCTGGCAGCGGCAGTGGCCGGCCTGGTGGTGCTGGCGGGCTCGGTTGCGGGGCCACGCGCCCGCCTGCGGTGAACACGTGCCCGTGAATGAGACGTTGCCGGTCTGGGGAGCGTAGACGTGCGCCGTGGCCGTCGCAACCGCTTCGGCTGCCTGCTCGTGGCTGTCATCCTCATTGGTGGAGAATTGGCTGGGTTCGAGGTGCTCACGGCAACCCAGCCGCAGTGGTATCGGGCTCTGGAAGCCCGCCTTGGCTTGGTGGTTCCGCGGGCGCACATCTCCTCCACCGTTCGAAGCGAGCTGACGGCGCGCGGAAGGGCCGATCAAGCGTCCATTGTCACGGTCAGGGCACAGCCGTGCGGAGCTCACCCACCAACCTTCTTTGGCACCGGCTGGCCAGCTGACTTCGCTCCCAGCGTTGGCGTCGGAGCAGTGGACATCGTGACAGCAGCACATGTCGTTTGGCGCGCCTGCCACATTACGGTCGAGACATCGGGGGGGCAGACACTGAATGCACAGACTCTGGGGCTCGACCTCCAGGGAGAGGATCTCGCCCTCCTATCTGTCCCCGGCCTTGCGCAGGTTCCCTTTCAAGTGGCCACGGCACCGGTGACGCCGGGAGCCGTGGTGATCGCAGTTTGGTCGCCGCTGAACCCGTTGGCGGCGGGCCACGCAACCATCGCAGTGACCTCGATTGCTGGGGTGGCCACCGTCCCCCTCACCCTCGGGGTTTCTGGGGTCCCTCCAATCACAGGGAGAGGGCGGCTGGTCTTGTGGGCGCCGGAGTACACCGGAGCCAGCGGAGCCCCAGTATTCGACACGCAGGGCCGGGTGATTGGCGTGGTCGAAGGAGGCGCTCCTCCAGGGAGTCCCGGCTCGACGGCCATACCAGTGGTCGCGGGCTTGACCGAGCTCCGTGCTTGGGCGCAGGAAGGTTGAGCGCCTCGGGCCAGGCCCGCCGATCAGGGTGTGCTTGGGACTCCTGGGTGACGGATCGCCACCCAGGTGCGGGCTGGGCTCGGGAGCACATGGCTGCTGCCGCCGTGGCTGGCCCGGTGGTGCTGGCGGGCTCGGCTGCGGGGCTGCTCGCATTGCGATGATCCCTCGGACGGCCAGCCGACCGTGGGCGGGGCCGACTGTTTGTGGTAAGTACACCAAGATGCGGGCTGATCTTCTACGGTTTCCCGGCCAACCCGCTGGCGGTCTCATCAGAGCGCGCACGAATAGGGCAGAGGACGGGGCGGGCATCTGAGATCAGACGCGGTCGGCCCGAGACCGGCGGCGGGGAGGGCTTGAAGGTGCGTCCACCATCTCCATGGTCAGCTGCTGGAGGTCAGCGAGGAGCCTCCCGAGGCGCTTGGCGCTCTCGAACAGCGGTCGGTACTCGGCGGCCTCCTCGGGGGTGAGCAGACGGGTGACTGTCTTGTTGTCGACCTTGCGAGTCCAGGGTGCGTAGGGCCCGTGGAGATTGCGGGGGCGTGGTGACCTGCGCAACTGGGCTTGCCGCAGCGCTGGGACTCCACGACCAGTGAGCTGGACGCGATCGTGGGCCCGTGGTGCCTGCTCAAGGCCGCTCCGCCCGTGGGCGGTTCGCGCAGACTGGCTCACGCTGGCAGAGGGACGGCCTGGCTGGCACAGGCCGGAGCGCCCAGGCCGAGCCAGGTGGATGGGCTCGGGTCCGGGGGCAGCCGCAAGGAGCCGAGCAGCTTGGTGCGCTCGAAGACCTCGACCCGGAGATCGCGATACACCAGCGTCCACGCTGGTTCGCGCTGGAGCGCATCCGGGAAGGCGGTGCCTCGCTCGAAGACCACCAGCTGGGCCTGGCTGCCGTCCAGCCGCCGCAGCCAGGAAGGGCTCAGGTCGACGATGGCAGCGTAATCACGCAGCACTCGCGGCCCCATGAGCGCCGCATCGCCGAATACGAAGACCTTGTCCTTGGGGACCGTGTAGGCGAGAAACCCGCCGTCTCCGTACTGATTGAAGACGCGAAGTCCACCGGGCGCCGTCTCCAACCAGTGAGCGGCGCACACCGGGAAAGCCCCGACGTAGGTCGGCGAGTCGAGGGACGGGGTGGCCAGGGTACCCACCTGGCCTGCGAGTACCACGGCCAAGACCGACAGCATGACCAGTTCCAGCAGCACCAGCGGTCGAGGTTGCCGGGGCCTCAGGGGAAGTTTCCAGCGCCTGGCCAGGTCGGACCGCAATTGCTCCGCCAACACGATCCAGATCGGAATCCCGACCACCACCAGGATCACCAGGTTGCGGACCGACTGCAGGGTCACCAGCAGGCCCAGCCCGAGGACCACGACGTCGCGCAGGGGCAGGCCGCGATACCTGACTATGAGCCAGGCCAGGGTCACGATGAAAGCCAGCAACGGGAGGAGGACGCCCACGTGGAAGTTCGGGCTGTGCCACTCCTGAATCAGGCTCTGCTGAGCGCTGCTGAACTGTGTCTGGAAGGGGTAGGCCACTATCACCGACCCGTTGGGGTTGACCAGACTGGCCGCGATGGAGCCCAGAGTCGCCCAGGACAGCTGAACCAGGTGGTGTCGTTGGGCCCCGGTGCGCAAGCCCAGACCGGTGACGAGCCACTCGGAGGCCAGCACCGCCAGCAGCAGGATGAGGCCCATGATGAAGCCGGCGTGGAGGTTGGTCCAGGCCAGGAATATAGGCGGGAGGATCCAGGCTATCCGCCCGCCCCGGCGCAGCTGGCGCTCGACCACCAGCAGGGTGACTCCTATAAGAAGGTATGTCTCCATCTGGGACCGAGGTCCCAGGATGGGATAGGCGGTGATCGCCGCCAGAACCAGGCCGATTCCCACCGAGATCCCGTTCGTACTGCGGATCGCCGCCGCCCGGGCCCAGATCGTGATGAACATGCCCAGGGTTATCAGCCAGTACCCGAGGACGACGCCGAGACGGCCGGCGGCCGCAGCCGCGGCCGCCATCCAGATCTCGCTGAGCCACTCCTGGAGGACCCAATGATGGCCGGCCGCCATGAACGCGTAGGGGTTGACGTGGATCAGGTGGCCGGTCCTGATCATGGTGTTGCCGTTGCGCAGGTGCCACCAGAAGTCCGGATCCATCACCTGGGGCCGAGCCGCCAGCATCCCCGCGAGCAGGGCCAGCAGCGCGAAGAACCCGGGAAGGGTCAGCGGCCGCCCTGACCGGGGCTGCCGCTGACCTACTGGTGAGGCTGCCAATGCCGTCCACTCGGAGCGCTCACCGGGCCAGTCTATGGCCCCGGACGGGGTGCCCTGCCGCTGTTGCAGCTCCGCGGCAGCTTCGATGCATCGCCGTCCCACGCGCGCAGGACGGGGCCAGCGCTTAACCTTGGTCTGTGGCGGCAGCACCCTCGTCCAACCCCCCGCCGGCATCCCTTCTGGAGCTGCGTCAGGCGCTCGATCAGGAGACCTCCCGGCTCGAGGACGCGCTCCTGGCCATGGACGAGGAGGTGATGCGGCTCTTGGCCGGGCTGGACCAGATGGCCGAACGGATCGAGGACGCGGACATAGTCAGCCGCCACGTCCTGCGCGACCACGGCCGCTTCCAGCCTGACGAGGTCGAGGCAGCCATCTCCCGGGGCCACGCGCTGCGCCTCGAGGCGGGCCTGGCCCGCGCGCGGTTGGTCCACTGCCGCCTGTGGGCCAAGGACTTGCGCTACTGGCATGCTCTCCTGCGAGCCACCTCCGAGCACCTGGACGACCACCGGCCGGTGGACGGAACCCTGGAGGAGGGCCTGGCCCGTTACCGCAGCGCGTCCCGTCAGGTATTCCAGATCATCGAGGAGGAGCGGATGCGGATCGCGCGGGACATGCACGACGGCCCCGCCCAGTCGATGTCCAATCTGGTTCTGCGGGCGGAGATCCTGGAGCGGTTGGTCGACCGCGACCCCGAGCGCGCCAAGAGCGAGATCCAGAGCTTCAAGGACTCGATGAAAGGGGTCCTCGACGAGACTCGCGACTTCATCTTCGATCTCCGCCCCATGACCCTCGACGATCTGGGCGTGATCCCGACCCTCAGGCGGCTGGTGAACGAGTACAAGGAGAGGGAGGGGATCGAGGCCAGGCTCTCCGTGATCGGGCAGGAGCGACGTCTGCCTCCGGAGACCGAGGGCGCTCTCTTCCGGATCGTCAAGGAGGCGCTGGTCAACGTCCGCAAGCACGCCCACGCCGGCACCCTCGACGTGTTGATCAACCTGCAGCCACTTCGGGTGAGCGCCGTGATCAAGGATGACGGAGAGGGGTTCGACCTGGCCGCCGTGGAGGCGCGGCTGGCTCGCGAGCCCCACTTCGGGATCATCTCGATGAGGGAGCGCGCCAACTTGGAGCACGGGCAGTTGGAGGTCCTGTCTCAGGTCGGTCGCGGGACCGAGGTGCGGGTGACCCTGCCGATCGCTTGACGCCACCTCCAGAAAACGTTACCGCCCGGTTACACGATCTTGCGGACCCCTCCCCATATACTCACGCCTGCCCTATCCAGGCCCGCAGGTGATTGAGCCTGTGGTAGTTGCTGCGGCAAAGGAGGATCCCACCGGATGCTAAGTTCTTGGTACGTACGGCTGCGTAACCGCTTCGCGGAGGCCATGGCGCCTCGCGAGTCGGACGAGGAGGAGGGGCAGGGCATGGTTGAGTACGCCCTGATTTTGGTTCTCATCGCCATCGTCGTCATCGTCGTTCTTGCGGTCGTCGGTCACAAGGTGAGCGACGTCTTCTCCAACATCAACAAGGCGCTTTAGCTGACAAGCCACTCGTAGCCAGGGAGCGCGCGGCGGGTATTCCCGCCGCGCGCTCATCCACATCCGCAGCCGGCCGCCTCGGCCGGGTGCAATCCTCGGAGGTTATCGACGGTGACGACCGATTTGAAAGGACGGGTCAATCAGGTCTGGATCGCCGTGGGTCTGATCTGCGCGATCGCGGCGTTCGGACTCGCTTACTACTTCACGCGCGCTGGCGCCACACCTCCCAAGCCGGTGATCCCGGCCAACGGCCGGTTGGTGGTGGTCGCGCGCGTGGCGATCCCCAGCGGCACCCTGATCACCCCCGGGATGCTGGAGGTGACTCGGATCAAGGGCGTTCTGCCCGTCAACGCGTACACCTCCTGCCAAGCTCTGGTGGGTGAGGCCTGCGCAACGGCCGCCGGGGTCGCGGCCCCCAAGACCGTCACCCAGTCCACCACCCTCAACTACTACGCGGTCGTGCCTATCGTCGCCAACACCGAGATCACCGCAAGTCTGGTGGCACCCAACAAGGTCGCCCAGACCCCCTCCTTCGGCAGTCTCAACCTCCCTCCCGGAGACGTGGCGCTGGCCGTGACCCTGCCAAACGGCTCGGTGGGCGGGTACCTTCAGGCCGGTGACCGGATCGACATCATCGCCAAGGCCAGCAGTGGCAATGCGAACTTCTCCTTCGAGGATCTGCTGGTTCTGGCCATCGGTCCGCCGTCGACGGCCAAGGCTGCCTCGGCAGCGACCGGTGCGGTGGTGCTTCAGGTGACCCGCAGCCAGGCGCTAGGGATCCAGGAGCTGGTGGCGACGGGCTCGATCTACACCGTGGTGCTGCGGTCGGCTGCCGACTACGGGCACGGCTACATCCCCACCACGGTCACCCCCGGGGACAACTTCACCCAGGCCTGCACCGTGGGTACCACCGTCAATCCCATCATCGAGGAAGATCTGCAGCAGGCGAAGGCGGCGGTGACCGCGGCCACCAAGACCTACAACCTGGCGCAGCGGAACTACACCAAGGCGAACAGCACCCTGCAGACGCTCTCCAGCAACAGCTCGCAGCAGCCGGCTGCCAAGCAGCTGGTGCTCTCCGACGCCGCCACCCTGTCCCAGGATCAGTTCTCGCTCATCCAGGCCCAGAATGCGGTCACCTCGGACCAGGCCGTGCTGTACTGTGGGGCCAAGGCCGCCCAATCGCAGTCGAGTTCCAGCGGCTACGGCGCCGGCAGCCCGCAGATGATGCAGAGCCTGTTCGGATTCGCGATCCCCTGATCGGAGGTTGGATCCAGGAAGGTAGAGCGGTGTTGCCCCAGTGGCTGAGACGCGGGCTATGATCCGGGTGGTGGTGGTGGACGACATCTCCAGCACCCGGGAGAACCTGAAGAAGCTCCTCTCCTTCGAGGATGACATCGAGGTCGTCGGCACGGCCGGCGACGGCCGCGAGGGCATCGAGGTGAGCCGCCAGCTGCAGCCTCACGTGGTGCTGATGGACGTCAACATGCCGGGCATGGACGGCATCAGCGCCACCGAGGCGCTGGCGGTGGAGCTGCCACAGTGCCCGGTGGTCATCATGTCGGTCCAGGGCGAGCGGGACTACCTGCGGCGGGCGATGCAGTCGGGAGCTCGAGAGTTCCTGATCAAGCCCTTCACCGGCGACGAGCTGGTGGCAAGCATCCGCCGTGTGTACGAACTGGAGGCCAAGAAGGGGTCCTACTCCGTCAAGCCGGAGGCGCAGGCCCCGGAGCCGGAGAAGCAGGGCGGCAAGGTGTGCGTCGTCCTGAGCGGCAAGGGTGGCTGCGGCAAGACCTTCGTCGCCATCAACCTAGCCATGGCGCTGCGCGTCGAGACCAGTGCCAGGGTCTGCCTGGTCGATCTCGATCTCCAGTTCGGAGATGTCGGCGTGATGATGAACTTGGACCACGCCAAGACCATCACCGAACTGGTGGATGGAGCCGGCACCCTCGACTGGGAATTCGTGGACGATGTGCTGGCCGACGGTCCCTTGGGTCTGCGGATCCTGCTGGGACCCTTCAGCCCCGAATACGGAGACCTGGTGCGAGCTGAACACGTCCACCAGATTGTAGACATTCTGCGACGAGAGTTTGACTATGTCGTGGTGGACACGGGCAGTCAGTTGTCGGAGGCTACCCTGGAGGCGATCGACATCTCCGATCAGGTGATCGTGGTCGGCGCCCTCACCATCCCCGCCATCAAGGATACCCGACTGATGCTGAAGATGCTGGAGTCCCTCAGAGTTGACCGCGACCACATCTCCGTGGTGGTGAACAGTCACGACGCCCACGCCGTCTACGACGGCCCCAGCATTGAGCGCAACCTCAAGTTCCCAGTCCGGGTCCAGCTGCCGTCGGAGCCGCGGCTGGTCGGCGGCTCGATCCATCGTGGAACGCCGCTGCTCGTAACCCACCCCGACTCCGAGATCGCGGAGCTCATGAAGGGGTTGGCACGGGGGCTGCGGAGCCCGGACGCTCTGGCGGAGGAGATCAGAGTTCCTGTGAAGCAAGCCGGCGGTCGCCGGTTCAGCCTGCGGCGATAGAGCCAAGGAAGGAGTTCACCCAACATGTCATTGCTGGAGCGGGTCAGGACCAAGGGGGATGGGGAGTCTGAGGGTGGGGGAGCGACGGCTGCCCCTGCAGTTGCCCCTGCCACTCAAGGGACCGGGACGGTGGCGCCGCGGTCGGCACCCCCTCCGCCCACTTCAGCCTCGCGGCTGGCTAGCGCGGTGGAGGCCGCGCGCCCCGCCGAGGAGAATCCGGGCACGGCCTCGGGTGCCGGGTGGCGAGAGCGGACCGGCGGCAATCGGGCCGCCCACGAAGTCAGAGCGACAGCCCACCCGCAGTACCTGGCCGTCAAGTCTCAGGTCACCAAGCTCCTGCTGGAGGAGTACGCCGACGTCTCGAAGGCGCCCCGCGACCGGCTGATTGCCAAGATCGGGGAGCTGGCCGGAGAGGTGCTGGAGGAGCTCAGCATCTCGATCACCCGCAACGACCGCCAGCGCCTGGTAGAACAGCTGGTCAACGACGTGCTGGGCTTGGGGCCCCTGGAGACGCTGCTCAAGAACCCGGACATCACCGAGATCATGATCAACGGGCCGGAGAAGATATACGTCGAGCGCAACGGCAAGATCCAGCGCTACCCCGCCCGGTTCGACTCCAACGAGCACCTCATGCAGATCATCGACCGCATCGTGAGCTCAATCGGGCGGCGGGTCGACGAGAGCTCCCCGATGGTCGACGCGCGGCTGAAGGACGGCTCCCGGGTCAACGTGATCATCCCCCCCTTGGCGCTCCAGGGCGCGACGATGACGATCCGGCGGTTCAGCAAGGATCCCTACACGGTCGACAACCTGATCGAGTTCGGGACCTTGACCTCGGAGATGGCGACCTTCGTCAAGGCCTGCGTCAGAGGGCGCATGAACGTGGTGATCTCGGGCGGTACCGGCTCGGGCAAGACCACGACCTTGAACGTCCTCTCGCGCTGGATCCCCGACGACGAGCGCATCATCACGATCGAGGACTCGGCGGAGCTGCAACTGAATCAGGAGCACGTGGTCACCTTGGAGTCGCGGCCGGCCAACATCGAGGGTCGGGGCCGGATCGGCATCCGCGAACTGGTGATCAACTCGCTGCGAATGCGCCCCGACCGGATCGTGGTGGGGGAGTGCCGTGGGGGCGAGGCTCTGGACATGCTCCAGGCGATGAACACCGGCCACGACGGATCGCTCACGACCGTCCACGCCAACTCGCCAGCGGACGCCCTGTCCCGGTTGGAGACCATGGTCCTGATGGCGGGCACCGACCTGCCCTCGCGGGCGATCCGGGAGCAGATCGGCTCTGCCATCAACATAATCGTCCAGCAGGCTCGGCTGCGAGATGGCAGCCGGCGGATCATCGCCATCTCCGAGTGCTGTGGCTTCGACGGCGACCGCGTCGAGCTCAAGGAGATCTTCCGCTTCAACCAGCGCGGCATGGACGACGACGGCAAGGTGATCGGGGAGTTCGCGCCAGTGCGCGTCCCCGACTGCCTGGAGGACCTCAAGGCCATTGGAGAGCCGGTCGACCCGGCCATCTTCAGCGCCGAAGGGGCCCCCGAGCCCGCCGCTGAGGCCAACGTGGCGTGAAGCCATTGACCCTGATCCTGGAGGTGATCGGCGCACTGGGCATATTCGGTGCGGTGGTGGCGATAGGGCTCGCCCGCACCCGCAGCCGGGTGGCCGACCTCGACGCTCGGGTGCAGCGTTTTGCCGAGGCCGGGGCCGGCCTGGTCATCAACCTTCCCCACGCCGAAGACGAGGGCGAGGCCGAGTCCGGCTCCGGCCCCTTGAGCTCGCTGTTGCGGCGTTTCCGGGGCCGCCAGAGCGCGGCGGCATCGGCCACCCAACGCAATCGGAGCGTCAAGCTCATGGACTCGCTGGCGCGAGCCGACGTGAAGCTGCGGCCCAGGGAGTGGTATCTGATCCGGGCGGGCTCGGTCTTAGGGCTTGCCCTGATCGGCTTCGCGGTGTATCGCAGCCTGATCTTTGCCCTCATCCTGGGAGCCGTCGGGCTGGTCGCACCGCCGCTGGCGCTGCGCTTCCGGGAGCGCCGCCGCTTGCGTGCGTTCAGCGACCAGCTGGGCGACGTGCTCATCCTGCTCAGCAACGGGCTCAAGGCCGGCTTCAGCTTCCCGCAGGCGATGGCCAGCATCGCCAGGTCCGCGAATCCGCCAGTCGCCGAGGAGTTCGCCAGGGCCAGCAGGGAGATCCAGTTGGGGATCACCCCCGACGACGCCCTGGCCCACATGGTGACCAGGATCCGTTCCGAGGACCTGGACCTGGTGGTGACCGCGGTCGGCATCCAGCGGGTGGTGGGCGGTAATCTCGCCGAGATCCTGGACAACATCGCCTTCACGATCAGGGAGCGGATCCGGATCAAGGGCGAGGTCCACACCCTGACCGCCCAGGCTCGAGCCTCCGGCTACATCATCACCGGCCTGCCCATCGCCCTGGCGCTGATCTTGCAGGCGATCAACCCCACCTACATCGCTCCCCTGCTGAACTTCAAGGGACCAGGGCCTTACATCCTCATCGGCTGCGGGCTCTCGATCGCCTTTGCCTTCTACGTGATGCAGCGCATCGCCAACATCGAGGTCTGATCCATGTCTCCAGAAGCGATCGTCGTCGGAGCCCTGGCCGCCGTAGCCATCTTCCTGGTGGTGGTCGGTGTCGGCGTTCGCAGGACCCCTCAGGTGGACCTCCTGGATGCGCGCCTGGCGGTCTATGACGCCCCCGACGACAACACCAAGTCCCTCCAGGAGCTCGAGCTCAGCCAGCCCTTCGGGGACCGCTTCATCAAGCCCTTCCTTGATCGCCTGGGGCGCCGGGTGGCCGGCCTGCAGCCGAAGGGCCAAGCGCAGAAGCTGCAGATCATGATCGATCTGGCCGGCCGGCCCCTGGGGCTGACGGCATCGAGCCTGATCGCGGCCCAGATCGTGCTCGCCGTGGCCCTCGGGCTGGCGTGTCTCGGGCTGACGGCGTTGCTGGGGCTGCCGGTCCTGCTGGGGCTGGTCTTCGGGGTCGTCGCAGGCTACATCGGGCCCCAGTACTACCTGAAGCGGATCGTCAAGGCCCGCCAGAAGGAGATCAGCCTGGCCCTGCCCAACAGCCTCGACCTCCTCTGCATCAGCGTGGAGGCCGGTCTCGGCTTCGATGCCGCGCTCACCCGGGTGGTGGAGAAGTTCGACAACGCTCTCTCCCGGGAGTTCTCCTTCGTGCTCAACGAGATCCGCCTCGGCCGGCCCCGCCAGGAGGCGATGCAGGAGCTGGGCAAGCGCTCGGGGGTTCCCGAGTTGAACGCGTTCATTCAGGCGCTCATCCAGTCGGATCAGCTGGGAGTCGGAATCGCCAAAGTCCTGCGCATCCAGTCCGACGAGCTGCGCCGGAGGCGGCGCCAGAAGGCCGAGGCCAAGGCCCAGCAGGCGAGCCTCAAGATGCTGTTTCCGATGGTGGGGTGCATCTTCCCCTCCTTGTTCGTGATCCTGCTGGGGCCGGCCGCGGTACACCTGCTCTTCCATGTCAACTGAGGTGCTGCACGTGCTACGGTCGCGGGCGGCGCAGCCACAGATCGTGGAGGCGCGGATCGGAGAGGGCCCGGTCGTGGTCGGCAGAGTCCGGGTGGCCAGGAGCCTGTGGTCGCGCTTCCTGGGGCTCATGGGGCGCGACTACCTGGACCGAGACGAGGGCCTGTGGCTGGTTCCCTGCCGGAGCATCCACATGTTCTTCATGCGCACGGCCATCGACCTGGCGTTCTTGGACCGGAGTGGATTGGTCGTGAGGACGGTTCCCAAGATGCGGCCCTGGTCTCTGCGTCCGATCTCAGTCACAATCTTCCCCGTGCGCGGAGCACACTCAACACTGGAGCTGGCGTCAGGAACCTTGGAGCGGGTGGGCATCGAGCGCGGTGTCCGCCTGAGCTTCCACCCGGCAAGCGCCCGCGATCCGCAAGCCGAAGCCAGGGGGGGCGCCCGTGGCGCAACCCTCACCGGAGCAGGAGAGTAGGTCCATGGCCATCACCCAACCCGAATCCCCGACCACCGATCAAGAGGGATACCTGCAGGCCCTTGGCCCCTTGCGCATCCTGCTCGAGGACGACAACCTGACCGAGATCATGGTGGTGGGGCCGGACATGGTCTATGTGGAGGCCCACGGCCGGATCGTCCTGACCGATGTGCGTTTCAAGGACACCGACCATCTGCTCAACGTGATCGACCTGATCGTCTCGGCCGTGGGCCGCCGCATCGACGCCCGCCAGCCGTTGTGCGACGCGCGCCTGCTGGACGGCTCCCGGGTCAACGCGGTGGTACCCCCGGTCGCCATCGATGGGCCGATTCTCACGATAAGGAAGTTCGCCAAGGAGAGGATGCGGGTCACCGACCTGATCCACTTCGGAACTCTGAGCGAGGCGGCGGCCTCGTTCCTGCAGGCCTGCGTGCTGGCCCGGGCCAACATTCTCATCTCGGGCGGCACCGGCGCCGGCAAGACGACCCTGCTCAACATCTGCTCGGGCTTCATCCCTCCGGATGAGCGCATCGTCACCGTGGAGGACGCGGCCGAGCTGCAACTGCACCAGGAGCATGTGTGTCGTCTGGAGTCTCGTCCCCCGGACGTGCGCGGCGACGGCAGGATCGGGATCCGGGAGCTGGTCATCAACTCCTTGCGGATGCGGCCGGACCGGATCATCGTGGGGGAGGTGCGTGGAGGCGAGGCTCTGGACATGCTGCAGGCGATGAACACCGGCCACGACGGTTCCATGACCACCGTCCACGCCAACACCCCTCGCGACAGCCTGTCGCGGCTCGAGACCCAGGTGCTGATGGGCGGGATCGAGCTTCCGACGAAGGCCATCCGCCAGCAGATCGCGTCCGCGATCAACATCGTTGTGCAGCTGAACCGGCTTCGCGACGGCAGCCGCAAGATCACTGCGATCAGCGAGGTGCTGGGCATGGAGGGGGACACCATCACCATGCAGGACATCTTCCTGATGCAGGCGGAGGGCGCCGACAAGGAGGGGAACCTCAAGAGTGAGATGGTCCTGACCGGGGTGAGGCCCCAGATCCTGGACCGCCTCTTCGACATGGGCCTGCCGCTGCCAACGGAGATCTCCCGGCTGTTCCCTGACCGGCGCGCGGATCAGGTGTCGGCGGTCAAACTTCCCAACCCACCGCCGGGGCCGCTGCAGCGCCGGCTTGGCTAGGGTGGGCGCCGGAGTTCGCTCGGCACTCCTTCGTCCGCTCGGGCTTGGGGTCACCCTCGCCTTGGTGTGCCTGGGTGCCACCGCCATGGCGGCCGCGACCCCGGTCGCGGCCCTGACCGGGAACTCCACCCCCTACGACGGCCAGCTGTTCTCCTTGACCAATCAGGACCGCGCCAGCAACGGGCTGGCGGCCCTGTCCAGCAACACGACCCTGGCGGAGATCGCCCAGAGCCGTCCCTACTACGGCTGCAGCGTGTCGCCCATCTATGGCAGGGCCGCGGACATGCTGACCCGAGACTACTTCGCGCATCAGATCCCCGGCTGCAGCGCGGATGGGGGCTACGTCTGGCCGATCATGACCGCCGACGGTGTGAATTGGCGGTCCGCCGGGGAGAACATCGGCTGGAACAGCGGATACTCCGATCCCGCGACCGAGGTCAACACCGCCTTCATGAACTCCGCCCCCCACCGGGCCAACATTCTGGGCGACTACAATCAGCTGGGCGTGGGATCCTGGTACACGGCTGGGCACTGGAACTACCCCGGCTCAGGCAGCAGCGGGTTCTCGGATGTCTACATGTTCGCGCAGGAGTTCGCCCTGGTGGCGGCGTCAGCGCCGCCACCGCCGCCAAAGCCGAAGCCGACTCCCAGCTCCTCAGGCGGCTCGCACTCAACTCCCGCACCCTCCCCGAAGCCCACCGCCAGCCCGACCGCGGCGGCCACCGCCAAGCCCACCCCGACTCCCAGCGCCACCCCGAGTCCCAAGCTCAGGCCTTCCCGAGGAGTGGCCTCCGAGTTTCCACAGACCTCGCAGGGGCTGCTTTCCAGCACCATTGAGCAGGTGATCAGCGGGTACCTGGATGAGTGACGAGGAAGGGGGGCGGCGAGAAAGTGGGTCCGAGGTCGTCCTGGAGGCGAAGGACATCCACAAGAGCTACGCCGTTAGCCGAACGCCGCGCGAGGTCGTCGGTGGCGTCTCGCTGACGGTGCGGGCCGGGGATCTGGTCGCGGTGATGGGGCCGAGTGGCTGTGGCAAGTCGACTCTCCTCCACGTGCTGGGGGGGCTCACCACTCCCGACCAGGGCTCGGTCAGGATCCAGGACACCGACCTGTACGGGCTCTCGGACCGGGATCTGGCCGCCTTCCGCCGCCGCAACATCGGCTTCGTCTTCCAGTTCTTCAACCTCCTGCCCAGCCTGACCGCCGCCGAGAACGTGATGCTCCCCTACAGCTTGGAACGAGAGCGGGTATGGCCGATGCGTGGGCTGGGCCGCGACCGCGACGCCAGAGCCAGGGCCGACGCCGTGATGACCATGCTGGGGCTCAGGGGGCTGCAGGGGCATCGTCCTGATGAGATCGCCGGCGGCGAGCAGCAGCGGGTAGCGGTGGCGCGAGCCTTGGTGACCGATCCCGCCATCATCCTGGCGGACGAGCCCACCGGCACCCTCGACTACCATTCGGGGCGCAGCGTCCTGGAGCTCCTGCTGCGGCTCAGCCGCCAGGACGGCAGAACCATCGTCCTGGTCACCCACGACGTGCGCACCGCCGCCTACGCCGACCGGGTCGCGCTCATGCTTGACGGTCAGATCAAGGAGACCGTCGAGCTGGGGAGGCGCAGCGTGCATGACACGGCGCCGCTCCTGGAGCGGCTGGCCGCGCACGGTCTCTGAGCCCGAGGGCCGCCCTCCTTGATCCCTCTGCTTTGGCGGCGAGCGGCGACCGCGCGTTTGGTGCTGGCGGTGATCGCCCTAGGGCTCGGCGGAGGCGCGGTGCTGGGGATTCAGCTCGCGTCCGCCGCTCTCCGCAGCCAGTCGGAGCAGGCCGTCCAGGAGGCTGCCGGCGCGGCCCAGTTCGACATCGCGCCCTTCAGCCGGCCCGGCTTCACCTCGGCTGAGGTAGCGGCTGTCCGGCGGCTGCCGGCGGTCGCGAGAGTGTCCGCGCTGGTCCGCAAGCCGGACCTGGCGCGGCTTCCCAACGGTGGGTTCCGCCAGGTTGTGCTGATCGAGGTGGGTCGGGGTGGGGTCGCGCTGCGCCCCCTGCCCCTGTTGCGCGGTCGGGCACCGTCGGGACTCCTGCAGGTGGCCGTGAGTGAGTCCCTGAGCCCCGGGCTGGCCCTGGCCACCGGCCAGCAGGCTGCGGGAGCAGTCTCTCTGGGCCAGCGGCTGGCATTGACGGAGACCCATGGAATCCAGCACTTCACGGTGGTGGGGGTGGTGGCGGCCGCGGCCCCGGGGGCGCCCTTCACCAGTGACGCGGTGTACGTCACCGCCGCCGCCGGAGCCAAGCTGTTCGGGTCAGGGCTCACGGTGTCGGACATCGCCGTCACCCTCCAGCCGGGAAGCACCCGGGCGCGGCTCACCTCCGAGCTCTCCCACATCCTTCCCACCGACTTCACAGTCAGCAACCCCCGCTCGGTTCCCGGCGGCAACCCGGTCTCGGAGCTGCAGCCGCTCCTCGACGCCATGACAGCTCTGAGCCTGATGCTGGCGCTGGCCTTGATCTCGGCGACCCTGTCGTCTGTGGTCCTGGAAAGCAGGCGAGAGATCGGGCTGGTGCGTCTGGCGGGAGCCAGCAGGACCCTGATCTTCCGCAGCTTCGCCCGCGAGGCCTTGGCGGTGGCGGCATTGGGAGGGGCTCTGGGGGTCGGGGCGGGCTATCTGCTGGCCGCAGCCTTGGTCGCCGGGTCCAATCCTGCGGGGCAGAGGCCCGCCGCCGCAGTTCACTTCGATTGGCAGTGGACCCTCGGAGCGTTCCTGCTGGTGGTGGTCCTGGGGATGGTGGCGGCCATCGTTCCGGCGCTCGAGGCCGCCACGGTCGCGCCCCTGGACGCGGTGCGACCTCCGGTGCGGCGGCGGTCGAGATGGTTGCCCTGGGCGCTGCCCGCCATCGCCATCTCGGGCTTGGGCGCAGCGCTCGCCTTCACCGTGGGAGGCGGCGCGGGGGTGGTCCTGGGAGCGGTGCTGGCCTACACCGCGGTGGTCTTGGCTCTGGGCTTGGTGGGCTCCTTCCTGGTGACCACAATAGGCGCCTGGGTAGGGGCCGCCATGTCGGCCCCTGTCGCGGCGGTGGCGGCCCGCAGCCGCTCCCATCCCGGCCGCACCGCGCTGGCCCTGGGCAGCCTGTTCGTGACCGTCGCCACCGCGGCCGGACTGGCCGGTTTGTCGGCGTCCGCCCTGCAGTCGGGAGGTGTCTGGGTCAACCGGCTCTTCGTGGGCAACTACCTGATCGTGAGCCCCACCCCGCAGAGCTCTGCGATAGAGGGGCAGGTGGTGGCGGCCACCAAACAAGGACCCGGCCACCCCACCGTCGAGGCGGTGGCACCGGTCCGCTTCGTCACGGCCAGGGTCGGTCACGTCGCCGTCTCTCTGGCGGCCACCTCGCCCCAGGCATATCAGAGGACCGGGGCGTTGCAGTTCGTGCAGGGCTCCAGGCGGGCAGCCATGGCGGCCGTGGCCGCCGGCCGGTCCGTGGTTGTGCCCCTCCAGCTGGCCGGCGAGCTGAACCTCCACCTGGGGTCACGGCTGCGGGTGGCGACCAGCACAGGCGCAGCTGAGTTCACCGTCGCTGGGGTCGTCGGCCACACGCTGCCGGGCCCGTCGGGGATCGAGACCATCCTGGTGTCGCAGACGGCGGCGGTCCGCGACTTCGGCGGCCAGGCCGCCGGCTTCGACCTCCTCCAGCTGCAGGTCAGTGGTGCCCAGGCAGCCAGGTCGGTCGACCTCGCCGGCTTCAAGTACGGGATGGAGACGGAGAGCGTGGCTGCCGTTCGCTCTGGGGTGGACGCCGGGATCCAGCACGACATCGCGGCCCTGGGCGCGCTCGCCCTGGTGGGAGTGGCCATAGCCATCCTGGCGGCGGTGAACACCGTGGTGCTGGAGACCAGGGAGGCGAGCCGAGATCTGGCTCTGCTCAGGGTTGTGGGCTTGAGTCGAGCCGCGGTCTCGCGGGCGGTGCTGGGCGAAGCCGTGGCGACGGCGCTGGTCGGTTGCGGCCTGGGAATAGCCGGTGGGGTGGGGCTGATCTGGCCCGAGGTAAGAGCCGCCTCGTCGCCTGCTCTGCCTCTGCCCTTCCAGATCTCCGGCTCAAGCCTCCTGCTCTTGGCGGGAGCAGCGGTCGCAGCCCTGATCCTGGGTGCCGTGATCCCCGCCCGCCAGCTGTCGAAGATCGATCCAATGGCAGCCCTGGCTGTCGAGTGAGCTCCCCTTGAGCTCTTCTGGTCCGGACCCCAAGAAGCTCGAAGAACTGCTCGACCGCCGCAGCCGTCGCCTGCGCGCGCTGGTGTTGCTTCTGACCATGGGAATAAGCGTCGGGGTCGCAATTTACGCCGTCACCAGATTCGTGCCGCCGCGCCCGTACGGGCTGGCCGAGGACTTCCGGGTCTTCTTCGCCGCCGCCAAGCTCCTGGCCGGCGGGGGTAATCCCTACCATCTGGGAGCCCTGCAGGCGGTGGAGCAGGCGGCTCAGCACTACCCGCCTCACGGTCTGCAGCCGATTCTGGATCGCTTCGCCTACCTTCCTGTGGCGGCGACCCTGCTGGGCCCGCTCACCATTCTCGGCTTCTGGCCCAGTTACATCGTGTTCACCGCCATTGGGCTGGTGGCGCTGCTGGTCGTGACCGCGTTCCTGGCAAGGGATCTGGGGTGGCGCCGCGTCGGAACCATGGAGCTTGGGGTGGTGGCCTGCTGGATCGTCGTCCTGGGATTCTCAGCGGGCCAGTTCGACGCTCTGATGTTCGCCGCGCTGGGAGGGGCGATGCTGCTGGCCTGGCACGACCGACCCCTGCCGGCGGGACTGGTCCTAGGGCTGGTCTGGATCAAGCCGGACCTGCTGTGGCCCGCCCCCATATTCCTATTCCTGGCGCTGCTGAACCGCCGCGCTCAGGCATTCTGGTTCGCGGGCGGCTTCGCCGCCACCAGCGTCCTGTGTCTGAGCCTGCACGCCAACCTCCTGCCCGCATGGTGGGTGGCGTTGCGGGGCTTCGCTGCCAGCGTTGCCGGCGGGCAACCGGATCTCGCGGGCCTGCCCGGCCTGCTCGGGGCCGCCCCGAAGAGTTGGGGCTTGGGAGCGGGCATGGGGGCTCTGGGCACCTTTTTCGTGGTCGCCGTGGCGCTGGTCTCCATGGGCGTCTTTTCGGTGTGGATGATGACCTCCTCCGACTGGAGGAGGGTGAGCGCCGTGGGCCGGATCGCCTGGGGCGTCGGCCTGCCCGTGGCCATCTGGTTGGCGGCGACCCCATACGCCCATCCCAACGACGACGTCCTGCTCCTCCCGCTGTTCATGCTTACGGTGGGGCGCGACGCCCGTCGGGTGCACGGCCTAGGGCTCGGGCTGGCGCTGCTGGTGCTGGTCTGGTTCCTGCTCATCTGGCCATTGGGAGTCATCCCGTGGCCGGTGGGTCTTCTGGCGCTGGCAGGCCTTGCCGTGGTGCTCTGGCGACGGCGGACCGACGTGCGCCTGACCGGGTTCGGCGCCGGTCTCTGCCTCCTGGCCCTGGCGACCCTGCCCGTCGTCTGGCCATTCCACGTGCTCCGGGTCGGCCTGACCCCGGTCGCGGTCCTCCTGCTGGTGGTCGAGGGTGCCCGGACGTGCTGGATGGAAGTTGGAGGAGCGGGGACCGGCCCCGCCTATGTTGTGGAGCAGCAGGGGACTCCGGAGGCCGCCTCCGCCGCCGCAGGGGGATAATCGGGGCGATGTGGGTAGTGGCCGGCGAACACGACGCGTGCGACCGCGCATCGTCTGGGGCCGAGTCGATCCCGGATGGCAGCTGGGGGCGGCAGGCGGCTTTGAGAACCCGTCAGGATCTCGAGCTGGATGATGTCGGCTCCCAGCCGGGACCTTGCCTGGAGCCATATCACCTTCTCCCGGTGGCGGAGCGGCCCTGGTGAGCGTCCTCACCAGGATCTACGACCCCACCAGAAGGGAGGTGCGCCACCACTGGCAGACCGTCGCTCGGATCGGGGAGAGGGAGGAAGCGGTCAAGCAGCTCTCTGACGCGGAACTCCAGGAGATGACCGGGCGTTTCAAAGCCCGCTTGGAGGAGGGCGAGACCCTGGACGACCTCCTGATCGAGGCCTTCGCCGTGGCCCGCGAGGCCGCCCGCCGCACCCTGGGCATGCGTCCCTTCGACGTCCAGTGTCTGGGGGGGATAGTCCTGCATCAGGGCAAGATCGCGGAGATGAAGACCGGCGAGGGCAAGACCCTGGTGGCGGGTCTGCCGCTGTACCTCAATGCCCTGACCGGCCGGGGCTGCTTCCTGGTAACGGTCAACGACTTCCTGGCCCGCCGTGACGCGGGCTGGAACGCCCCCATGTTCCACGCCCTGGGCATGGGGGTGGGGGTGATCATCCCGGAGGCCTCCTTCCTCTACGACCCCACCTACACCGACGAGAATCACCCGGACCCCAGGCTGCGCCACCTGCGCCCGGTGGAGCGCCAGGAGGCCTATCTCGCCGACATCGTCTATGCGACCAACAACGAGATGGGCTTCGACTACCTGCGCGACAACCTGGCCCGGGCCAAGGAGCACAAGGTCCAGCGCGACCGCTACTACGCGATCGTGGACGAGGTCGACTCGATCCTGGTCGACGAGGCCCGCACCCCCCTGATCATCAGCGGGCTGGGGGAGGAGTCGACCGAGAAGTACTACCAGTACGCGGGCCTGATCCGCCAGCTCACGGCGGAGACCGACTACACCATCGACGAGAAGACCAAGTCGGGCAGCCTCACCGAGGAGGGGATCGACAGGATAGAGCGGATGACGGGCATCTCCGACATCTACGGGATGGAGCATGTGGAGGAGGCCCACCAGATAAACCAGGCGCTGAAGGCGCATGCGCTCTACCAGATCGACCGCGACTACATCGTCAAGGATGGCGAGGTGGTGATCGTGGACGAGTTCACCGGCAGGACCATGCCCGGGCGGCGCTGGAGCGACGGCCTGCACCAGGCGATCGAGGCCAAGGAGGGGGTCAGGGTCCAGCAGGAGCAGCGGACCCTGGCGACCGTCACCTTCCAGAACTACTTCCGCACCTTCGAGGTCCTGGCGGGCATGACCGGGACCGCGATCACCGAGGCGGAGGAGTTCCACAAGATCTACCACTTGGAGGTGGTCCCGATCCCCACCAACCAGCCCATGGTCCGGATCGACCAGGCCGATCTCATCTTCCGCAGCGAGGAGTCCAAGTTCAAGGCGATCGCCGAGGAGATCGAGGAGCGGTACCACAAGGGGCAGCCGGTCCTGGTGGGCACGGTCTCGATAGAGAAGAGCGAGCGCCTCTCCCGGCTCCTGGAGAAGCGGGGTGTCCCCCATGAGGTCCTGAACGCCAAGCAGCACGAGCGCGAGGCGGAGATAGTGGCGGGCGCCGGACAGCACGGGGCTGTCACCATCGCGACCAACATGGCCGGGCGCGGAACCGACATCGTCCTCGGCGAGGGTGTCGCCGATCTGGGCGGCCTCTACATCATCGGCACCGAGCGCCACGAGTCGCGCCGCATCGACAACCAGCTCCGCGGCCGGGCCGGCCGGCAGGGCGATCCCGGCGAGACCCGCTTCTTCCTCTCCTTCGAGGACGACCTGATGCGAGTCTTCGGGGGAGAGCGGATGCGAGGCCTGATGGGCCGCTTGGGCCTGGACGAGGACACTCCGATCGAATCGGGGATGGTGAGCCGCCAGATCGAGGGGGCGCAGTCCCGGGTCGAGGGCTACAACTTCGACAACCGCCGTTACGTGGTCGAGTTCGACGACGTGGTCAACCGCCAGCGCGAGATCATCTACGCGGAGCGGGACCGGATCCTGGAGGGGATAGACACCAGGACCAACCTCAGCGAGTGGCTGGCCGATGTGGTCCACGAGCTGGTGGATCTCCACTGCCACGGCCGCCACAAGCAGGAGTGGGAGATGGAGGCGCTCTGGGAGAGGTTGCGGTACATCTTCCCCTTCCCACCATCAGAAGAGGTGGAACTGGACCAGCTGGGGGACACTCCGCCACAGGTCGCAGAAACCGTCATCCAGGAGGCGGAGCGCCTCTACAGCGAGCGCGAGGATCAGTACACCCCGGAGCTGGTGAGGCAGGTGGAGGTCCAGCTGATGCTGGGCCTGATAGACGAGCGCTGGGCCGACTACCTCACCACCCTCGAGCACCTGAAGGACAACATCCGCTGGCAGTCCCTGGGTCAGAGGGATCCCCTGGTGGAGTTCAAGGCGGAGGCATTCTCGGCCTTCCAGGGCTTCCAGGAGTCGCTGAAGCAGGAGATAATCCGGTATCTCTTCCATTCCCAAATACAGGTGGAGCCCGCTGCGTCTCAACCCCTGGATGGTGTGGCGAGCCATCCGGAGGCGGGCTCAGCTTTGCAGGACGCTCCGGACGCGGGGATTGGCACCAAAGCAAGTTCGCAGACTGCAGAGCAGCCTCAGTCCGGCAGTCCCCTCGATCCAGCTGGACTGGGAGCACCCGGCACCCCATCCCCGCCGCTTCCCAACCGGAGTCCCACAACCGGCTCGCTGCCGGTTGTGGGGCGCAACGCGCCTTGTCCGTGCGGCTCGGGCAAGAAGTACAAGCGCTGCCATGGCACTACAGGCTAGGCGTCGAAGGGAGGCAACCGACGAGATCCCGCTAGCGACCGGACCATCCTTCCGGCCCGGGTGAGCTACGAGTGGGCCCACCTGGGTAACTCAATGCATTCTGGCGCCAGATTGGATACGATCGGATCCCCGCGCACCATGCACTTGGCGGTCCCGAATGGCAGTGTCGCTTGATGGGTCCGGCCCGCTGACTTCGTGCGGGAGATCAGGTGTACACTTCCCTGCAGTGTCACTAAAGTGGTCCCGAGCCGCTCTACGGCGTGATGTGCGATTGCGGCCCACACTAGGCATTTGTCTAGTGATAGCGATTTCCATCGCCAATGCCATCAACTATGGCTCCTATTCGCTGACTGGCGCCGTCTTGCTGTGTTTCGCCCTAGTGGTCGCTGTGTCCACTGCGTCAAGAGCCCTGCCTGGCTTCCCCTCTAACGGTACTTTCATTCTAGCCACCGCAGTGTTGGCTGTTCTGAGCCTAACGGACAGCCTCGGTCACTTCATGGGTGAGTCAGTCCCTTTCGTTGCCTCGGTTCTGCTTCTGGCACTGGGTTCTCTCGCGCTCTTCTCTGAGAGGCAGTGGCTACGCTGGAGCGGGTTAGCAGTCGCAGTCTCCGCGGACATCAGTGTGATTCTGAGCAAGATAAGATGGGGCCGGGCATCAATCGATGTCTTTACAGTACTTCAGTCTGGGTCCGAACACCTGCTCCATGGCCGCAATCCGTACCTATTATTGTATGCCTCGACTACTCCGGGGCAACGGTTCACTCCTTTCCCGTATGGCCCCGGAGCCCTTCTCCTTGTCATCCCCGGCAGGCTGCTTGGCGATGTCCGTGCTTCTGAGATACTTCTGATGGGACTCTTAGTCCTTGCCATAGCCATGATTGCCAGGCGCACTGTCGGAACGGGCCATGCGTGGCCGCTCCTCGCTTTGGTGCTAGCGTGCCCATTCACAACATTTATGGTCATTCAGTCGTGGATTGAGGTCGCATCAGTAACCGGCGTCATAGTCTGGCTCTGGCTGCGTGACCACTCGCCAAGCATCGCTGTCTGCGCTCTCGGCCTAGGACTTGCGAGCACGTTCTTGGGACTGCCGTTGGTGGTATTCCTATTCATCTGGCATCGACATCTGCGACACGAAATCATGGCCGGGGTCGCCTTAGCCGCCGCTATCACGTTACCGTTCATAGTCTGGACAGGGCCCGTGCGGTATGTCAGCGATGTCCTTCTTACTCCCCTTTCTGTCCCGTGGCGACGTGATGCCCTGGGAGTCAACGCCATTTGGGGCCACTTAGCCGGAGCACCACTGCCATGGTTCGTTGTAGCTGGGGTCCCTGCACTCTTGCTAGGCATCTTCCTGTCACGCGGTCGGCAATCCTGGCCGGACGACGTGATGTCGGCCTCCCTGTTGCTGCTTGGGGCTCTTCTCGTAGCGAAGTTCGCCTTTTTCAACTACTACTTTATTGTGGCCTTCGGTATCTTTGCAGCCTTGGCAGGCGGCTATGGCCTGCCGGCGGACGCTCTTGCTACCCTAGCGCGGGACGGTGGTGCGTGTACGGGACCTGGAAACGACCTCGCACCACATCTAGTGCATCACCCATGGGGCACACCCGAGTGACCCGGGTCGAGGCAGCGCAGGCGGAACGAGTTGACCGAGTCACTGCTGTGGTGGCTTGCTATAGGGATGCGCAAGCCATTCCCGAAATGTACGGAGGACTTCGAGCTGCGTTCTGCGCGGCCGCAGTAAGTGGTGAAATCGTCTTTGTCAATGACGCCAGTCCCGACAACGCGCTAGAGCTCTTGGAAGCTCTGGCCGAACAGGATGCCAGCGTCGTCGTCGTCAACCACAGTCGTAACTTCGGTTCCCAGGCTGCCTTTACGAGCGGCATGAGGATCGCTACTGGTGACGCAGTCGTGCTTCTGGATGGTGACCTGCAGGACCCACCGTCCGTAATCCCGGAGATGATTCGACGCTGGCGAGAAGGTTATGATGTCGTCTATGGCGTTAGAACAGGGCGTGACGCCAGCTGGTATCTCGGCTTAGCCTACAAGGTCTTCTATCGCCTGTTTAGAAGTGCAGCCTACGTGCCGATGCCTCTTGACGCTGGGGACTTTTCGCTGCTGGACCGGAGGGTGGTCGACACGATGAATAGCCTGCCCGAGAATAATCGCTTTATCAGGGGGCTGCGTGCATGGGTGGGGTACAAACAGATCGGGGTCGCGTACTTCCGACCCGCGCGCAAGTTTGGCAGGTCGACCAATTCGTTTCTCAGGAACCTGGGATGGGCGCGCAGAGCCATATGGTCGTTTTCCTATGCACCGCTCGAACTCATCACCGTCATGTCTGCCTTCGTGATAGGCTTGACTGGGCTTGGGATACTGGCCGAGTTAGTGGTGCACCTGATACGCCCTCACCTTGTGTCCACGCCGTTTGCCGTGGTGCTGTTGGTCGTTATGTTCCTGGGCGGAGTGCAACTGCTTGCCTTGGGGATCATCGGATCCTACTTGGCTCACATTTACGACGAGGTGAAGCGGCGTCCATCATATATTGTTGCCAGCGTGATTAACCCCCCGGTCGGGCCATCGGTCGGCGGAGATCGGGATGGTGCACGGTGACCCCATCGGTCCTCGGAGGTCGCACGGCCCTAGTGACTGGTGCTTCGGGCTTCGTCGGAGCTAATCTGGCGCGTCGATTGGCGACCGACGGTGAGGAAGTTCATTGTCTGGTGCGCCCCGGCCATCGCCGATGGCGGCTCATCGGTATGCCAGACAACGTGCATCTTCACCAGATTGACCTCTCGGACCACGCGAGAGTCGGGGCGTTCATCTCGGCCCTGGCCCCGGAGTCGGTGTTCCATTGCGCGGCCTACGGGGCCTATCCGGAGCAGGATGAGTTCTGGTGTGCGTTGTCGGCAAACGTTGTTGACACCCTTAATCTGATCCGTTGCTGTACTCGAGCGGGGGCCAGGTCAATCGTACACGCGGGTTCGTCCTCTGAGTACGGCTCTAAGGATCACGCGCCCGATGAGGATGAGGCGTTGACGCCAAGTAGCGCCTATGCAGCGACGAAGGCGGCGGCAACATTACTACTTCGATACTTGGCAGAGTGCGCCGACGCACCTGTGACAATTCTTCGGCTCTACTCGGTCTACGGACCGTGGGAGCGGCCATCGCGCCTTATTCCAACCGTCCTATCCGCGGCAGCACATGGTCGATGGCCGCCACTCGCGGAAGCAGACACTGCGAGAGACTTTATCTATGTCGATGATGTAATCGAAGCTATGTTGGCGGTAGCCAGACAAGTACGGGCAGACCAGCACAGATCAGTCCTCAACGTGGGAACGGGAAGGCAAACGACCCTTAAAGACCTGATCGAGGTCGTTCAGCGCATGTTTGCGGTGGCCGTTGACCCAGTGTGGTCGGAAGCCAACAGGCGTGTGTGGGATTGTGCAACATGGCTCGCCGACCCTAGGAGGATTGCCTGGGAAGTCGGATGGTCGCCCAGTACAGACCTCGCGGATGGGCTCATGGCGATGTATGGCTGGATGGGGAGTAGTTCGCGCATTCGCAGAAGGTATGGACTGCAAGTGTGACAGAGAGATTTGAAGAGCTGTCCGAGATTCGGTTTGTGCGTACCCATTGTCCCATCTGCGGTGATGAGGCAGGAGCTCGCGAGCTGTACCCCGCCAACGTGCAACCACAGGACCTGAGTCCGTCGACATTCTCGGCCCGCAGGAAACCAGACCGAGTGCACTATCGGGTCGTCGTCTGCACGGGATGCGGGCTAGCTCGCGCGGACCCGGTCGTAGATACGGTGGCTCTCATGGCGTTCTACGAAGCCAGTCACTTTGGGTACGTCGCGCAGATCGCCGACCTCACAGCGACTTACCGGGCGCAATTTGCTCGTGTGGCGCGCTCGCGGGGCCCAATCAACAAGCTTTTGGAAGTCGGTTGTGGCAATGGGTTCTTTCTGAAGGAGGCGTTACGGATGGGTGTCGCGGAAGTGTGCGGCGTGGAGGCCAGCCGCGAGGCAGTGGGCCGGGCGGATCCTGATGTCAAGGACAAGATCATCACGTCTCCCTTTACCGGCGACCTGTTCCAGCGCGACACATTTGACTTAGTGTGTCTATTCCAGGTGCTTGACCATCTGCCCGCCCCGGCCGAGACGCTGAAGGCGTGCTTCTCAGCTCTACGCCCTGGAGGCATGATACTCTCTTTCCATCATAACCTTACAGCTGTGTCTGCGAGGGTCTTGAGGGAGAGGAGTCCGATTATTGACGTGGAGCATACCTTCCTCTTCACTCCGAAGACCACCAGGCGCTTGTTGGAGACTGTAGGGTTTGGAACGGTTTCTGTTAGGCCGGCGGTGAACCGTCACTCTGTAGAGTATCTGGTTAGCCTGCTGCCTCCGGGCGCTGTTACGTCGGTGATTTCTCGGGTCGCAAGCAGTATGCGCTTGGGTGGCCTTAGTTTGTGGCTTCCGATCGGTAACACTGTGGCGACCGGTGTAAAGCCGTCCTGAATGACCGTCAGACGGTTGGCCAAGTGCCGCTGCCGATGCTACTAATGGTCCCATTAGTTCCTGGACCGTGGCCGATCGCGACCGCGATCAACAGGGCTCGGTCACCTGCCCACGGGGTCCGGAAACCAGCGGTCGGCTTAGTGTGAGAGGGTGGGTCGCTCAGAGAACGGTTGCTGAGGGTGCAGTTTTGGGGCACCGTGGTCAGTGGGGGTTCCGCCGCGTGAGCGGTGGCCGATGGTGGTCGAGCGGGGGCTTGCGCTATGAATCTCGGATTGTCGCGGTGGCGGCGCTAGAGACGGCGCTCGGAGCCCGCATGGGTGGAGGTGCAGAGGTAGAGTGCAATTGACCACATGCGGTGTCGGTCCGCGATGAGGAACACATTGGCCGGAGTTGGCGGAAGGATCTCGGGTCGTGGGCCACGCATCGAGCCGGCCAAGAGCGCGTACCAGAGCGCTGCTGGTCACGTGTCACGTGCCGCGTGAGACAGAATGCCGGAGGAAGACGTGCCCCAGCCTTGGGGGAGAGGGCGGGCCGCAGACCTAGGATCCGCCTCCCACGTGCACTAGAGAGCGATGATGCGATCAGAGTCGAGGCCCCACACGCCGACCACAAGCGCAGTTGCAAGCAGGAGCATCTGTGAGAGGTAGTTGGGGTCGCTATGCCAGTTGAACCAGAACGCGGCACAGCTGAGCGGGAGGCAGAGAAGCACCAGTCGAGGGCGGGTCCAGCCGATGGCCAGCGTCGCCGCGATTACCGCGAGCGTTATCGCCTCGAACGCGAATCTTGGGAACAGCGGCAAGGTGTGATTGGTTACGAGAGCTACAAGCCCCTCACCTGCGGGAAAGGTTGGTTGGCCGAAGAGTCCCAAGATGGTGCGGATCGCCGCCGGGTCTATGATGAGCCAAGGGCCGACCAAGACCAGTGAGGTTCCTACGAAGACGGGAAGGCGAAGATGCCAATCGCGGAACATGCGAATGGAGACCAGTGCCATTGCGGGTAACATCACCCATGCGAGTTGATTGGAGCCGACGGCCAGTGCCAGCGCTACAGAACTAACAATCGGCCGTTCTAGCCATAGCACAGCGAACCCCATCATGATGTAGGAGATGATCTCCCCGTCGCCAAAGAGCGCCCCATGCAGGGCGGTGCCTGCTCCGCTCTGCAGGAGGACCACGGTGAGCACAAGGGGCCACATGCTGCGCTTGGCGCGTGAACACAGGAGAAGTGTCCATGCGGCAAACAAAGCAAGCGTCCATACTACCGAGGCCCATCTTGGTAGGGAGATCACCGGCACCATCCACAATGTGGCTAGCGGTGGGTAGGCGATTCCTGGGAAGGCGGCTGATCGCTGGTGGTGTCTTAGGCCGGACTTGGCGACGGCGACCTGCACTTGGAGCGGCGGCGCGTAGCGAAACTGGGACAGTTCGCCACGAGCGATGGGCGACTCGATGGTCAAGGGTGCGTGGAGCTCGTGGGCGCATGCAAGAATCGACTGTGAATATGGGTCCTTGTGTGCCAGGACCGATTGTGCCGAACACGCCGTAACGAGATTGGCATCGTTGTTGAATATCGGCTCGCTTACCAGCACGGCTTGCAGGGTGAGCGAGCACCAGATCACTAGACCGGCCACGAGAGCTGGCCTTGTGACCCAGGACATCCAGCGAATCGCGGGCGGAACAGATCGCGCCGTGGGTAGGAGCAGTGCGCATACGACTGCGAAGACTGCCAGGCCATAACCGAGCATCGGCAACAAGACATCGAACCACGGGGCGGACGCGGTGACTAGGTTGGCGGTGCCGGCGGGCGCGGTCACCAAGCGTGCCAGGGCGGCTACCTCCAGCCAGATCAGCCGAGTCTCCAACTGCATGGCATCCCGAGTGGGCAGCAGCACATGCTTCGGCGAAGATCGGTTCAGGGCGCAGAACCACGCGGCAAGGTAAGACCCGACGTTGCCGAATGCGCGTCGAGTATGCGCGATCGACATCCTCATCCTACCTGACGCGGTCCAAGTGCACGCCGCTTGAGACTCCTGCCGATCTGAGTGGGGTGGGTCAGCACGGTCGCTCGGCACTAGTGAGGGTGGCTATCTAGCCCTGGGAGGGCGAGTTCGGATGATGTGCCCGCTGTAGGGCCATGCTAGTTTGGCATCTTGGGAAGGCGAAGTGTGGCTTGCCATCAGCGACGTACCTCGCATGGTTGTCGGACAGATCTAGAGCTGAAGGGCGATGGTGTGTGCTAGGTGGGCCGCGTCTATCTTGCACTCAGCTTCCATGGCTGCTTGGCTGCCGCTCAGCATTGCTGGCGCTACCGTAACGCCACATCTGGTAAGGCGGCAGGGCAGCCCGGCCTCGGCGATTATCTCGCTTACCATCGACCCCAGACCGCCCGTGATGTAGTGGGCCTCGACCGTGAAGGCCAACGAGAAACCGTCAAGGAGCTCTGCGATATCGGGAGCTGGCGCGGGAGCGAGCGTGGAGACTGCTACCAAAGTGCAGTCATGACCCATGTCGCTTAAGCGTCGGGTTGCGTCATAGGCGTTGCGGGTGATGGCGCCGACGCTGAAGACCGCGGCAGCATGGCCGTCGCTCAATGTGTCACAGCGACCGAGTTGGAAGCGCCCCTCGAGCCCGGGCACGAGAAGCTGATCGTTCTTACTCAAGCTCAAGTAGACGGGGCCTTCTAATTCGTGGGTCGCCAGTACGGCCGCTCTCGCCTGCTGTGAGTCTGCAGGAGCCACAACAGTAAGGTTGGGCTGAATGCGCATCACGCCGAGGTCTTCCAGGCAGTAGTGGGAGATGCCATTGGAGCCATACTCCATCCCAGCTCCCATTCCAACTATCCTCACTGGTAAGCGGTGGACGATCGGACCGTTCCTGATGAATTCATAGGGGCGGAGGGATGCGAAAGTGGCGATCGAATAGGCGTAAGGAATGAAGCCAGATGCGGCCAGCCCAGTGGCGATTCCTATCATGTCTTGCTCGGCCACTCCGACGTTGAAAAACCGGTCTGGAAACTCACTGGCGAACGGCTCAAGTGCCCCGAAGCCGAGGTCGCCCGTTAGAAGGCAGACTCTTTCGTCCGCTCTGGCCAACGCGACTAGAGTTTCGACAAAAGCCTTTCTCACATCCCGGCTCCGACCATTTTCATTGCAAGGGCGTATTCCGCTCTGGAGAGGGGGAGATAGTGCCACGCTATTTTGCCCTCCATGAATGCAACGCCATTGCCAAACACAGTACGGGCTAGGAGTACGTGCGGCTTAGTCGGCTGGCGTGCGGCCAGCGCGATGGCCCGAATGATCGCCTGGGGCTCATGGCCATTCACCTCATGAACGTCCCAGCCGAATGCCCGCCACCGCTCCTGCATGGGCTCTAGGTCAATAACATCTTTGGTTAAGCCCAGGGCCTGCTGCCCGTCGATGTCGATGATTGCGTAGAGGCTGCCAAGCCGGTGCTGGCTCGCGTACATAATCGCCTCCCATACCGCTCCCTCGTTGCACTCCCCATCGCTCAGCAGGACAAACGTGCGTCCGGGTGATCCGAGCATCCTGCTTGCGAGTGCCAGCCCGACTCCCCACGAAAGGCCCTGTCCCAATGACCCAGTGGTGAACTCCACGTATGGGAGGCCGTGTTGGGGATGGACGCCAAGCAGGCTCTGGTCCCCGCAATAGGTGCCGAGGTCTGTCTTTGAGATCCTGCCCGTGGCAAATAGTGCCGCATAGAGAGCTAGGGCACCGTGGCCCTTGGATAGGATGAAGCGATCTCGTTGGGAATCATCTGGCGACGCGATACGTAGGATGTCATGGTAAAGCGTGGCCATGATATCGGCGATGGCGAGTGCGGACCCAATGTGGCCGACGTGCGCACGAAATGCCTGCTGTAGGATGACCGACCGCACTTGGATCAGGAGCTCACTGTCCATAGGGGTCTTTGGCGATAGCATGTCGGGCCCTGGGGACTTTCCGCCGTGCTGACCAGCCCGAAATGGTCCGCTGATGCTGGCGCGGTCTTGTGGATCTAGGCTGTGAGAATCAATCCGGTCACGAGGTGCGACGACCATGGCTGGCTCCTATGCCAGTATGGAACTGGCGAATGGCTGATGGGCAGGTTCGCCCCGCTCTCGCGACGGGCCGATAACCCATCGTGGGTGCGCGACCTGCCCTTTCACCACTTGTATGGCAACGATAGGGTCCACGGCGGGAGAGGTTGCCAGCCCGGGAAGTGCCCATGACTCGAAGCGGACGCGCACATGATGACGTTCCCGCGCGCCCCTCATGGAGTATGTTGCGGCCCCTGGATGGCCGAGCCTCGATATCCACCACCGAAGTCTACGCGCTCTAGGATCAAGTCGCGAGTAACGCTGCGAATCAGGACTGTAACGACCCAGGGCAGGCGGCGACCGCGAGGTTGTCCCCGGGTTCGTAGAAATTGAAAAGGTAGTCCCCCGCCTCGGGCCTGCCGTGAGCCAGACTTGGCGCGTCTCAACCAACCAAGTGAGAACGGAGGGCCACCGAGACGGGAGCATCGCACATCGGGGCAAGGTCGAATACGGTCGAGTATAGCCTGGGGAAGCCGCTGCCGGATGGTGTGGCGGAGCGGCTGGAGGCTGTTGCCGCAGGTGGACTGGCGGTGTTCGCCTCCAGGATGCGGGAGGGGCCGTTGGCCGCTTCAGCGGCGGCCGGTCTGGAAGGGATGAAAGAGCTGATAGAGGTGGAGGTCGCGCATGTGGTGGGGGCTAAGGACCGCCACGAGAAGGAAGCCAGAACGGCATACCGGCATGGCCGTGAAATGGGAGCTGTGGTGCTGGAAGCCCGGAAGATCCCAGTGCAGCACCCCAGGGGCGCACCCGGAGCGGACAGGAGGTGGCGCTGAGCGTCTATCGCACCTTCTCCGAGATGGACCTGCTGAGCGAACAGACAGTGGCCAGGACGCCGGCGGGGCTGTCCACCCGGTACTACCGGGTGGGGCTGGAGCCGGTGGGGACCGAGGTGGAAGACACCGCCAACTCCACCTCAAGGTCGGCGGTCTCCCATCGGTTCGTGGCCGCTCCTTAGGCCCGGCTCGATGCCTTCCGCTCCCGGGATCTGTCCGGGGAGCGGTTCTTGGTGGTGTTCGCGGATGGCTTCGACTTTGTGGGGCAGACCAGGGTGGGAGCGCTGGGGGTGACCGCCGAGGGCATCAAGGTGCCGTTGGGGGTGGTCCAAGGGTTGACCGAGAACGCCGAGGTGGTGCGGGGACTTATGTGTGACCTGCGAGATCGAGGGCTGAACCCCCAAGAGGGGCTCCTCTTCGTGCTGGATGGGGGCAAGGCGCTCTCCCGTGCGGTCAAGGATGTGTTCGGAAACCGAGCGGTGATCCAGTGCTGCCGAGTCCACAAGCAGAGAAACGTCAGCGACCATCTGCCCGAGTCGGAGCGGGGATGGGCTAAGGCGCAGATGCGGCGGGCTTGGAGGAACCCTGACGCGGATCAGGGCATAGCCGAGCTTCGAGGCCTGGCTACCAGGCTGGAGAAGGTCACCCCGGACGCTGCCGGGAGTCTGCGAGAAGGGCTGGAGGAGACGTTCACGGTCACCCGGCTGGGGTTGAGGGTCCCCTGCTGAAGTCACTGGACAGCACCAACTGCGTGGAGTCGATGGTGGACATTGTCCGCTGGCGCTGCCGCAATGTGAAGCACTGGCATCCAGGAGGCGTGCGCCTACGTTGGGCAGTTGCGGGGATGCTCTCCGCGGAGCGCCAGTTCCATCGGCTCAATGGCTATCGGCAGCTGTCCCAGTTAAGCGCCAGTCTGGCCAAGCTGACCGGCGCAGACCAATCCGAGCTCGCCGCCACCGACCGACGCCAGGCTCCAGGACTCCTGACACGGGGGCATAAGCCCGGCAGGAATTGAAGTGAGGTGGGCTTGCATTTGTACTCAGGGCAGGCTATAATTAGTAGTGCTTATTGGATAGCCTGGGAGCCCGCACCATGCCC
>JAJYPP010000168.1 GCA_021795235.1 bacterium
GAGACCGACCCGGTACGTCCCCGACGACCCTCAGTGCCCGTGGGCCGGACCCGTGGGTGCACCCACCGTCAGGGGTCAGGGTCCCGCGCCCCGACCTGCCGTTACGGGCGCGCTCATCGGCCCGGGAGGCGAGTTCGACTTGTGGCCCAGATCCTTCGTCCCATGTGCAGCGCTGGTGCGGCAGGGGCGGTGAGGGAAGGCCGTGCGAACCGGTCCCCGCCGCTCGGCCGGGTCAGGTGGGTAAGGTGGCAGGCGATCTGCCGGCCGGTCGCACAGCCATCGGTTTGAGCGCTGTGTAGCCGACCTTACCTGACGGGCTCCGTCCGATCGAGTTGATCGTTGAGGTGATCGGCGGCGTCCTGTGGATGGCCACGTGCTGACGGGTCGAGTCGGCGGCGGCCCAGAGGCCGAGGGCGGATCCCTTCTCGCTCGGTTCCGCAAGCGCGCCGATGACCTCGTTCCAGCGTGCGGTCTGGTGACCCCTACGCCGACGGCGGCCCGGATGCCGGGGAAGGGCTGCAGAATCTGCTCGACCTCTTCTGGAAAGACCTTCTGCTCGTCGGTGGTGATCAACTCCGACCCGCGGCCGAGAAGCAGGCTGGTTGTGTCGGCGCCCACCGTCCCCCAGTCCCCGGGAATCGTGCAGGTGTTGGGCGACAAGGCAGAGGGCGGCCCAGCCGACACCGACCTAGTCGTGGCTGACGCCCCGGCCCCTACCGGGGGATAGCGCGACGGATGAGCCCAGGGCGGCTCAGGCGGAGCACCTCACCCTACAGCGTGGTCGCCCGGCCCCGGCCTGGTTTCAGGAGCCTGACCGGGTGGCCAGGTCCTGGTAGTTCGTCGCGGGCCAGAGAGGTTGGATCTCCACCAGCTGGCGCGCGAGTTCAAGGTCCTTCGCCAAGCGGTGAGTCCTCGTGACCGGCGTGGGGGCCCGATCGTCGATGACACCAAGACGCTGAGTGCGGCGGACCAGGGATAGAGCGATCGCGGCCTTGACGCGCTTGGGCGGACAACTGGCCGTCAGAGGGATGGTCGGATTATCTGCCCCATGGGCGGGGCGGGGCGGGTCGTGGCCTGCTGCGCCAACCGCATGCCCAGAGACATCGACGCCGCTTTCGCACCCAACGACGAGATTCACAGGGCGGCCGAGATTGTGGGGGATGACCCTTGATTGCCTCGCGGCTGGCTCTACGACATGGTCAAAGTTCTCATGCTGGTGCTGATCCCGGCCCCACCCGGGTGCTGGAGGTCCCGGGCCCGCGGGTCACCGCCGCCTCACCAGAGTCTCTGCTGGGGATGAAGGTCCCTCTGCCCGGCCCGAGCCTGAGTGGGGAGAGATCGCCCTCCTGGCCGGGTTGTTCGGCCTCGAGTCGGTAGATGAGGTTCTTACGCTGGTGGATCGTCTCTATCCTCCTGCCCTCCTGTTGTCCACGACTCCTCTCTTGATCGAAGAGATCTTCCTGGCAGAGCGGGAGGTCCCCGAGATGCGAGAGCAAGATCTCCTGCCGCCATGAAGTCGCGCCTGAGCAGGGAGCGAAAGAGCTGCGCGGGGCGGGATGAACCCGCTGATGACGACCACCTGCTGAGTTCCACGGGAGAACCGTGGGCGCGTTCTCCCCAGTCCCCAGGTCAGCTTTGGGATCTCACGGTGGGCGGGCGATCCGACGGGCCTCGGACCTCCTTGGATGAGCTGAGCGGAATCCGCGGAGTCCGAGCTCGGCCAGGATGAAACCAAGTCTCCAGCTTGTCCGGCCGGAGACGGCGCCGGTCGGCTGGCCTCAGCTGAGGTTTCTGGGAGAATCCCCGGGCCGTCGCCCTACCGTCGGACGGATGTCCGAGAAGTAGGCCTTGGCGACCCGGTCCAGCAGATCCTGGTTGAGCTCTGGCGGCATGCCCCGATACCTGGCGGTCGCGATGAGCTGCTCCACGATGTCGCGGGGGTGGCACCCTCGGAGCGGCCGGCCCACGGGCTCGTAGTGGGTCGCGAGAAGATACCGAAGCGCCTGGTCGCTGTAGGCGACCGCGTGGTTCTGGCAGACCCTCTGGAAGATGGCGCGGAACTCGTCCAGGGTGGGGTCTGGCACCAGCGCCTTGTAGCGCACCCGGCGCAGGAATGCCTCGTCCACCAGGTCATCTGGCTCGAGGTTGGTGGACAGTAGGAGCACGGCCGCATACGGCACGCTCACCGTAGTGCCTGCCCGGGCCACGTTGAGGTAGTCGACCTTGGACTCCAGTGGCACTATCAGGCGGTTCAGGATCTGGGTGGGCGGGATCATCTGGCGGCCGAAGTCATCCACGTGGAAGATGCCGCCGTTGGCCTTGAGCTGCAGGGGAGCCTCGTAGAAGCCCAGGGAGCGATCAAAGGAGAGCTCCAGCTCGTTGCCTTTGAGCTCCCCGCCGGCGTGGACCACCGGCCGGTAGACCAGCACCCAGCGGCGATCGTGCTCCAGAGGGGGCCCGGAGACCAGGCGGTGGTGGACCGGGTCGAAGAGCCGGATCACCTCACCGTGGACGTAGAGCGCGTGGGGGATGAAGATGGGGTCTCCGAGGACGTTTGCGCAGGCGTCGGCGATGGAGCTCTTGCCGTTGCCGGGAGGGCCATAGAGGAAGAGCGCCTGGCGGCCGGTGAGGGCGGTGCCCACCACCTCTATGACGTGCTCGGGGACCACCATGTGCCGCAGAGCGTGCTTGAGGTCCTGGGCCAAGACGGTGTGGGAGTCCTCCAGGAGGGCCTCGGCGCTGTCCAGGTAGTCGTCCAGATGCACCGGGGCGGGCCCGGCGTACTGGTTGAGCTCCAGGATCTCCCGGGCCCGGTCGCGCCCGGCTCCGGTCACCAGGTACTGCAGGCTCTCCGCGAAGTCGCCCCCGGCGTAGGTGCCGCGGATCCCGGTGGTCCCGCAGTAGCCCTCGGAGGTCAGGAAGTTGATCGCCTCGGAGGTCACCGACCAGGGAAGGCAGGCTCGCTCGGCCACGTCCCG
>JAJYPP010000169.1 GCA_021795235.1 bacterium
GCGCCCCGCGCGTCGAGGGGGATCTGTGGGTGCCGGAGAAGTACCGCGCACTGCTCGGCGCATGGGTGGCCAGTGGTGACGCCTACTCGGTGGAGTTGATGCGCGACGGGGAACTCCTGCGAGCGCACATCACCGGCCCCAGCGGGGTACGTCCCGTCGAAGCCGACCTCTCCCAAGGGGTCCTCGCCTTCGACACCAACCCCGACGGTCTGGCGTTCTACAACCTCGATGCCGCTGGGAATCGAGAGCGCTTCCCGAAGGGCTTCTGCCTGCCCCAGCCGACGAACCTTCAGAAGTACCCCGGCGAGTGTCACATCGGGGTCGGCAACGGGGTGCTATGGATCAAGGTCCCCGACTGGACCCAGGGCTCGACTGATCGGCGGGACTATCTCGCCGGTGTGGTCGCCAAGCTCGCTTGTGATGCCGCAGCCCAGCTCGGTAAGCCGCTCGCCTTCGAGGGGCTCGACTTCGCCAAGGACCACGACACCAACCGGTCCTTCAACCGGATGAGTGCCGGATTCGCCTACGAGAAGGTGCTCGAGGCCGTGGTGCGTAGAGCCGTCAAGGTTGGGGTGGCCTGGAGCGTGGCGAACCCAGCGTTCACCTCGGCCATGGGGCGCTGGCGCTACCAGGCTGATGAGGGGCTGTCGGTGCACCAGGCGGCGGCCAAGGTGATCGGCAGGCGGGCGCTCGGGCATTGCGAGCGATTCGATCCCACCACCCGCAAGAGGATCAGCAGACTCAGAGAAGGTCTAACGGAAGCGGCAGCAGCCGCGGACGAGAAGAGTACGCCTACAGAAGGAGCGCGCTCGAAGTCGTCCGGGATCGCGAAACGCTTGACGAAGACCCTCGCGGAGGAGCGGCTCATCGCCGCCGACGGGTATCCCCCGTGGCGTCAACGATGGCGCAAGGGCTCGCCGTGGGGGGCTCTCGTCGAGTGCCAGCGGTACCGGTGGTCGAGAGCGGTAGCAGCAGGCGCTACGACAATGCCTGTAGGCGATCTAACAGATCGGCGGCGCACCGATGAGGTCGCCAGATGAGACGCAGACCGCAAGCGTTTGCCGAGGTCTGGCTCACTGGCGGGAGCTTCCGCGTCGCTCCGGGTGGGACTCCCGGGTCTAGTCGCCCCTCCTGTCGCCGCAAGGCGAGAACCTGGTCATGGGAGGGACGCGGTTGACAAAGACTGTCAGCTTTGACGAACCAGGTCAAGCGGTGTTCACAGCGAAGAGCAGCCGCTGTCGGCTCCGGCCCTCCAGCAGCGGGCGGATGCACCGAGAGGCGCCGTCGCTGGCTCGCGGCTGGTGAGGACCAGCGAGACTGCCGACGGGCGGCTGGTTCCATGACCAGGGGTCGGGCACCGGGGACGGCCGCAGCCGATGTCCACAGCGCACCAAGCGGGCTCTCCCGGGACTCGGGGGGTGACCTCGGCCGGGGTGCGAGTCGAGGTCCGATGTCGGGTCCGGAGCAGGGCGAAGCCTTCTGCATGAGCGGCGTCCTACTCGCGGGCAGCGCGTCGTGAGCCGGGTCTCGCCCCTGGGCTCCCCGGCCCTCGAGCAGCGCCGGGTCTCGCTGGTAATCGGAGCCCTGATGCTGGGGATGCTCTTGGCCGCCCTGGATCAGACCATCGTGGCGACGGCGCTGCCCACCATCGCGGGGGACCTGCACGGGCTTTCCCATCTCTCTTGGGTGGTGACCGCCTACCTGCTGCTCTCCACCGTGTCCACTCCACTGTGGGGCAAGCTTGGCGACATGTACGGGAGGAAGAGCTTCTTCCAGGCCGCGATCGTGATCTTCCTGATCGGGTCGGCGCTTTCCGGTCTCAGCTCCTCCATGATCGAGCTCATCGTCTTTCGCGCCCTCCAGGGGCTTGGCGCCGGCGGCCTCATGGTGGGCGCTCAGGCCATCATCGGAGACGTGGTGCCTCCCCGGGAAAGAGGCAAGTACCAGGGCATCTTCGGCGCCGTCTTCGGTCTGTCCAGTGTGGTGGGGCCGCTCCTTGGGGGATTCTTCGTGCAGAACCTATCGTGGCACTGGATCTTCTACATCAACCTCCCGATCGGGGTCGTGGCTCTGTTCGTCACCACCTGGTTTCTTCCCAGCGCCCTGCGGCGAGTGCAGCACGTCATCGATTACCTCGGGGCGGCGCTCCTAGCCGTGGGAGTTACCTGCTTGGTGTTGCTGACCACTCTGGGTGGTACCACGTTCGCCTGGGCTTCCCCTCCCATCCTGGCCCTGGCCGCGGCGGGAGTGATCCTCCTGGCCGGCTTCACCCTCGTGGAAACCAGGGCTGTCGAGCCGATCTTGCCGCTGCACCTGTTCAGGAATCGGGTGTTCTCGGCTGCCAGTGCCATCGGCTTCATCGTCGGCTTTGCCATGTTTGGCGCGATCACCTACCTGCCCACCTACCTCCAGGTCGTCCGCGGCGCCAGTCCCACGGGCTCGGGCCTGGAGCTGCTGCCGCTGATGGCTGGACTTCTGGTGACCTCGATCGGTTCTGGGGTGCTGATCAGCCGGTGGGGTCGATACAAGATCTTCCCCATCCTGGGCACCGCAGTGATGACCGTCGGCCTCTTCCTTTTCTCCCGCCTCGCAGTCAACACCGGGACTCCGACGATCTTCCTTTACATGGTGATCCTCGGGCTCGGCCTGGGGGGAGTGATGCAGGTGCTGGTGATCGCCACTCAGAACGCGGTCCCGCACTCCGAGCTGGGTGTGGCCACCTCCGGTGCCACCTTTTTCAGGTCCATCGGCGGTTCCTTCGGGACAGCCGTGTTCGGCGCCATCTTTGCCAACGTGCTGACCGGCAACCTGGCCCGCTATCTCGGGCATGTGGCCTGTGTCCATTCAGGGGTCTGTGAGAGAGGCATCCGAAGAGGAGTAGGTGAGTGCCCAGGGCACGCGGAGGAGGGGATGGTGTATAAGTGGGGGCAGTTTCCTCCAGCATCGGCGTTTCACTCCACATT
>JAJYPP010000082.1 GCA_021795235.1 bacterium
CCCGCAGGCGGCCAGCTCGGCGGCGGCCAGCCCCGCCAACCGGCCCCCGCCGCAGGCCTCGGCGAGCTGCAGCGCTCGGCCCAGCGGTTCGCGGGCCCGCTTGGGCGCTCCGCAATGGCGCAGGAACACGCCGTAGCGGATCAGGGTGTCCGCCTCGGCCAGGGGCATCGCAACCTGGGCGTGCAGGCCCAGCGCCCGTACGAAGTGCGCTTCGGCCGAGGCGGGATCCCGGTCCTGTTCGGCCAGCAGGGCCCGTCCGACGGCGGCGGCCGCCCGCGGCCAGCGGCACGGCAGCGGCTCAACGACCGCCTCCAACTCTTCCAGCACCGCCCGGGCCTCGGCCACCCGGCTGGCGGCCAGGTAGGTGGCGATGGCCATCGACGCCCAGGGAACCACACAGGGCTCGACGATCCCCGCGGTGGCAGCCAGCTCGCGGATCCTATCCACCCCCGCCGCCGCCATCCCCACGTGGCCGGCGGCCAGATCGCGGCGCGCATCCAGCAGCCGCAGCCACAGCCAGCGGATGGGGTAGAAGTCGGGGAGCGATCCGGCCGCCTGCTGCACCTGGGCGGCGGCGGCGGCTGACTCCTGGGGACGGCCGGCCTCGTCTAACAGGATGGCGCGGGCCAGGCCCCCCCAGGGGTTGCGGTAGCCGAACACGGCGAGCTGCTCGGCCCGATCGATGAGTCCCAGCGCCTCCTCCAGCCGACCCAGGCGGTGCAGGGTGTCGGCGTGGGCGATGACGTAGGCGCCGATCGCCACGGGGGAGCCGATCTCTTCAGCCCGGCGGTAGCCGGCGGCGAAGGTGGCCTCGGCATCCTCGAAGCGCTCCAACGCCTTGTTGACGTTCATCTTGTTCACCCGCAGATGCCACTCCCCGTTGGGCCACCCCGGGTCCATCCCGGAGTCGACGGACCGGATCGCGGCCCCCACCTCCGGAGCCCCGGCCGGGTCACCACCCAGGACCGCGACGTACCCGGCCGCGGCCAGCAGCGCGGCTGGTTCCGCCGCTCCTGCGGGCAGCAGCGCCCTGGCTTTGGCGACCTGGGCGGCGACCCACCGCGGCGGCGACGACAGCAGGCAGCTGACCGCCGCCTCGGCCAGCACCGAGACTGCGGCCGCGGAGTCTGCGCGGGCGGCCTCGGCGGCTTCCTCGAAGTGGGCCTGCAGCTCATCCGGCCGGCCGGCCGCCAGTCCCGCCCGGGCGAGCACGCGGAGAGCGTCCACCCGGGCCCGGGGACGGACGTCTGGGTGGCCTAGCACACCTCGACAAAGCTCGGAAGCGTCAGCGGTGCGGCCCTGGGCGACCAGGGCTTCGGCCAGGGTGAGGACCAGGCCCGCTGGCGGGTCGGCACCGGCCAGCTCGGCGGCGTGGGAGAGGTGAGCCGTCGCGGCGCTCAGCGCGCCCTGGGCGAAGGCGGCCCTCCCGGCCCGTTCCAGTACCACCACCGCCTGGGGGTCGCCGACCAGAGAAGCGGCCACCGCATGCCCCGCTGCCTCACTCGGATCGACCTCGGCCGCCACCAGCAGCCGGAAGGCGCCGGCGTGCAGCCGCGCCCTCACCGGAGCGGCGGTGTCGTCGGCCAGGGCCTCGGCGAACAGCGGATGCGAGAATGCGGCCCAGCCCGGGCTGGCGTCGACGAGCAGCCCGGCCGCGCACAGGGCCTGCAGCGCCGCGGTGGACTCCGGCTCGTCCAGCCCCGCCAGTGGACCCGCCAGGCCGGTACGGAACCGGGGGCCGAAGATCGCGGCGGCCCGCGCGTAGCGCAGTGCCGAGCTGCCGACCCCGGCGAAGCGCGCCAGCAGCATCCGTCGCTCCAATCCCGCCGCTGGACCCAAGCGCGGCCGCTCATGCCCGGCGGACAGCGACCCGGCGGCCAGCTGCAGCAGCAGCGGGTTGCCTCCACAGGCACGCCACAGCTCGCCCGCCTGCGCTGCTGGGAGCTCCGCTCCCAGCAGGTCCCCCAGCAACCCCGCCCCCCCGGCGGGGCTCAGCGGGGCCAGCTCCGCAACCACCGCCTGACCGCCCCAGGCCAGCTCGCTGGCGAGCTCGGCGGCCGCGGGCGGCCAGGGGCGCAGGGTGGCGACCACTGCGGCGGGCAGGCCGGCCATTCGCCGGCAGAGGAAGCCCAGCAGGTCCAGTGAGTCCGGATCTCCCCAGTGGAGGTCGTCGATCGCGACCAGCAGTGGGCCTTGGGACGCCGCCTGAGTCAACCAGCGCAAGCTGCGATAGAGGCGAGCCGGCCGGGCCGCGTGGGAGTCCGTGCCCAGCACCTCGTCCAGCACGGCGCCGCCGTCCAGCCCGGCCAGCGCCATTCCGACGAGGCCGAACGGCAGGCTCGCCTCCGCCGCAGTGGCGTAAGCCCGTCCCATCCGCATCCCCGAGGCTCCATCCACGGCCCAGTCGAGCAGAGTCGTCTTGCCCAACCCCCCCTCTCCGACCAGGAACACCGTGCCTCCACGCCCGGAGCGGGCTCCTTCGACCAGAGTCGAGAGCGCGGCCAGCGCCGCCTCCCGCTCCCACAGGTGCGGGCTCACGGTGAGGCCCGGGCCCCCTGGCTGCTGGAGAAGACCGTGCGGGCCGTCGAGGGCAGCCCAGGACGGTCCCGGGCCGCCCATCCGCACAGCGGTAGGAGGTCAGGCAAGTGGACTCGCAGCCCCGACGCAGTGGTTCCCGGGCTCCCTGCCCAGCTGCTCGCATGGGCAGGCCGCCGCCGCCATCGGGCGGGTGCGGCAGCCCTCTGGAGCTGAACCCCCGGGGCCGGCCGCGCCCCTCGCCATTGCCGCCGCGGGGCGCGCCCGAGTCCGCCGCCGAGCACGTCGATCGCGAGCACGGCGACAGTGTATGGGCGTTGCAGGAGGATGTCGGACCGTTCCTACTGGGTGCCCATAAGCAGCGTCCAGGTCGGGACGAGCGGTCTTTCCCGACCTGGACGCTGCCAAGGTTGCCGTCGCCGTTTCGGCTCTTCTGCCACTGGTGTGGCTGCCCTTACGCCTTGGGAGCTTGGATTGGTCCTCGCACTCGGTACCCGCCACGCCGACGCTTCCCGCGCGGTAGCGCTCCACATGAGCGGGTGGCCCGGCCGCTTCGATCCGCCAGACGTGGTCACACATGGACCTGCCTGGGGTCTGCGCCGGGCAGAGTGCCCGAATGCCATTCTCCCGAGCACCACGGCCGCGGCCGTTACCCGGATACCTGCTGATGCGGTGCCAAGAGGCGAGCCAGCGCTGGCGTCCCCAGATTAAGAGGGCGGCCCCGGGCACCCAGCTGCTCGATGCCGAGTCCATGCTGGTCACCCACAGGGTGCGCATGAGCGCGTACGACGCCGAGACGGCACGGGCCCGGTTGCTCGCCCCTAATCACCGCCGAACGGAGGACAATGGCCGGGCCCTGCTGCGCCAGGCCTGCCGGGACAGCGGCACCGTAGGGGTATCCGACGACCACCTGGACGTTCGGCTCTACCATCTCGGCGCCCCGCCGCACTCGCACCCTGGCGGCCCTCTGCGCCCAGCTCAACCAGACCGAGACCCGCTGTCCCAGCACCGATCTGGTGCTCCGCTATTCGGTCAACCAGCCGCCCGGAGCTTCTTGATCTCCGGCCCCACATCAGGAGTCCCGGGGACTGCGCAAGCTGGGTCGCATCTCCCGGGCCCACTCGCGCAAAGTCCGGGGCTCGGGCAATCGCAGCGGAGCGGCCCGCCGCCTGGCCAGACGCCACGCCAAGGTCGCCCACCTGGGCCGCGACCACATCCACAAGTTGACCACCACCCCGGCCAAGACCCACCTCCGCTTCCCCTGGAAGACCTCGGCGTCAAGGGCATGCTGGGCAACCACAAGCTGGCCGGAGCGATGGACGACTCGGGCTTCTCCAAGTTCCGCCGCAAGCTGAGGTACAAGTGCACTTGGTACCGCTCCATACTGGTGGCGGCCGACCCATCGGTCCCCAGCTCCAAGAGATGCTCTGATTGCGGGATGCTCAAAGCGGAGCTCTCTCCCAAGGAGCACATCCACCGCTGTGAGAACTGCGGGCTGGCCCTTGACCACGACCTCGACGCGGCGATCAACCTCGCCTCGCGGGCGGATCACCGGGCCGTCGCCTCCAGTGCGGGCAGACGCAAAACGGCGATGGAGCCGCCCAGAAGACCCGGCCGCGCCGGGCAGGTGGCTGTGATGCGGCAACCGGCATCACCACGGAGCTCACCGCATCGATCGGCGATCCTCACGCATCGGCGGAGGCATCTCGCCCCCTGTCCCTTGCCTAGGAACGGATGTCTGGAACCAGTATCCGAGGAGATGTCCGTCGGATGCTGGGGGTGCCGGCCGTGGATGGTGGGTTCTCCTCCTGGGCCAAGTTCGCCGCGACCACTGCCCATGATGGGGAGCTGCTGCGGGTAGCGCTCTCGCCGCCACGCCGGCTGCCTGCCGGGAAGTTCGGCGTGTGATGCGCCGGCGACTCCCAGAGGTGAGCGGCGCGGAGCGCTGCCGCGCGGACTGCTTCCAGGCTTGTCATTAGGTGAGCTAATTAGTTATCCTAATAACATGAAGAAGTTGACCGCCACCGGCGGCGCCCCCACGGAGCCACTTGCCCTCGCCTCCTCAGAGCTCGGGCAACGGCTGCCCATGGTAATGAGCCTGCTCGGTCGCAGCCTGCGCCACGCCTACACACCCATCGGGGTCAACCTGGGACAGTACCCCGTGCTCAACTCGCTGCTGGAGCACCCGGAATCCTCGGTCTCGGAGCTGGCCGCCCGGGAGCGGGTCAAGCTTCCCTCCATGACCGCGGTCGTCAACCAGATGGAGGCAGACGGCCTGGTCGCCAAGCAGCCAGACCTCAACGACCGCCGCTGCGTGCGCGTCAGCCTCACCGGCAGAGGCCGGGAGGTGGCCGGGGCCGCCCGCCTGGCGCGTGCCGCCTGGTTCGCCGAGAGACTCGATCACCTGAGCAGTGCCGAGGTCTCCGCCATCAGCCGAGCACTGCCCGCACTCGAGCACCTGGTGCACCTCGACCATTGAGATACACCGCCCGAGCCGTCACCGGTCGCACCTTCCAGTCGCTGTCGACCAGGAACTACCGGCTCTTCTTCAGCGGGCAGCTGGTCTCCGTCACCGGAAGCTGGCTCCAGACCACAGCCCAGGCCTGGCTGATCCTGGAGCTGACCCACTCCGCGTTCATGCTGGGCCTGCTGGTCATGGTGCAATTCCTGCCCAACATGCTGCTTCAGCCCTTCGGCGGGGTGATCACCGACCGCTTCCCCAAGCGCTCGCTCCTCTACCTGACCCAGGGCTCCTTCGCGGTGGTTGCCGGGGTGCTGGGCATCACCGTGGCGCTGGGCATCGTCCAGGTTTGGGAGGTCTTCCTGGTGGTCAGCCTGTTCGGGCTGATCAATGTGGTGGACGGCCCGACCCGCCAGGCCTTCGTCCCCGAGATGGTCGGCCGTGATCAGCTGGCCAATGCTGTCGCCCTCAACTCGACGGTCTTCAACGCCGCCCGCGTCGTGGGTCCGGCCGCCGCCGGCATCCTCATCGCCACCGTCGGCACCGCCCTCTGCTTCGACCTCAACGCGATCTCATACATCGCGGTGCTGGCAGCGCTGTACCTCATGCACCCTGAGGAACTCCACTTCCTGGACAGGGCCGGTCAGCAGGTGGCCGGTGCCGTGGCCCAGATCAAGGAGGGTGCCCGCCATGCCGCCCGCACCCCCGAGGTCGCCCTGGTGATGGTGATGATGCTGGTGGTGGGGACCTTCTCCTACAACTTCTCCGTGATGATTCCCGCCCTCGCCAAGGAGGGCCTCCATTCCGGTGCCACCACTTTCGGGCTCTTGAGCGCCTCCCTAGGTGTCGGCGCCCTGGGCGGCGCCCTGGCGGTCGCCTATTGGGGCCGGGCGACCGTGACCGTGCTGCTGGCGGGCTGCGCCGTCTTCGGAGCGTTCCTGCTGCTCGCGGGCCAGGTGGCGGCCCTGATCCCGGCCATGGCGCTGCTGATGGTCACGGGCGCGGGGATGATCGTCTACTCCTCCATGTCCAACAGCATCATCCAGCTGTTCACCCCGGCGGCCCTCAGGGGCCGAGTGATGTCTCTCTATCTGTGGGTGTTCATGGGGACGACCCCGATCGGCAGTCCCATCGCCGGCCTGATCGAGCAGTCGTTCGGGAGCCGGGCGACGATGACGTTTGGGGGAATGGCGGCGCTGGCAACCGCGGCCGGCGGATTGGTGTGGTGGGCGCGACGCAAGAGGCGCAGCGGCAGCTACCCGGCCTCCTCTCCTCCATTGGCCGAAGCCCCCACCGCGTGAAAGCCGCCGTCGACATGGATCAGCTCTCCGGTCGTGGCCGGAAAGTAGTCTGAGAGTAGCGCCACTACCGCCTTCCCAACTGGACTGGAGTCGCGGGCGTCCCAGCCCAAGGGCGCCTGTTCGGCGAAAACCCTGGGGAACTGCGAAAAGCCAGGAATTCCCTTGGCCGCGGTGGTGAAGAGAGGTCCCGCTGAGACCGCGTTCACCCGGATGCCCCTGCTCCCCAGGTACTGGGCGAGGTAGCGGACGACGGACTCCAGGGCCGCCTTGGAGACTCCCATCCAGTCATATCCCGGCCACGCCTGGGTGGCATCGAAGTCAAGGGTCACGATGCTTCCTCCAGCGGCGGGCATCGCCGGCTCAAGGGCAACCGCAAGCTGCTTCAGGGAGTAGGCGCTCACCCGCAGCGCGGTCGCCGCCGACTCCCATGGTGTCGACAGAAAGCTGCCTCCCAGCGCATCGGCAGGAGCGAAGGCTACGCCGTGGACGATCCCGTCAATCTGCCACCCACGCGCCCTGATAGTGGCCGCCAGCGCCTCGAAGTCGGCGTCCACCGAGACGTCCAGTTCGAGCACCTCGGGGGTCTTGGGCAGGCGCGCGGCGCTGCGCTGTGTGAGCCGCATCGCCCGGCCGAAGGAGGTGAGCACGACCTCGGCACCATCATCTAGGGCCTGCTTGGCCACCGTATACGGGATGGAGGCGGGGGTGAGGACCCCGGTGACGAGAATCCGCTTGCCAGTGAGAAGCATGGGAGGCAAGGTTAGCGCCTTGGGGGCACCTCGGGATGATCCGTAGGCCTCAGACTCCTCTCAGGCTGGCGGGTTACACTGGGCGGCACATGGCTGCCGGGACCAAGCCGAGGCGCCGCCGCGCCGGGCTTTCGACCCACCGCTCGTCCCACCGCTCGTCCTTCACCTGGGGCCGGCACCGGACGCTATTGGCGTTCCTGGTGGTGCTGGGGTTCCTAGTGTCTGGAGCCAGCGGTGTTGTCGCCTACTTCCTGCCAGCGGTGACAACCGCCATCAGGGTCACAGGACAGTCCACCCTCGGCAAGGGCTCGAGCAACTCCAAGTTGCAGGGGGTCGGCACCCCGCCTCCGCCGGGACAGCCGTTCACGGTTCTGCTCTTGGGATCGGACAACGACACCAAGTTCGTCTCCGGCGCCGTCCTCACCCAGACCATGATCCTGGTGCGGGTCGACCCGACCACCCACCAGGCGGTGATGCTGTCCATCCCCCGTGACCTCTGGGTGCCGATCGCCAGCGGCGGCAGCGCCAAGATCGACTCAGCCTATGAGCTGGGAGGGGCCAAGGACGCCGTTCAGACCGTTCAGAGCGACTTCAACGTCCCCGTGAACTACTGGGCCTGGATAGGCCTGGGCGGGCTGGTGACCCTGGTCAATCAGCTGGGCGGGGTGGACCTGATCGCGCAGATGCCGGTCCTAGACGTGCAGTACCCATACGACCTCACCGGCAAGAACCCATATGCCAACCAGCGGATCGCGATCCTGCCCGGGCCCCAGCGCGTGGACGGGGTGAACGCTCTGACATACGTCAGGTCGCGTCACGGTGCGCTCCTGGAGGACATCGCTCGAAACCAGAAGCAGCAGGAGCTTCTGGTCGACATCAAGGACACCGCCAAACACATGAACATCACCGACATCCCGCGGATCGCCTCCGCACTGGGAAGTGAGGTGCGCACCAACATGTCGCTCACCCAGGTGGCGTCGATGGCCGGTCTGGCGCGCGACTTCAGCAACGGCGCTGTGAAGGAACTCGTGATGCTGCCACCGGACTACACCACGGGCACCGAGCAAGTCGGCTCAGCGACCGAGCAGGTGCTGCTGCCCAACTGGACAGCCATCAACGCCGTGGTCCAGCAGAACTTCCCGGCGTGAGCGCGCGTCAACTGCTGGCAGGACTCGCCACGGTGGCTCTGATGGCCGTCTTCGGCCTTGTCGTCTACTCGGTCTTGGGAACTCTGCAGACCAAGACCACCACCACTGCCGACCCCACCCAGGAGCAGGCCCTGGTGGCTCTGCCGGGAACCGTCTTTTTGACCCAGAACGGTTCTATTTACAGCCTCCACGGCCTCACCTACACCAAGCTGGCAACGCCGCCAGGCGACTGGTATCAGGTTGCCCCAGGTCCCAACGGAGACCTGCTGGCCGTGGACAAGGGCAACGGCTACAGCGATCTTTATTTGCTGAGCCAGACCGGACAGGTGCTGCGCCGCCTGCTCCAGGAGAGCTCCCCCTATTACTTCCAAAACCACTTCGTCTTCTATCCCCGGCTCAGCGCCAACGGGCAGAGCGTCTTCTACGCCTACAACTGGATCGACCCGGCCGCGGATTACAACGTTGACTTCGAGATCCAGTCGGTGCCCACGGCCAACCCTGGCGCCTCTCCCACCCAGTGGAGCATCCCCAACAACTACACCGGCGGTGACGTCTCCCCTGTCCCGACCGCCAACGGCGGGCTCATCTACACCAGCTTCAATGTCAGCAGCAGCAACAGCAGCTACCCGTACTCACAGCTGGTCTACCTGAGCTCCCCCCAGGGCAACCCTGTGTATCTGACCACCCCTGCTCAGAACTGCTCCGAGCCATCACTTAATCCGGCCGGTAACGAGGTGGCCATGATCTGCGTCGACAACCGTCTGCAGAGTGACACCTTGGAGGTCGCCACCTGGAACGGAACCAGCCTGGGAACTCCCACAGTCCTCTCGCAAGGCCCGATGGCGGCATCGCCAACCTGGTCGCCGAGCGGCAATGGCCTGCTCTTCATGAACGTGACTTCCCGGGGCAATCCGTTCCAGCTCTACTGGATCCCCAAGGCCGCCACCTCCAAGCCGGGAACACCCCAGCAGGTGACTCAGAACCTATCCCTGAACGCGCTCTCCGCGCCCGTCTGGTACTCCTGAGAAAAGGCGGCCTCAGCCCGGCGAGTGACCTGGCCCCCACGGCTGGCGGAGCTCCTCGACGAGCAGGGCCACCAAGGCCGTCCAGCCTGTCTGGTGGGATGCGCCCTGACCGCTTCCGTCATCGCCGTTGAAGTACTCGTGGAACAGCAGATGGTCACTCCAGGCCGGATCCCGCTGGAACTTTTCAGCGGAGCCGAAAACCGGGCGCCGGCCATCATCGCCGCGCCGGAATATGGACACCGTCCTGCGTGCCACCTCATCGGCGATCCCTCCCAGGGTCATGGGGACTCCGCCGCGCCCGGGAAACTCGTGGGTGAAGTTCTCGCCCAGGCCCACCCCCAATAGACGCAGCGCCTGGATGAGCAGATATCCAGTGGGCAGCCAGATTGGCCCGCGCCAATTGGAATTGCCGCCCATGATGCGTTCGTCAGACGCTCCCGGCTCATACCTGACCGGAGGTAGCCCTGCCACGAGGCTGGACTGGAATGGCTCCTCGAGGTGAGCCCTGGAGAGCGAGCGCAGTCCGTAATCCGACAGAAATTCGCGCTCATCGAGGAGCCTGTCCAGGAGCTGGTGCAAGCGGTTGGGGCTGACCAGGGATAGGCAGGCATAGGGATCCTCGCCTGCCGCCTGATAGTGGAAGGCGTGGTCCCGCCTGGACCGCTCCATGTACTCGGCGACCCGTGGCAGTCGCTCCATGGTGTGGCGATGGACCACCTCGCTGGCGGCCAGGGGCATGAGCCCGACCAGGCTGCGCACGCGCAGGACCTCCTCGCGGCCATCGGCCAGCTGGAGGCGGTCGTAGTAGAAGCCCTCCTCGGGGTTCCAAAGGCCTGGTTGGCGGTCGCGTCCGTTGAGGGCGTTGGCGATGTGGCCGAAGTGCTTGAAGAAGCGCATCGCCATGTCCTCGTACTGAGGCTCCTCGATGGCAAGCTCGGCCGCGATGCGGAACATCTTGATCGCGAACATCCCCACCCAGGCGGTGGCATCCGCCTCCCAAATCTGCGCTCCCTCCGGCAGGTGACCGCGGTCGACGGCGGAGATGTTGTCCAGGCCCAGGAAACCGCCCGAGAAGATGTCATTGGCGCTGACATCGCGACGGTTCACCCACCACCCATAGTTGAACAGGAGGGCCAGGAACGCCCGCTCCAGGAAGGCTCGGTCGGGCACCCCGGTACGGTTGCGCTCCCTGACATAGATCTGCCAGACCGCCATGGCATGGACCGGTGGGTTGGAGTCAGCGAAGCTCCACTCGTAAGCCGGCAGCTGACCGTCCTCGCGCAGATAGCGGGGATCGAGCAGCAGCATCACCTGACGTTTGGCCAGCCCTGGGTCGAAGGGCTGGAGGGCCAGGGCGTGGAAGGCCAGGTCCCAGGAGGCGAACCACGGGTACTCCCAGCTGTCAGGCATCAGGATGACATCGGCCGCCTCCAGCCCTCGCCAGTTGGAGTTGCGGCCGGTCAGCCGCTCCGCCGGAGGCTGCGGCTCCTTGGGGTCCCCGTCCAGCCAGCCGGCCACGTCGTACTCGTAGTACTGCTGGCTCCAGATCAGACCGGCCAGTGCCTGGCGGCGGATCAGGAGATCGTCGGCGTCGCACCCGGGAGGGCTGGAGGCCAGGTGAAAGGCGTCGGCCCGGGCCCGCTGACGCTCGCAGACCACATCGACCAGATCCGAGGACACCCCTGGCTGATCTCCCCAAACCCAGCGGACAACCCGACTCTCCCCCGCCTCCAGGTCAAGGACGAACTGCGCGGCGGCGCGGGTCCCAGCCTGTTTGGGATTGCAAAAGCTGGGGTCAGAGTGGACCACCGCGTCCCCGATGGCGCCCTTGGGGTAGCGGCTCACCCCAGGAACCCCGTAGAGCTGGGCCAAGTCGGTCTCGTTGTCGCAGAAGAGCCAGCTGGCCCCGGGGTCGGTGGTCATCTGGTAACCCCGGAGCTCCGGATGGTCCAGCACGACCCGGCCATCGCGCAAGCTGAGCCTGGGCGGCGGCTGGCCCGACCATGTCCAGGTGTTGCGCAGCCATACCTGGGCCAGCAGGTGCAGCCGGGCGGCCTCAGAGCTACGGTTGGTGACCGTCACCCGGCAGGCGACCACTGTCGGACCGGACTTGGCGTACTCCACCTGGACGTCGAAGTAGCGGCCGTCTTGGAAGTAGCCGAGGTCCAGGAGCTTGAGCTCAGGGCCGGGCGCCTGGTTGCGCTCCCTGAGCTCCCGGTACGGGAAGGCGGCCATGGAGTAGCGGTATACGGCGGCCAGGTAGCTGGAGTCTGGCAGGGCGTCCAGGTAGTGCCAGTACTCCTTCACGTCCTCGCCGTGATTGCCCTCGGCGTTGGTGAGCCCGAAGAACCTCTCCTTGATGATCTCATCGGCCCCGTTCCAGAGGCCAAGCCCCAGACAGACCCGCTGGCCGCGGTCGGATATCCCCAAAAGACCGTCCTCGCCCCAGCGGTAGGCTCGCAGCCGGCTGTGTTCGAAGGGGAAGTAGGCCCAGGCGTCTCCGTCCGCGCTGTAGTCCTCGCGGACGGTCCCCCACTGCCGCAGCGACAGGTACGGCCCCCAACGGAGCCAGGACTCCGAGTCTTCGCCATCCTCCGCTGGTGACAAGCTTCCCATCCCGGCATTCTCGCAGGTGCCGCGGCCGAGCCCGTGAGGACGCGGTGGTCGGTTCGCGCCCTGCGCAGCCAGACTCCGAGCCCCAATTGCGCAAATTGCTTGCGCAAACTGCTTGCGCAATGTATGCTGGGGTCATGGGAAGAAGACCAAAGATCGGAGCGGCTCTGGAGTCCCTCATGAGGGCGCGCGGCCATCACACCTGGAGCCTGGAGGAGCTGCACTTCGAGCTGGGGACCGCCGGAGTCAAGTCTGACTTCTCATCGGTGTTCCGTGCGATGGCCAAGCTGGAGATGGAGGGCCAGGTCCGGCGCGTGGAGCTCGACGACGGGCGCACTCACTTTGAGATGACCTCAGAGCACCACGACCATCTGCGCTGCTCCCGCTGTGGCGAGGTCGCAGCGGTGCCCTGCGGCCCGGTGGCAGCCGCCATCGAACAGATGGAAGCTTTGACAGGATTCGCGATCAGCGACCACCGATTGGTGCTCACCGGCACGTGCTTGCGTTGCCAGCAGACGGACGCCCCAGAGCCGGCGCGCTCCAGTGCTCCCGCGGTCACTGGTAGGTTGGCAGGAGCGTCCGCATGATCGCCGCGGTCATCAATCTGTGGAACCCGGTCCATGTCGCCGGCCTGGCGATCCTGGTCACCGCCCTGCTGCTGGGGATGGTGCACGGGATCACCCCCGACGAGCACACCTGGCCGATCACTTTCAGCTATGCGATCGGTAGCTACTCCACCAAGAAGGGGATTCGAGCCGGACTCATCTTCTCGGCCGCCTTCACCCTCCAGCGAGCCC
>JAJYPP010000083.1 GCA_021795235.1 bacterium
TGTGGCTGGTCGTCCTCTCAGACCAGCTACCCATCATCGCCTTGGTAGGCCGTTACCCCACCAACAAGCTAATAGGCCGCGACCCCGTCTCGAAGCGATAAATCTTTAGACCGGTGCGGATGTCCGCTCCGGGCCACATTCGGTATTACCCCTGCTTTCGCAGAGCTATTCCCAACTTCGAGGTTGGTTGGTCACGTGTTACTCACCCGTCCGCCACTAGGCCTTGCGGCCTCGTTCGACTTGCATGTGTCAGGCACGCCGCCAGCGTTAATCCTGAGCCAGGATCAAACTCTCCGTCGTTACCAACCCGGCCGAAGCCGGGGAGGTGGCAAAGAATTTGTTTGGGCCCCTTCCCAAGGGGCATGTGGATATAGAATCGTCTCCACTCTTCAATTGTCAAGGTGCGGGCTGCCCCCCGCGCTGGGAGGCCGGCGCCCAACCCGAGGGCTTGGCGCGGACTGTGAAGTATACCCCTGCGTCGGCTTCTGGTCAAGACTGATCTCAGGGCTGTCTGGCCCACTTCAAGATCGGAGCTCCCGGACCACGGACCGCCTGGCACGTACTCCGTGATGGCCCGCGGGGCGCATGGCGAGAATCCACTGCCCCCGTAGCCCGGCTACGGTTCCGGTCCGGGCCGGTCCGCCTCGCCGCGTCGCGACCTGCCTCAGATCCCCTGCCGCCCCGAGAAGGCCCGAGCCACCGTGCGCTCGTCCGCGTAGGCCAGCTCACCGCCCACCGGCAGGCCGTGGGCGAGCCGGGTCACCTTCGGCGGCGTCCCCTCGAGCCGCCGCACCAGGTAGCCGGCCGTGGCCTCCCCCTCAACATCGGAGTCGGTCGCCAGGATCACCTCCCTGACCGCCCCCCCCGCCACTCTGGCGACCAGCTCGTCGGCGTGGATCTCGGACGGGCCGATGCCGTCCAACGGGGAGAGGGAAGCCCCCAGGACGTGGTAGACGCCCCGGAACTCCCCGGTCCGCTCTATCGCCAGCACGTCGCTGGGATCCTCCACCACGCAGATGGTCGCCTCCTCCCGGCCCGTCTGGCTGCAGATGGAGCACAGCTCGCCCCGCTCGCTGAGGAAGAAGCAGATGGGACAGGTGCCCACCTCCTCCGCCAGCGCGCTGATGGTCCTGGCCATCGCCAGCAGGGACGGCTCCGGCCAGCGCGACGCCTGGAAGGCCAGGCGCTGGGCGGTCTTGGGCCCAATCCCGGGGAAGCGGGCGAACTCCTGGGCCAGCCTCTCGACCGGCCCGGGCAGAAGCCCCACCGCTAGACCGTGGCCACTAGCGGGCCGCTCAGAGCACGCCTGGCGGCAGCATCCCGGGGGGCAGGATCGCCTCCATGGACCTGGCCGCCAGCTCGCGCGAACGCTCCAGGGCGTCGTTGACCGCGGCCTGGACGAGATCCCCGACCATCTCGCTGCCCTCCTCCAGGACGGCCGGGTCGATCACCACCGCGGTCAGTCGCTGCTGGCCGCTGCAGCGCACCACCACGGCGCCACCGCCAGCCGAACCCTCGACCTCGCGACTGGCCAGGTCGGACTGCGCCTGCTCGAACTGGCGCGCCATGTTCTGCTGCAGCTGGCGCAACTGCTTGGGATTGAACTGCGGCAAGCGGGTGCCCTCCTTGGGGATTGGCCCTCATTCTAAGGGTCGATCGAGGGCGGCCCGGTGGGGTCATGGAAGTCGACCTTGCGGACGGTGCTCCCCGGGAACTGCTTGAGAGCCAGGCCCAGGGAGCTGGGCTCTCCCGCCACCGGGGCTGGCTCCTGAGCGGCCTCCCCCAGCAGCACCAGCTCGAGCTTGAACTCGGCGCCCAGGACCTCCCGGCACCCACCCTCCAGGATGGCCCGGTTGGCGGCTCCCTGCAGCTGCGCGAGGTGCCAGGGGTAGCGCACCTCCACCGTCAGGCGCCCTTCGACCAGCGCAGCGGCCCTCGTCTCCCGCACCAGCGCCGCGAAGGGCCCGGGGTGGCGCTGCTGAGCCCACTCCTTGACCTCGGCCCAAGCGACCGGCCCCTCGTCGCCGACGGGCCCCGGCTCTTCCCCGGCGATCTCGGGGGAGTCCGCGACCACGGTGGCTATCACCGGCGGTGGGTCGGGTGTGGGCGGGGGGTTGGGTGGGGGCTGAGCCTCCGGCTTTACCGCGACAGCCTCCGGCGGGGCCGGGCCCGGGTCGGGCTTGGAGAGCGGCTCTTGAGCATCCGCGGACCGCGGGGTCTGAGCCGCCACCACCGCGCCTTTGGGATGGCGACCAGCTCCCAACTTGAGCAGGATCACCTCCAGCGCCATCCAGGGATCGTCGGACCGACGAAGGTCGTTGCCGCCCCGAGAACACGCATCCATGAGCTCCAGCCAGAAGCCATCGGATGCTCCCGCCCCGGCCAGCGCGGTCCAGTGGCGCGCCCGCGCGGTCGCCCCCAGGGACCGGAGCAGCTGGCGGGGCTCGACCCCGGAGGATGCCAGCTGCTGCAGCTCGGCCAGGGCCGGGGCCATGTCCCCGGCGACCAGGGCATCGGCCAGCCTGCCCAGCGCCCCGGGGTCGGCCATGCCCAGGGCCGACCTGACCAGGGCCAGGTCCAGGACGCCGTCATCGGTTCCGATCAGACGGTCCAGGAGGGACTCGGCGTCGCGGAGCGACCCGGCCCCCGCCTCCGCCACCAGTTGCATCACGTCGGCGGAGGTCTGGACCCCCTCCAGCTCACAGATCGTGGTCAGGTGGCCCGCCATCGCCGCGACCGGGATCCGGCGAAAGTCGAACCGCTGGCAGCGGGAGAGGATGGTCTCGGTGAGCCGGTGCGGCTCCGTGGTCGCCAGGATGAAGCAGGCGTGTTCCGGCGGCTCCTCCAGGGTCTTGAGAAAGGCGTTGCCGGCCTCGGTGGTGAGCATGTGGGCCTCATCGATGATGTAGACCTTCATCCGCAGTTCGCTGGGCAGGAACTGGGCCCGCTCGCGCAGGTCGCGGATCTCGTCGATCCCCCGATTGGTGGCGGCGTCGATCTCGATGACGTCGAGGCTCCGTGCGGCCCCGATCGACTCGCAGGCCCCGCAGCTCAGGCACGGCTCGCCGTCCTGGGGCGCCTCGCAGTTGATCGCCCGGGCCAGGATCCTGGCCGCCGAGGTCTTGCCGGTTCCCCGGATGCCGGTGAACAGGTAGGCGTGCGCGAACCGGCGCTCCCTGACCGCGTTGCGCAGGGTGCGAGCCACCACCTCCTGGCCCACCAGCTCGCCGAAGCGCTGCGGGCGGTACCTCAGGTAGAGGCTCTGTTGCACCGAGTTCATATTCGTCAAGATGATCGCGCACCCCTCTTCGTGGAGACATCCCCGGCGCCCACCGACCTCCGGGCTCAGACCGGGGAGCCCGACGACACTCCAGTCGCTCCGCGTACCGCTGCTTCCTTCCGGACCTGACGGGGTTGGCGGTGATTGGCTGCGCCGGACCCGGCCGTCAACACCCTGGTGGTCGGAGCTGACCCGAAGACGCCGCCCCTAGGAGGGGAGTTCGACCCCGCTGTAGCGGATTGCGGGTACAGGGCACCGCTAACTCCCCGTCTAGCGCGATCACCCAGATTCTACCGCCTGGAGGTCGAGCGGCCCGGCCGGCGCCGGCGCTCAGGCGTCTATCGCCAGCAGCCGGCGATGCCCCTGCCGCAGCGCGACCCCGGCGGTGGTCCCCGCCAGCAGCGCGGTGGTGAGCAGGGCGAGGAGCTCGGACCAGAGCGACGGCTGGCCGGTGATCAGCAGGGCCAGGGTCAACCCCACCACGCAGATGGCGATGTAGCAGGCCCCCACCATCATGAACACGACCGCCAGCCAGACTCCCACCGCCCGCCGGGGATCGGTCCAGTCCAGGCGGGGCCAGACCGCCCCCATCCCGGTCGCCAGGGAGCTGAGCCCGAAGACGCAGACCACCAGCAGGACCGAGGAGAAGGCTATCTGGCCCAGGGGCGTAGCGGTGCGGACCTCGGTCGTGACCATGAGAGCCAGGCTGGCGCCGACCGCGATCGCGGTCGGCAGCACCAGTTTGCTGAGCAGCAGGGTCCTGAGCGAGACCGGCGCGGTCCGAAGGCACCAGAAGTGCCCCCCCTCAGAGCCGACCGCGCGCAGGCCCAACCCGCTGACCGCGAAGAGGGCGGCGAAGGCTGCGGTGGTGAGTGGCCCATACCAGATCGGGAAGTTGTGGAACAGGCCGGGGCCGGAGCCGCCGGCGCGCGGCGACAGCAGGTAGACGGCGAAGAGGCCGATGGGCAGCAGCAGCTGGATGAGCTGCCCCGGGTCGCGGCGCAGGGTGCGCCAGTCCTTGCGCGCGACCGCCAGCACGACCGGCAGCCGCAGCCACCTGGCCCGCGCCCTCGACCGCCTCCGGGAGCCGGCCTGGGAGCGGAACCAACCCTCCCGCATCATCGGCCCGGCCAACCAGATCGAGGCGCCGGTGACGACCGTCGCCAGCGCGAGCAGAGCCAGCGCCCAGAGCAGGGACCCGGCCCAGCCGCCCTTGGCCGCGTCGAGAATGCTCCGCACCGCCCATGCCGGCGGCAGCCAGGCGGGGATGGACAGGCCGTGGGCGAAGCCGCCCAACCCGATCCCCGCCGTGCCCCCGCCTCCCACCGAGGCGCCTACGTCCACGGCCGCGACCCCGAAGCCGACCAGTGCCACCAGGAGACCCACTGCCTCCTTCACCCGACTGGCGGGCACGACCCTGACCAGGCCCACCACCGCCAGCAGCCCCAGGGACATGGGCACCAGCAGCAGGGCGGCCATCACCAGGGCGACCAGGGGAACCAGGCCCGGGCTGTGCCAGACCAGGGCCGCCGCCAGCACCGCCGGCCCCGCCAAGGCCGTCCCGATCATCGCCCCCAGCGCGAGCTGCGAGAGGAGCCGGTAGGAGAGGAAGAGCCGGGCGCTGATGGGGGTCAGCAGCAGCCACTCGACATCCCGGGCGAAGTAGATCGAGGCCAGAGCGAAGCTGACCGAGCTCGCCAGGGTGAAGGCGACCAGCACCACCATCAAGGTGTTCAGCCCGCCCCGGAGTGCCCCGGTGGAGCCGAGGTGGTGTGAGCGCAGCAGCACCACCACCGTCGGGGTGGCCGCCGCCCAGATCAGGATCCCGACCATGGGCCCGAGCACAGTCGCCAGCCGTTGCCCGGGCCCACTGCGCCACCTGGCGTTCCAGAAGCTGCGGAGGCCGGCCCGGACCAGCCCCTCCATCTGCACGAAGAAGAGGCGTCCGGGCGACCCCTCGGCCTCGGGCCCCACCATCAGCGGTCAGGAGCCCAGCGCGGAGATCAGGCCGGCGGACTCCTGGTCCTCGGCCCCGGTGACGCTCATGAAGGCGCGTTCCAGGGCTCCCGGGTGGTCCGAGCTGACCCCGGCCGCCCGCTCCAGCTCGGCCACGGTCCCCACCGCCACCAGCTCGGCCTGGTGGAAGATTCCCACCCGGTCGCAGAGGGCGGCCGCGATCTCCAGGGCATGGGTGCTGAGGAAGACGGTATGCCCGGTGGCGCAGAGGGTCTGCAGCATCACCTTCAGCTGCCGGGCCGCCTGGGGGTCCAGGCCGACCGTGGGCTCATCCAGGAACAGCACCTGAGGGTCGTGCATCAGGGCGGCGCACAGAGCCAGCTTCTGGCGCATCCCGCGGGAGTAGGACTGCACCAGCTGACCAGCCGCCTGCTGGAGGTCGAGCGCCTCCAGCAGGGCGGGAATGCGCCGCCGGCGCCGCTCCCGGCTGATCTGATGGAGGTCACTGGCCAGCTCCAGCATCTCCAACCCGGTGAGCTTGTCGTAGAGGGAGGCGTTGTCGGGCACATAGCCGAGCTGGCGGCGGGCCAAGGTGCCCTGGCGCTGGATGTCGTGCCCGCAGATCAGGACCCGGCCGCGCGAGGGGCGCAGCAGCCCCACCGCCATCTTGATCGTGGTGGTCTTGCCGGCCCCGTTGGGGCCGATCAGGCCGAAGAGCTCGCCCCGGCCCACCACCAGGTCGAGCGGGGCCACGGCGACCTGGCCGTCGAAGGACTTCTCCGCAGCCTCGAAGGCTATCGCCGAGGGAGGACAACTGCCATCTGCCACGCCAGCGATTATCAACTGCGCCTCGCCTCCCCCACTCCTCGATGCGACGTTGTAACCTCAGGGGATGACCACCACCACCGCCAGATCAAGCGCCGTCCGGACCAGATTCCAGCTCGACGACCTCAACCTCGGGCAGGGCAAGCGGGCCCGCCTCCACACCCTGCTGTACGACCACGGGCCCGGGAACGGAACCCTGCTGCTGCTGCCGCTGGACCAGGGGCTGGAGCACGGGCCGGTGGACTTCTTCGTGAACCCGCCGGCCAAGGACCCCGACTTCCAGATCCGCCTGGCCATGGAGGGCAACTACTCCGGGATCGCCCTCCAGATCGGCCTGGCCGCCAGGTACCTGCCCCATTACGCGGGCCGGATCCCCCTGGTCCTCAAGGTCAACGGCAGGACCTCGGTGCCCGGTTCGGACGACGCCTTCTCCCCGCTGACCTCCTCGGTGGAGGACGCGGTCCGGCTGGGAGCCGCCGCGGTGGGCTACACCTGCTACGTGGGCTCACCCGCCCAGGACCGCGACCTACGGCAGATGAACGAGGTCCGGGCCGACTGTGATCGCTTCGGCATGCCGCTCATCTGCTGGTCATATCCCAGAGGGTCGGCGATCGCCAAGCGAGGTGGCCAGGACAGCCTGTTCGCCATCGACTACGCCGCTCGGGTGGCCTCGGAGATGGGTGCGGACGTCATCAAGATCAACATCCCCAGGGACCACTCCGAAGCCGACGCCAACTCGCCCACCCCCTACGACTCCCTGGTCGAGGACCGGCGCCAGATGCTGGAGCGGGTGATCAGCTCCGCGGGCCGGTCTTTGGTCATCTTCGCCGGTGGGAGCAAGCTCCCGGACGACGAGCTGCTGGGGCGCATCGACGACTGCATGGCCGCGGGCGGCACCGGGTTCATCTTCGGCCGCAACATGTGGCAGCGCCCCCTGGATCAGGCGCTGGCGATGAGCGCCAGGGTGCACGAGGTGCTGAACCGGTACTGAGACCGGCTGGGCCAGTAGCCGATCAGGGCCCGAAGAGCGGTGGCAAGGCCGCCCTGGTCGCGATCCCCATCAACGGGCCCAGGGCCACCACGAAGCCGAAGGCGCTCAGGCCGCAGAGCGCGACCCCGACCAGGGCGGCCGTGCCCGGCAGGGCCAGCTCGGGACCGTCGGCCCGGGTGTCGAAGATGACCATGACCCACCGGTAGGCGACCACGGCACAGAGCACGCCGGACACGACCGCCACCCAGGCGAGCCACCCGAACCCCGCCCGCATCGCCGCCTCGGCGCTGAAGATCCGCACGAAGAACCCCGTCAGTGGGGGCAGGCCCGCGCTGGCTACCACCAGCACCGCCAGCATCCCCGCCAGCCTGGGGGTACGCGCCCAAAGCCCGCGCAGCGCCGCCCGGCTGTCGTCATCGCCCTGGCGCCGGAACGCGCCCCAGAGACCCAGGGCGACTGCGGCCAGAGGCACCACGGCCAGCAGCAGGTAGAGGATGGAGGCGGTGGCGGGCTTGGATATCGCCACCAGCGCCACCAGCGCCAGAGCCAGCTGGGCAACCAGCAGATGCTGCACCGCGGCCAGCAGCCGGCGCTGCCTGAGCGCCAGCACCGGGGCCGCCAGCAAGGTCAGCGCCGCCAGGATGCTCACCGTCACGGTCCAGTCCAGAGGGACTCCGCCGAGCGCTCCTGGCAGGAGCCTCATCAGGGCGGCCAGCGCCCCCAGCGCCACCAGGGCGGTGCGGGCGGTACCCGGTCCCAGCGGCGATTGCTGGACTTCCCGGGCACGCCAGCTGCCGAATGGAAACAGCCCCAGCTGCCCGACGGCGCCGACCACCAGCAGGAGCGCCGCGAGTGCCATCAGCGGATCCACCGGCAGCGGCTGGCGGACGATGGCGCGAAGTCCGGTGGCGCCGGATACCCCGGCCACGATGGCCTCGCCCGTCACGAAGGCGATCAGCAGGCCCCCGCTGATCGCAAGGGAACGGGTCGCGGTCCGCATCGCCGAGGTGTCGGTCTTGCGCAGCCCATGGGCGATGGCCAGGGGCAGAGTGGTGAGCGCCAGTCCCACCGCCAGACTGACCAGGTCAGCCGCCGACGCGGTGAACATGACCCCGGCGGTCGCCACCAGCAGCAGGGCGTGGTAGACCCCGACGTGGGGATCCAGCTCAGCCTCGGCGTCAGACCCGCAGAGGATGATGGCGCCGGCCCCGGCCAGGGCAGCGGCGTAGAAGAAGAGCGCGAAGCGATCGATCAGGAAGCTGCCGTGCTCGATGTCCGGCGGCGTCGGCCCAAATGAGGACTTCCAGAACCCAATGCAGGCCAGGAAGGCCACCAGCAGAGTCCCCAGCGCCACCCATCGGGTCAGGGATCCCCCCGCCCACCGGCTTTCCTGGCGCAGGTCGAGCCAACAGCAGACGGCGGCCCCCAGCACCAGCAGGCCGATGGGGACGAAGTCCTGCAGAAAGGCCAGGTTCATCCGTGGGTCCCCTTGCTCACGTGGGCCGGCGCGGGCGCGTAGCTGGACACCCGGGCCGCGACCAAGTCGGTGCCGTGGACGGTGTACGGCGCGAAATAGCCGGCCGAGATCCCGAAGACTATCAGCAGCCCGGCCATGATCCAGCCCGCGTAGAACTCGGAGCCGTGGGCGTCGGGCACCAGCTCCTGCAGCTCCTCGCGCGGCCCGGTCCAGAAGACCTTTCCCAGCAGCCTCCAGAGGGCGGCGGTCAGCACCAGCAGCCCCACGCAGGTGAGCGCCGTGACGAAGCGGTGGGCCACGAAGCTGCCCACCAGCAGCTGGAACAGGGCGGGAAAGCCGGCCAGCAGAGGCACGCCCAGCAAGCCCGCCACCCCGAGCGCGAACAGCAGCCGCAAGCGGGGCGCGCCCGCGGCAATCCCGGCCAGGTCCACCAGCTGGCGGCGTCCGGCGCGGTCGCAGACCGCACCCACCGTCAGCACCAACAGCGGCGCGAAGAAGACGTAGGCGAACGCCAGCCCGATGGCGCCGGCGATCGAGGTCTCAGAGGAGACCGTGACCCCCAGCAGCACCGGCCCACCCAGGGCCACCAGCCCGAAGCCGACGATGCGACGCGGGTCCCGGCTGCCACGGGCTGCCAGCGCGCCCCAGAACAGGGTCACCAGGGCCAGCGCCAGGATGGGGCGGACCAGCTGCAGCGATGCCAGCGGATCCATGCTCAGGAACACCCGCACCAACCCGTACGCGCCCACTGGAAGCGAGGCTATGGCCAGCAGCATCCCCACCGGGGTGGGCGCGGCAGCGACTCCCTCGACCAGCCAGCGGTGGAGGGGGAAGATCGCCATCCTGCTGCCAAAGGCAAACAGCAGCAGGGCCGCCACGATCAGCGCCGGGGCGCCCTTCACCGGGCTGACCGTGGCCAGGGTGAGGAAGTCGAAGGTCACGTTGCCGGTGCGCAGCAGCATCAGCAGGATGGCCACCAGCAGGGCGGCGGTGGAGAGCGACTGGGAGACCAGGACTCGCCGCCCGGCGCGGCGGGCGAGGCCGTCACCTCCGGACGCGACCAGCACGCTGAGCGGCACCACCGGCAGGGCGAAGAAGATCAGGAACAGCAACAGATCCTGAGTCGCGAACAGCCCGGTCAGGGACACCTCCACCAGCAGGAGCAGGGCGAAGTGGGTGCGGTAGCGCTCGCGCTGCCGCCAGCTGGCCAGGACCAGCGCCGGGAACACCGCCGTCACCGCGAACAGCAGCATCAGGTTGAGACCGTCGGTGCCGAGATGGTAGTCGAGCTGGAAGAAGAAGTGCCGCAGCCAGGGCGCGTCCAGGGAGGGTTGGGCCAGCGCCCCCTGGGAGGAGTTGCCAACCTCTCCCAGAAGATCGAAGCTGGCGATCATGAGCGGGAGCAGAGTCGAGAACAAGGCGGTCGTGCGCACCCGGAAGCGCTGGAGGTCGGTGGCCACCGGAAGACCCAGCACCAGCAGCGCGCCCAGCGCCGGAATGAAGACGATCAGAGAAAGGCTGATGTCGGTAGGCAACTACGGGGCCCCCAATCCGGCCGGATGAAGGGCCCCAATCCAGACCAGCACCCCGACCGCGATCAGGACCACGGCCAGGGCCGCCGTGCCGGCTCCCAAGCCCGGGCCCATCCAGCCGGGAACGGCCCTCCCACCCAGCTCGGAGGCGTCGCTGAGGGCCGCGGCCGCAGAATCGAAGAGGGGATCCAGCACCCGGTTGGTAAACGCCACCACGGCCCGACCGGACCAGCCCAACACCAGCACCTCCCCTGCGCGCGCCAGCTGACTGCCGTCGGCCCACGGCAACCAGAAGGGGTCCCCGGCTGCCGGGACGGGCGGGACCGGGGCCAGCGCCAGCGCGGCACCGAAGGCTACCGCTGGCAGCACCAGCGTCAGAGCGAGGGAGAGCCCGTTGGCGGCCAGCGCCGTCCCCTGATGCGGGGAGGCGAGCAGGGCTCCGACCCCCCAGTGGATGGCCGGGAAGCTCACCAGCCCGCTCAGCAGCGCCAGCACCACGCCAACGCGCAGGATGGTCAACTGCCCGCCCGGCCGGGCCTGCCTCAGGTGACGCCGGGCTTCCCGGGCCTCTCTGGGATCGGTGGGCTCCTGGCCCCGAAGAGCGAAGGCTGCCACCCTGGCGCAGGCTGCGGCCAACAACATGGCGGCGATGACCTCGCCGCCGCCGCCGAGGATCCGGAACCACGCTCCCGCTTCGGGAAGACCTCGGCCGGGGCCAGAGAGGGCAGCCGTCAGGGCGGCGCTGCGGCCGAAGAATGTCCCCGACCCCGCCAGCCCCGCGCAGGCGACCAAGGCCCCGAGGAGAGTCACGACCGCGGGCCGGGCATGCTCCCACGCAGGGCCCAAGCGATGCACGCGGGCGACGCGCAGATCCCGCGTCAGGTGGCTGAGCGTCCCGGTCAGGGCCAGCCCGACCACGACCGCGGGGACCGCCATCGCCAGAGCGCTGGCCGGCGAGCCCAACCCGAATGCGACCAGTACCGAGCTGGACAGGCTGGCTACCGCCAGGGCCCCGAAGCGCCGCAGGTCGTCCTCCCGGAGTGCCAGCGCCGCGGTGACCAGGGCGCTGAGAGCGGCCAGGACGGTCAGCGCCGGCAGCACTCCCGAGGCCAGCGCCAGCAGCGGGAAGGCCTGGGCGACCAGAGCCGCGCCGACCGCCACCCCCACGATGGCTGAGAGCACCGCCGCAGTGGCCCCCGGCGCCCTGCTCAGACCCCGCCAGAGCCCGTGGACTGGGATCGTCCCGCAAGCGCACCCGGCCGCCACCAGGATCAGAACCGCGGCCACGGTGAGCGTCCGGCCGCCCACCCCGTGGACCTGGCCCCGCACCGCCAGCCTCCACATCGTGGCCAGGGAGGCGAGATTGAGGCCGTAGGGGCTGATCGCCGGTCCCTTGTGGTGGGCGGTGGAGGCCACCTCGATGGCCCCCGAGAACTTCACGTACAGGAAGACCACCGCCAGCAGCAGGGCGAGTGCCCCCGCCCGCCAGCTCAGGTAGACCCGGCGGGCCACCCGCCCCGAATCCGCGCCCAGCCCGCTGCCCACGGCCAGGGCGGCCGCCAGCCCGCAGACCTCGAAGCCGACCAGGGTTTGAAAGAGCCCGGGCGCCATGATCAGGAGCACCGCCCCAAAGTTCAGGACGCCGGTGAGGCGCATCAGGCCGGCGAGGCGCTGATCGCTGCGAAGCTGACTCATCATCTGAGCCTGCCCCAAGGCGACCGCCAGGGCCACGGTCACCACCAGGATGCCGGCGGTGGGGGTCGCCCAGTAGCCCAGCCCTACCTGGAAGGTCGGCGAGAGCAGGGTGGTGGCGGCGGAGTTGAAGGGAGTCTGGGTGACCGCGAAGGTCCACATGGTCAGGGTCGACTGGTGGGTGTGCGGCAGCGCGTGGACGGTCGCGCCCAGCACGATCACTGCCACCAGCACGGTCAGGCAGGAGCTGACCAGGACCGCCATGGCGGCCCCCCGCCTGGTCTCCGCCAGGTAGCTCGCTCCCACCCCGCCGATGGGCAGCAGCAGCAGGGCCCAGGCGGCGTCGAAGACCTGCACCTCAGCCGTCCTCCCCGGCGGGCTCGGCATCGCCCGGATCCGGTTGTGGTTCAGACTCCAGGGCTCGACCACCGTCCTCAGCGGACTCCCGGCCCGACTCCGCCCAGGTCTCCTCGAGGTCGACGCTTCCCGGCGCCGCGACCAGCGCCGGGCGCCTCATCAGATCCGATCCGGAGCGGCGCCAGAGCACCGTCGCCAGCGCCGAGCCCACGCCCGCGCAGAGGACCCCCAGCACCTCGGTCAGCAGGGCGTAGGCCTGCAGCTGCGCGGCCGCGGCGGGAGTGGGCGCCGAGACGGCGAAGCCGACCAGCCCGGCCGCAACCCCGTTGAACCCGATCAGCAGGGCCACCATCGCTCCAAAGGCGTCCTGGCGGTGGAGTAGCGCAAAGGTGGCCAGCCCCAGGAGGCAGGCCGCGGTCACCAGCAGCGCCGCGGAGGTCCCGCTCACCGGCCCGCCCCTCGGCGGGCCTGGCGGGCGGCCGCCCGGGCCGCGGCTCGCT
>JAJYPP010000170.1 GCA_021795235.1 bacterium
ATGGCTTTGAGGTTGGCTTGCTCTTCTTCCCGCTGGCAGCGGCAGTCACGAGATCATGCTCGGTTCATCGCCTTCGAGCGCAGCCGCCATGGCGACCTTGACCCGGTCGGAGCGTCGCTTGGCCGAGTGGAGCCCGTACATGCGAGCGGCGAAGCTGTAGACGATCGCCATGAAGTCGGCCATCAGCTCCGAGGTGTCGTCCTGGGCCGGGTTGGCGACGTCGACCCGTTTGCCCTGGGCCCCCAGCAGCACCTCGAACCATCCGAACCCGACCCGGCTGAGACGGTCCTTGTGCTCCACCACCAACGTCCCCCACTCCGGGTTGGACAGCAGCTTGGTGAGGCGGGGTCGCTTGTCGTTGACGCCCGAAGCGACCTCTTTCACCACTGCGACCACCTGGTAGCCGCGAGCGTTCGCGTAGATCACCAACCGTTCGGCCTGGCGATCCAGGTCTGCCTTTTGGGGATGGGATGACACTCGGGCATACACGGCTGCCATTGGCAGCAGCATCGACTCAGGCTCGGGGATCTGGATGTGCCCGAAGCCATCCAAGGCGGCCCCGGGGATGTGCCCCTTGCGGAACCTGTCCCACGCGGCCCGGTAGCCGATTCCCTCTCGCTTCGCGTACGCCGACAACTTCATCTCCGTACCGTATCACTGGCGTAGAAGCGGCATAAAGGTTGCTACGAGCTACTTCTACAAATCCAGCGACTTGTGATACACACCACCTCCGTCAGGGCGCGCCGCGCAGCCCTCGAAAATCGTCCGTACGAGGGGGCCTCGAGCGGCGAGGCCTCCGTCGGAGGTGACAGCCGGACGGCGCTCCGACCGCCGGTCAGTCAGGGTCTTGGGGTGGCGGAGCCTTGTCCGACTTACCCAAGCGGCGGGCCGTGCCCAGGGGGAGCGTGCCCTCCTTCATTAGCTGCAGCACCCCGTCCCGGAGCTCCGAGTCCATGCGACCCAGGACGTTACCCAGCAAGCTGTCCTGGGTGCGGAGGATAAGCTCGATCACCCCATTGGCCTTTCCGGTCCGGTGCACCAGCCAGACACCCTTGGGTCCCCTGGTGCGACGCACCAGTCGGCGGCGCACCAGCCGGTCCACGACCGCATTCGCCAGCGGAAGTGGCACGTCCAAGGCGGTTGCTACATCGGAGATCGGCTGACCGTGCTCGGGCAGAAGGGTGAGGATGTCAAGTTCAAGCAAGCTCAGAAGTCGCAGCTGACGGCCGCTTTGCTGCCCCAATCTCTGAAAGTACTGCCGCTCCAATGACAGCTGTACCTGCATCCAGCGCTCGACCAGTGCGGCGCTGTCGACGGCCGGTGAGCTGACTTCTTGCGCGTTATGATCAGCCATTCATCTGTTCGGTCAACACGTTGAGAACCTCAAGGAAGGTGACCAGCTGGCTCGGGTCCAGTCGCTTAACGGCGGAGTCCATCGCGTGCCGCTGCCAAGACCGATACGTCTCCAGCAGGGCGCGTGCCTTTTCGGTGGGGGCCAACCAGACGACACGGCGATCCGCGGGATTGTAACGCCTCTCCGCCAAACCCTGCTTGATCATCCTGTCGGCCAAGGCCGTGGCGGCCGCTCCGGTGATGCCCACCGCCTCGGCGAACTGACGCATGCTGGCCCCGGCCGGGGGCAGGTAGGCGAGGGCACCCAGCTGGTGCACCGTGACCGACCGCAGCTCGGAGCGTAGGTCGGGGGGCATGGAGACCTCAATGGCCCGGTGGAGTCGCGGCTGCATCCGGAGCACCTGCTCTAGGAGCTCTACTGGCGGGGTGGCCACCACAGGCGGGCTCTTCGCATCCTGCTTCACCCTGTGAAATATTAGTGGGGCTGTGGGCCGGTGTCAACCGATGTACCATCTCCGCCGTGGTGAGCGCGGCTTCAGAAGAGGCTCACGCTGACCCTGCCGAGCCGAAGGACCCTGACTTGGTGGGCAGATGCCTGCTGCTGACCGGGCAGTTGGCAAGCGGCCTGGTGCGCGCTCTCCCTTCACGCTCCGAGTCGCCGCTGCGGGACCTCAGCCTGGAGCAGGTTGACGGGATCCTGCAGATCCCTGAAGAGGGGCAGGCGGAGGGGGACTTCATAGCCAACCGCGGGCTCCAGTCTGGAGCCGGCAGAGTCCTTGTGGGATCGCTGCTGCGCCGACGTCTGTTGGCTCGAGGTGAGGATGGTGGCCGCTTGTGCTTGACCGATCGGGGTCGGGCGGCCCGTGATCGGCTGAACGACCTTCGCCGCGGTCTGCTGGCGCGGATCCTGGGCAGCCTCAACCCAGAGCAGGCCGGCTTGCTGACAGAGGTGCTGAGGACGGAGCAGGGTGGAAGTCAAGTAGGCGGGCTGGCAGTCGTGGACGAGCCCGGCAACCAGCCTGATGGTGGGGGAGTGGTCGACGAGATCCTGAACCGGCTGCTGCATCTTCGCCGCGGGCTCGCCAGCTGGTTCGGCCTTCGGGATGAGGGCGACGCCGGCTTCCAAGATGTCACCCTGCACCAGCGGGAAGCTCTGCTGCGAATGCCCGCAGAGGGCGCGACCATGCGGGAGTTCGCCCGATCTCTCGGCATCTCCCAGGGGTCGGCAACGGCGTTGGCCGATCGCTTGGTCAGCCGGGCGCTGGTCGTGCGCGATACCGACCCCGCAGACCGGCGAATAGTCCGGCTGGTGCCCACCGCGCTTGGACAGGAGCTGGTGGCGCGTTTCCGGGATGCGGAGCAAGAGGCCATTGTGAGAGTCTCCCCAAGTCTCAGCGTAGCTATACGTATTGATCTCGCGATCGAGCGCTAGCTGCTGAAGGCTTGAGTGGTGGGTGCCCTGCCCAGGAGGGCTACAGGCACGTCCGAGGCGACCCTTTGTGGACCTCGGAACTGCGGAG
>JAJYPP010000084.1 GCA_021795235.1 bacterium
CCGTTCACAATCAACACCATGCCGGACGAGACCCTGATCGCGTTCGCCGACCACGGTCGGGTGGGGGAGATGCTGGCGGTGGACGGGGGCAGCTCCGCTCAGCTGCTGGCAGACCTCAAAGCGGCTGGCTTCGATCCTCAAGAGCTGGCGGCCCGGCTTCAGCGGGAGGGTGGTGAGTCGTTCGCCAAGTCCTGGCACAACCTGATCGCCTGCATCGACGGCAAGCGCCAGGCGGCTGGCGTTGCCTCCTGAGCCAGGGGCGGCATACGCGCCGTCAGCGGTGCCGCCCCTGCATGAGCGGCCGGCGTTTCAGGCACTGAGGGCTCACTTCGAAAAGGTGCGCGAGCTCCATCTCAAGGACCTCTTCCAGGAGGATCCCGGGCGGGGAGCCCAGCTGACCGCCGAGGCGCTGGGCTTCTACCTCGACTACTCCAAGAACCGGGTCACCGCGGAGACCATGGATCTGCTGGCGCGGCTGGCCGAGGAGTCTGGGCTGGCGGAGCGGGTTGCGGCCATGTTCGGCGGTGAGCGCATCAACGTCTCCGAGCAGAGGCCGGTTCTGCACGTGGCCCTTCGAGCCTCCCGGGACAGCCAGATCCTGGTGGATGGGCGCAACGTCGTCCCCGAGGTCCACCGGGTCCTGGATCAGATGGCTGAGTTCGCCTCCAGGGTGAGGGACGGGAGCTGGCTGGGCCAGACCGGCCGAAGGATCCGCAACGTGATCAACATCGGCATCGGCGGATCGGACCTGGGCCCGATGATGGCCTACGAGGCGCTGCGAGACTACGCCAGCCCCGATCTCACCCTGCGTTTCATCTCCAACATAGATGCCAGCGACTTTGTGGAGGCGACCAGGGGATTGGATCCTGGTGAGACTCTGTTCGTGGTCTGCTCCAAGAGCTGGCACACCCTGGAGACGCTGACCAATGCCACCACCGCCCGGGATTGGCTGCTGGCCGGCCTGGGGGGGGAGCGGCAGGCCATCGCCCGTCACTTCGTGGCGGTATCCACCAACCAGGAGGGGGTGGCGGAGTTCGGCATCGACACCGCCAACATGTTCCCCTTCTGGGACTGGGTGGGCGGCCGCTACTCCTACGATTCGGCGATCGGACTCTCGCTCATGATCGCCATCGGCCCGGAGCGGTTCCGGGAGATGCTGGCCGGCTTCAGGGCCATGGACGAGCACTTCAGGATGACTCCGCTGGCCAAGAATCTGCCTGCGCTGCTGGCGCTGCTGGCGGTCTGGTACGACAACTTCTTCGCCGCCGAGACGGTGGCGGTGCTTCCCTACGACCACTATCTGTCGCGGTTTCCCGCCTACCTGCAGCAGCTGGAGATGGAGAGCAACGGCAAGCATGTGGACCTGCAGGGCCGGCCGGTGGACCATCAGACCGGTCCAATCATCTGGGGCCAGCCGGGCACCAACGGCCAGCATGCCTTCTACCAGCTGATCCACCAGGGCACCAAGCTAATCCCCTGTGACTTCATCGGGTTCTGCGAGCCGCTGCATCCGCTGGGGCGCCATCATGACCTGCTCATGGCCAACCTGCTCGCCCAGACCGAGGCTCTCGCCTTCGGTCGCTCCGCCGAGGAGCTGCGGGCGGCCGGGGTTCCGGAATGGCAGATCCCACACCGTGTCTGCGAGGGCAACCGTCCCACCACCACCATCCTGATCGACCGTCTGACTCCGGAGAGCCTGGGCAAGCTGGTAGCGCTCTACGAGCACAAGACGTTTGTGGAGGGCGTGATCTGGGGCATCGACTCCTTCGACCAGTGGGGAGTGGAGCTGGGCAAGCTGCTGGCTGACCGGATCACCCCGGAGCTGGAGGCCAAGCTGGACCCCAGTTTGAAGCACGACAGCTCCACCAACGAGTTGATCAGAAGGTACCGCCGCCTGCGCTGATCAGTTCGCTAACCCAGCCACCACCGGGCCCGCCTTCCGGGGGCCGGGTGGTGGCTGGAGGGCACGGTCCACTGGCTGGTGTGCCTCTCATCCCGATGCCGAGTGGGTGGGAGTCTGTCCGTTGGCGGCCAGGAAGTCGAATCCGTCAGGGTCGTGCAACAGCCCGGGTGTGTTGCCGGCCACGCCAGTTACGCCGTACTGCCAGACCGCCGCTCCGGTCGCAGGGTCGATGGCCAGCATGCGGTCGTTGTGGTCGTCGTTGAGCATGAAGACCCCGCTGGGCAGCATCTCGACCAGGGACGGATGGTTGAGCTCTCCCGGGCCGGAGGTGACATCGTAGCGGTAGAGGATCTGCCCCTGGCGGTTGAACTCCACTATCTGGCCCGGCCTGGTGTAGCCGGCGATCAGGTAGCGGTTGGGGCCCAGCCGCTGAGGGTCCGAGGGATAGCTCAGAGCCAGATGGGTGGTCCACTTGAGAGTGCCCGAGGATGTGAATTCGTCGATCCAGGAGCCGTTGATCTCCGATACAAGCACTCCCCCGCCGGGTACCGGGGTATCCCCGTTGGGGGATCCCAGGTACCGAGGCGGCTGGTGGGTGCAGACACCGGGGGTGCCCATCTGCCGGGCGATAGTGCCATTGCGATTGAGGATGATGACCCGGCAGTTGCCAATGTCGGCGACCGAGATCTGGCCGGTCTTGAGCAGGTAGGCATCGTCGGGGGTGTGGAGATATCCCGGCGCGCTCCCAGCCACTCCCGGGTGGCCGTAGGTCCAAAGCACCTTACCCGCAGGGTAGGAGATCATCAGGACCTCCTGGTAGCTCTCCATGTTGATCACGATCGCGGTCCCGTGGTTGGCGAAGAAGGCGTCGTCGGGGTAGAGGAATCCTCCTGGTGGGGCGGGGGCGGTGGCGCTGGGGTAGTGCCAGATGACCTGCCCCTGTGGATTGAGCAGCAGCAACCGGTTGCTGCCGCTGTCGGCGATCAGCAGGTTTCCGCCGTAATACGGCGAGCCCGCGCCAGGTTGTCCCGCGCTGCCGAACTTGGGATTGGGGACAATCATCTGGACGTTGGCGGTGGACCCTTGGGCGGTCTCACCCCCGATTATCCAGGCCCGTGGACCCAGAACCGCCAGTCCGGCGTGGGCGACCGGGGTCCTCAGTGTCCCGGCTGTGAGCAAGGCGCCCGAGACCGGGTTGAATGCCCAGATCGACGAAATTGGGGCGGTGCCGGAGGCGGCGGACGTGTTCCCGCCGGCCACGTATATGGTTCCGCCAAGGGCTGCAGCCACTGCCCCAGTGTCTGGTTCCGGCATGTTCCCCACCACCCGGGCGACGCCGGTCGTGGGGTCGACCATCTGGATCTGGGAGGCGGCCAGGCCGTTGGCGGTTTGGCCGCCAAAGACGTAGATATTTCCCTTGAGAGCGGCCACTGCCGGGTAGCGCACCGGCACCGGAAGGTTGGCCACCTTCCGAAATGAGATGCCGTTGGTGGTGGCCAGCACGGCGGCGTCGAAGGTGCTGCCGGTGTAACCGCCGACAACGTAGGCGGTCCGGCCGATGGTGGTCGCCGCCGAGTCGGACCGTGCCTGAGGCAGGTTGCCGATAGCCGATGCTTGCCCCAAGCTCGGGGACAGTGACTGCACGGTTGTGGTGCTGGATGAGACTCCTCCACCGAACACCGTGGGGTTGCCGTTCACGATGGCGGCGGAGGCGTCGTGCAGAGGGGCCAGCAATGCTCCCGATCGACTGAGCGCTCCGTTGCTGGTGTCGAGGGTGTACACGCCGGCGGCGGAGACACCACTCACCGAGACCCCGCCGGCGATAGTCAGCTCGCCGGCGCTTGCCCCTGGCAACACCACTTCGCGGCTGATTGGGTTGGCAAGCGTCCAGGGGAGGACACCGGATTCCGCGGCCGGCAGGTTAAGCGCGGCCGCACCGGGTCGTACCGCGGCTACCGAGGGGCTGCTGCGTGGCGCCGTACCCGGTCCGGCGCACCCGGCCAGCCCGCTTGCCAAGGCCAGCGATACGACCAGGGTCGCCTTGCGCCACCTCCAAAGGGGTGTGAGGGGGTGGTGGAGCTCGATCGGAATGGTCTCCTTTTTCTCTACCGCTTGACCGTGAAGGGGCGCCCTCTGACGGCGGGGATGACACCTTGGTGCGAGACTGACTGTTCCCCAGGGTACCGACTCGCCTCCCTCGAGCCGGTCAAGGCGCCCGGTCACCGCTGGTCCGGTGTGAGCCAAAGCCCCAAGACCAGGCGGCTGAGCTATTCTCGAGCCGCTGCCGTTGCGGAAGCCAGCAGCCGACGGCAGGGCCAGAGCCAGCATAAGGAGAGGTGGTGAGCTTCCTCTCGGGTCTTCACGGGGTGGTGGCGATCGTGCTGCTCTGCAGTCTTCTCTTCCTTGAGGAGGCCGGGGTGCCGTTGCCGTTCGCGCCGGGAGAGCTCACTCTGCTGGCCGGGGGCCTGCTCATCGCCGCGGGCGGGCTCGACCCATTCGTCTTCGTGCCCCTCGCCTTCGCGGTCTGCGTGGCCGGGGCCATGGTCGGCTTCAGCTGGGCCCGGATCGTGGGCGAGCACGGCCTGACCGGGTTGGCGGTCCGATTCCACCAGGCCAGGGCCCTCGAGCGGGTTTCCCACCGAGTCCAGGCCGCCGGGCCGGTGGGAATTGGGACCTCAAGGCTGATACCGGGTTTGCGGATCTACACGACCCTGGTGGCGGGGGCCTTCGGGGTGAGGCGCCGGACCTTTCTTGAGGGCCTCATCCCCAGCACCGCCATTTGGGTGGTGGCGTTCGTCGCTCTGGGGGTGGTGGCGGGAATTCCCGTCGAACACTTCCTCACCAGGCTCGCCAAGCTGGCCGTGCAGGGCGCGATCATGCTGGTCATCGGTGTCGGTGGCTACCTCGCGATCCGTAAGGCTCCCGCCCGGGACCGGGAGCCGCTGGTGAGTCTCCCAGGCTGGGTGAAGACCGCACTGGCAGCGCTGGTTGACCTGGGAGTGGTGGCCAGCATTCTGACCGGGTTCCTCACGATCGCCCGGCGGGTGACAGGCATTGGATTGGTGGCAACCTGGGCAGACGGCGCGGTGGTGCTGGCCGCGCTGGCGGCCCTGTACCTGTTCGTGACCAGACGGAGCACCGGGGCGACGGTTGGTGAGGCGTTGCTGCACACCGTGTATCTGAGGCGTCACACGATCGACGCGCCGCCCCCAGGTGGAGCCGCCATTCAGGACCCGCAGCTGGAGTCGGCGGCCGAGCTTCTCCATGCTCTGGCGACGGTGCCGAGGCTGGCGGTGGTTCGTTGCCTGGTGGCGGGGCCGGCCAGCACCGAGGAGGTCGCTCAGGCGACGGTGATGAGCCAGGAGGAGAGCTTGTACCACCTCTCAGCCCTGGCGCAGGTGGGACTGCTGGAGTCGTCTTCAGACAAGGACAGTCCCCGGTTCGAGATCCGGGGTTCCTTTCGAACCTTGGTAGCCGAGGCTCTGGAGCATCAGAGTGAGCGGTCGGAGCCAGTCCCAGGTGGCACCCTGGGGGGCTTACCCGGCCCCTCCACCGTGAGCTGAGCAACGCTCCGGACGGTTTTGACCCATGCGCAGCATATTGTGGCTTCCGGATTGACATACCACCACATATAGCTGACAATGCCTGCAACGGCGTGGCGCGAGGGGCGCCCCCGACCTGTTACCAGACCCCGGTGGGAGGAGAGGCTTGGCAACCAGTCAACCGATGGAGCGGACGGGGTTCTCGGCCGGCGACGACTACTCGGCGCTCAAGGTCGAGCAAAGGGGAATCGAGCTGATCCCAGCCTCGGAGCGGCACATGACCCCGGCGGGGCTCTTCTGGCTCTGGGCGGGCGGCATTTGGAATGTCGAGTATCTGGTCTACGGTGCGCTGGTGATCTCGTTCGGCCTCTCCTTCGGTCAGGCCGTGCTGGCGATCCTGCTCGGCAACATCGCCTATGTGTTCCTCGGGCTTGCCAGCCTGCCGGGGCCGGAGGCAGGGACCACCGCCTTCATGGTCTCCCGGGCGCCGTTCGGGATCAACGGGAACCGGGTGGTATCCGCCTTCAACTGGCTCACTCAGGTGGGCTTTGAGATCGAGGGCATCGTCCTCATCGTTCTGGTCACCCTGGCCATGTTCGCCCGCGGAGGGGTGGGAGCCACAACCGGGCTCAAGGTCTTGGTGATTCTGGCGGCGGTGGCGATCCAGTTCGTGGTGCCCTTCTTTGGCCACGCCATGATCACCAAGACGCTGCGCTACCTCTCCTTCGTTTTCATCCTGGTATTCGCGGTGATGGCGGTGCTGGTTGTCCCACATGTGAACCTTGGCCACTTCCACCAGCAGGCACCATGGGCTATCTGGACCACTGCGGTGGTGCTGATCATCGCCGCCGGCGGTCTGGGTTGGACAGAAAACGCCAGCGACTACTCCAGGTATCTGCCCAGGGCGACCGCCAAGGCCAAGACCTTCTGGGCGGCCACCCTGGGCGCCGCGATCCCGTCGATCCTGCTGGAGCTGTTGGGAGCCTTGGCCTTCATCGTCAGCCCCAAGGCGACCGCGGTGACGGGAGTGCCGTCCTCCTTCGCCAGCTGGTTCTTCTGGCCCTTCCTGATCCTGGTCCTGCCCCAGTTGTTCGCGATCAACTCGATGGACCTGTACTCCTCGGGAGTCACCCTGCAGGCCCTGGGAGTCCCGGTCAAGCGCTGGGGCGCCGTGGTGATCGACACCGTGGTGGCGGGAGCGGTGACCGCGCTGGTCATCTTCAAGGGGAACTTCTACACCGACCTGTCCGGCTTTTTGGACTACATCGTGGTCTGGCTGGGCCCCTGGTTCGGGATCCTGGCGGTGGACTACCTGCTGCGCCGAGGCCGCTATGACGCCGACTCCCTGGCCTCCTCGCGAGGTGGCCTGTACTGGCGCAACGGCGGGATCAACTGGAAGGCTCTGATCGCCCAGGCGCTGGGCATGGTGGCGGCGATGATGTGGATAGACGCCGCCTTCTACGTGCCCTCCTTCGTGGGGCCCATCTCCAAGGCAACCGGCGGCGCCGATTTCAGCTGGGCCGTGGGGATTGCGGTGGGCGGACTCGCCTACCTGGTGATGTCGGTCGGCAGCATCGGCCGCGAGATGGTGGCAGGCACTCAACCCGCCAGCTGACCATGGGGAGGGTCAGGTAGGGTTGGCAGCGCCTGACCCTCCTCCCAGCTAGGTCAGATTGAGGTGGACGGCGGCATCCACTGGGCCAGATACGGCAGCTCGCGATACTTGTCGTCGTAGTCGAGGCCGTAGCCGACCACGAAGCCGGGCCCGTCCAGCCTGAACCCAACGTAGCGAGGATGCACCGGGGCTTCCCTGGCCTCTGGCCGGTCCAGCAGCGAGCAGTACTCCACCCGACGGCTGGGCGAGCTGAGCCGTTGGATCATGGCGTGGGCGGTGTGGCCGGCATCGACTATGTCGTCGATGATGAGCACGGTCTGGCGGCCATCCGTGCTCATCTCCCCCAGCTCCTGGATGACCGGTGGCCGCCACGCCTTGGTGCCCCGATAGCTGCTGGCGTGGAAGAAGGTGATGAGCAGGTTCTCCATCTTGTTGGAGATGAGCTCACGGGCCAGGTCGGCGGCGAAGACGAATGCACCGCGCAGCACCACGGCCAGCGTGAGCGGCTCGCCGCCCAGCTCGGTGGCGATCTCCTTGGCGAGCTCACAAACTCGCTCCCTCACCAGCTCGGCGCTGGCGATCTCACGCACGGGGAGCTGGTCGAGGCCGACGTCGTTCCAGAAGGAGAGCTGCCCGGCAGCCTTAGGTATCGGCACCTCCAGCACCGGCACCGCCAATTGCCGGGGGAATGGCGCAGCCTCCATGTTCCTACTCTACCAACGAAGTGGTGGCAGCCAGCCCGGGCCGACGCCACGACCGGGTCAGGCGCCGGCCGCCAGGAGCACGATCTTCCCCAGCTTTCCGCCACCGGCGAGATGGGAGTAGGCGTCGCTTGCGGCCGACAGGGGGTAGGTGGCGGCCACGGGGACGCTCACCCGGCCGGCCTCTACCAGCGGCAGCACATGCCGCTGGACGCTGGCGATCACCGTCGCCTTCTCAGCCAAGGAGCGGGCGCGAAGGGTTGACCCGAAGATGCGGCCTCGGCGACCCATGAGGAGTCGCAGGTCCACCTCGACCTTGGATCCGGCCCCAAGCCCAATCACCGCGATGCGTCCCTGGGTGGCCAGAGCGGACAGCCCATCGGCCATCTCCTGGCCGCCCACCAGCTCAAGGATGAGGTCGAAGGGGCCGCGAGCGAGGGCCTCGCTCGGCTCGGCGGCAGTGGATGCTCCCAGGGCGAGCAGGTCCCCAAGGCGGTCAGGGTTGCGGCACGAGGCGGTGACCGTGGCGCCGGCCGCCGCTGCCAGCTGGATTCCGGCGGTGCCGACTCCACCGGCTGCGCCGGTGATCAAAACCCGCTCGCCAACGCGCAGACCAGCCTGAAGGAAGAGGGCGTCCCAGGCGGTTGTGAAGACCTCGGGGAAGCCCCCCGCCTGGGACATCTCCATCTGCTCGGGCACCGGCAGGACCGACCCCTCATCGACCGTTGCGAGCTCGGCGTGGGCGCCTCCTGCGAGCAGTGCCATAACGCGGTCCCCAGGGTGGAATCGTCGGACAGACGCACCGACCGCGACCACCGAGCCGGCAAGCTCAAGGCCGGGGATGTCCGCGGCAGCACCCTCCGGAGCGGGATAGTGCCCGCGCAACTGCAGGATGTCCGCGGCATTGACCCCAGCCGCCGCGACCTTGATCAGCACCTCGCGGTCACCGGGTGTGGGATCGGGCATGTCCCGCCAGACCAGCCGGCCGTCCTCGATGCAGTTCGCCCTCACCGCTCCAGCATAGGTGGTTGGGAATCCTGGTCGCGGCCATGGTGATGGAGGGGCTGTTTCGGCGTGGTTGCGCACTGTTGTACGTACGCTTAGCTAAAATGAGCGGGGATGACCTTCAAGGCCGTGCAGCCACCGTCCAGAACGCCTGTGACTGGTTGGACATAGCCAGCCAAAGCGGTGTGGTTGACGCCGCGGCCCCCGTTCGTTCTCGGGCCGTCCTCGGACGGTACAGGCGGCGGCTCGGATGCTCGGATGCTCGGATGACTGGGCACCCGGGGAGTGGGTGTAAGACCAGCGCTTCGGCGCGGGCGGCCTGCGGTGAGGCCAGAACCGAGCCCGGCAACGAGGGAGAAACCCGCGAGGGGTGTCACAGCAGGGGGCTTGACTCAAGTTCACCGCAGTGGCAACGGAAAGCTTTCGTCCGGGACTTGCCAGCGGGAGCTTGCCGGTGCAGGATGGTCTGATGGTGCCCAGAGGGGCCGAATCCCCGGCTGTCGCTTGGGAATCCGGGGAGGAGGGTGTGCGGGTCCTGGTGCGCGAGCACCGGAGCGCGGTGATGGCGGTTGCCCTGCGTGCGACCGGTGACCTGGCGCTGGCTGAGGATGTCGTGCAGGAGACCTTCCTGCGAGCCTGGCGCAATCCCCAGGCCTTCAGGGGCCCCGGGACCTCGCCGCGGGGGTGGCTGTTGACCGTGGCCCGCCACGTTCTGACGGATCGATGGCGGCAGCGCTCCCGGCGACGGGCGGCGGAGGTTGCGGCGACAGGCGATGGGCTCTTGGATGAGTCCGCCTTCGACCAGGCCCTGGAGGCTCAGGTGGTGCGGGAGGCCATGGCCAGGCTCAGCCGCGAACACAGAGAGGTGCTGGTGCAATGCGTCTGGGCGCAGCGCACTGTCGCGGAGGCAGCCCAGGCCCTGGGAATTCCCCCTGGCACGGTCAAGTCCCGGACCTACTATGCCCTGCGCTCGCTTCGGCTGATCCTTGAGGAGATGGGGTACGAGCCGTGAGCCCGCCAGATCGGTTCCGCGACGACCTGGGCGCCTACGCCCTGGGGGCTCTCGCTGCCGGCGAGGCGCGCGCTTTGAGGGGGCACCTTCGGGGCTGCCCCGAGTGCCGCCGCGAGCTGGCGGAGCTGCAATCCGTGGCTCCGATGGTGGTCAGGGCCAGAGTCGGGGAGGGCCCACCCGTTGGATCAGGCGCAGCAGGGAAGCGGCGCAGGTTTCCCCGGTTAATCGCGGTCGGAGCCGCCCTTGGTGCCACCGCGGTTGCCCTGGGAGCGGCGACCGTTCTATTCGGGGGGTCTGCAGAGACGGTTGCCTTCCGGTCCACTCCCGGTTGGCCCCAGGCCCGCGGAACTGTGACCTACGAGCCAACGTCGTGGGGTACCCAGCTGGTGATCCGGGTGTCGGGACTGCCGGCCACTCTGCGCTGCCAGATCTGGGTGAAGGGACAAGACGGCAGCTGGCAGCAGGCCGGCTCCTGGCGCGCGGTCGGCGGCGGCGCGACCGCGGTCGAAGCCGCCTCCGTCCTCACCCTGAGCCGGATCGGTGGGGTGGCGCTGGAGACACCCCAGCGCCAGGAGCTGCTCTGGGCCGCCGCGCCCCCCCGAAAGAGCTGAGACGGGTCCAGGGTGGGTGGCCGGGGACACCGGTCAACTCACCTCGGCTTTCGCGACGGCGCTCTCGGGTTGGACGAGCCGTCTGCTCCCAGGCCAGGCATCCAGCCGTCGCGGAGATGGACGATCAGGTAGCGGCTTTGGCCATGACCCGGGCTCGGCGGCAGCGGTCGGGAAGCTCGAGCTGCGGAATGGTACGAAGCCGGGGGTCCACCCGGAGCCGCAGAGGTGGCATCTGGGCCGGAATAGCAGCCGTGGTCGAAGTCAGGGGCAAGCTACACCAGCCATCAGAAAGGCGTCCTCGCCGGGATAGTCGAAGAATGGCTGAAAGAAGTCGACATCCAGACCCATCGCGGATTCCGCCATTCCCGACTCCCGCCAGAGGTCGACCAGCCAGGTAATCTCCTCCGACACGGTCGAGGCGAAGTCGCCAACCGGCTGGTAGCCCAGGGCTGAGGCGGCACCGGTGTCCAGGATGATCGGGTGGCGGGCCGACCAGGGGTGCATCCCGACCCCCCCTTCGCACCTCCCATCCAGGAGGATCTCGTCCCAGCGGTGACCCATGAGGGCGGCAACCACCTGGGCTATACGGAGCGCGGACGGCGCGTCGGGATCAGCTGAGTTGAGGACTCGGCACCCCGGGTGGGCCGCCGCCACCGCGATCAGCTCGGCGAGGTTGGCCGCTGCCGTCGTGTGGTCTGTTCCCGCTCCGCGATCGCAGAGCAGCAGCGCTCGTCGGTGATCGAGGACTCGGCGCACGAACACCCACTCCCGAGGCCGCCGAGCACCTCTGCCGTGGACCTTGGACGGCCGGATGACCGTGATGGGCAGGCCGCTCTCGAGCAGAATCAGCTCCGCGGCGACCTTGTTGCGGCCGTAGCCATCCCTGCTGTTCCAGTCGCCGCCGCCGGGCTCCAGGGTCGCTTGTTGCTCGGTTATCGGGCCCTCGAAGTCGGGCGCCTGGTCCGAGTTGGAGTGGTTTCCGAAGCGGTCGACGTAGACCGCCTTGCTGGAGATCATGACTGTGGACTCGGCCAGTTGGGCAACCGGAAGCAGCAGCCGGGCGTCTTCTGCCGTGTAGCAGATGACGTCCAGGAGGAGCGCAGCCCCGTTCCCCATCGCTACCCGAAGATCTTGGGCCCGGCCGCGGTCAGCCGCGATGAAGTTGGCACCCATTTCGGACAGTTCGGCAGGAAAGTGGCTGGGATCTCGACCCGTGACGTCAACTCGCCAGCCCGCCTGAATCAGACGAGTGGCGGCGGCCCGTCCGATCAAGCCGGCTCCACCCAGGATGAGTGCACGAGGCATGGCGGTGACAATATCCGGTCCCCGCAGCCCAGGGCCGGAAGTTGACTTCGCGCGGTCCGGGCGAGCACAATCCTGGAGCGATGCTGCAATCAAAGGCTGTGATCTGGCGCTGGCCCCCCCGGGGTTCAGTGTCCGCGCGCCTCTGACGCAGCCGCCCAGAGAACCGGCACCAAGCCCCCGGCCACCAGGCCCGGGGCTTTTTTGTTGTCCAGGAGGGTAACTTGACACCGCAACTGCGGATCCATCCCGATCCAGAGTCGATCTCAAGCCAGATAGGAACATCCCCACTTGTGCCGATGTGGGTGGAGCTTCCCATTCCCTTAGCCGTGCCCTCGGTGGCCTTCGAGCAGCTCTCCAAAGAAGGGCCCGGAATCCTGTTGGAGAGCCTCGACATCTGGGGGGACCCAGGCCCGCACACCATAATCGGCTGGGACCCCGCCGCTCTGGTCACGGTCGACCACTCGGGCCTGCAGATCGGGTCTCGCCGCCGTCTATTGCCGCTCCTGGAAGACTGGACGGGAACAGCGGGTGACCCCGCCGGCTCGCTGCGGGCCCTGGCGAGGGCGCTGGCCGCGCCGGCGGTTCCCGGGCTCCCAACCCTCACCGGCGGCATGGCGGGGATGCTGGCCTATGAGGCTGCCAACCTGATCGATGGGCATCAGTGCCCGTCGGGCCGCGGCCGGGCCTTTGGAGCCCCCATCCAGTTGCTGTTGCTGGATCGGGCTGCGGTCTTCGACCACCGCGGCCAGCGACTGGTCC
>JAJYPP010000171.1 GCA_021795235.1 bacterium
CTAGGTGGCTGGTGTGAATCGAGGTGCAGGGGAGTGTCGTAGGAGCGCATAGGCTGCGGCAACTGCCCCAGTGCCCCGCAGTGGGGATGGCGGATCTGGTGGTGCAGACGGACGTGGCCGCGCCGCAGGCGCTCTGCTGCGCTGCTGCTGGGCAGCAGAGGGCTCCTGAACCGCTCTCAACCGCCCACCGCCGCCCAACCCTGCGGGGCTGAGTGCAGCCCCAGCACCGCCAACCGGGCGAGGTTGGTGGCGGCTGCCAGCAGGCTGAAATCGGCGTTAACTTTGACCCGGCCACGGACCCGGGCCCGCCGCCCTCCGTGCCGGCGGCGCATCAGGTGAGCCAGCTTGCGCTCGACTTTGGGTCGAGTCGCGCGGTAGTCGGCGATCCAGCTGGGGTCCGCTTGTCGGGTGCGTGCTGTGGTCAGCATCTCTTCGTAGGGACCGATCTTGATAGTGCGGCCAGAAGGGGATCGGGTGCACTGGCCTACCAGCGGGCAGGAGACGCAGTGAGCGCCGAAAAGGGCGATGCCGCCACTACTGCTGCGGTGGATTGCCACGCGCACCTCAGCCGGGCAGGTGACGGTGTCGCTGTGCAAGTCGATGTTGAAGCGGTCCTTGGTGAACAGCTCGCCAGTCGCAGTTGGGCGCTGCGTCTTGCACTTCGACTCGATGCCGGCTGCCTCCAGGCAGGTGTGGAATGATCCAGTTCCATATGCGTTGTCGCCATATACCGCCAAGGGTTCATCCACCACCTCCGGGGGCGCCGCACTCGTGTCGCTGATCCCGGTCGCGACCAGCAGATCCCCGATGAGCTCTTCGGCCACGCTCCCGTCGCCGGCGTTGCCAGGCGTGACCACAGTGGCCGTGATGATCTCCGAGTCAGGGTCCACCGCCGCATGTCCTTTGTAGCCGTCGAAACCTCGAGCCGCAGTCTTGTGCCCATGGCGGGCCTGGGGGTCGACGGTGGAGATGATCCGGTCCTTGGCCACTCTCCGGGCGATGCGGAACACCCCATCGCTGCCTTCCTCAAGATCCTGGCCGGTCACCGTGGCCAGCAGCCGGGCGGCCTCCGCGACCGGGGCGGTCAGGGGCCTGCCGTCGAGCAGCGCCAAGCAGGCAAAGGCGTCCTTGGCGCGACTGTCCACGAGCGCCTCGCGGGCTTCGGCATCATCCCAGTCGATCTGGGGCTTGGCCGAACTCGCATAGTCGTCACCACTGGCAAGGACCGCTCTCAGCTCCTCAGCCACCGCTCCGTTTACAACCTTCAACAGGCCCCGCACCGCCGACCGGATGAGGGTGACCGTGTCCATGGTCGCCACCGCGTCGTACAGCGGGGTCGAGTCCAGTACCCGCCGCCGCCCCACCAGCCCGGCCGCCTGGGCGGCGCCCAGCGCGGTCTCGAAGATCCGATTGGGCCGCTCCGAACGCCGCAGCCGCTCTCGCATGTCCACCAGCACGGTATGGGCGAAGCTCCGCCAGCCGCCACTGTCGTAGCCACCGACCCCAGCCGCATAGCGCCAGCGTGCATCGAAGCTGTAACGCTCCACCGCCTCCCGGTCTGACAGCCCCTCCAGCCGCTGCAGCACCATAACCACGGCTACCACTGACGGTGGCACCGAGCGCCGACCCCGGTCAGTGAAGAGGTCGGCGAAGGTCTCGTCAGGAAACAGCCGGTCCCGCTCCCGATGCAAGAGCACGTAGATGGAGCGCTCCGGCAGCGTCTCGTCGCAGAACCGCACCACCTCGTCGAAGAGTTCGTCTTGCCGGTCGGCCATGCCCAGAGTCATCTTCACCCCCAGTCAGGAACTACCTGCTGGTCATTCTCCGGACCCGACTCCTCCTCTCGCCACCTCACCCACCGAAAGACACCAGCTACCTAGTAGGACGATGACCACGAGGACTACGTGATAGTGGAGCTAGGGTCCGCAGCAGTGACGGCTTTTGCTAAGCGGACATGAGTGATATATAAGACTTAGGGACATGGCATTGTTGCGACTCAAGGCGGCGACGGAGGTGCTTGGGGTGCACCCGGTGACGTTGCTGCGTTGGGCTGACGAGGGCCGAGTGCCGGTGGTGTGCCCGGGCCGGGAGCGGAGGTTCCGCAGCGACGAGCTGGACCGGTTCTTGGGCCGGGCGCCAAAGGACACGCCTCGCCGCGAGGCGCTGTATGTGCGGGTGTCGGGCAACAGCGGTCTGGAGTCGTCCCTGACCGCTCAATAGGAGGAGCTGCGCGCCAGCTCAACCGGTGGGGTGGGGGGGGTGTTCCGGGACAAGGAGGGCCGGAGGAGCTGCTGGAGGACTTCACGGCCCTGGTTGCCACCTTCGCCGGACGGATGTACGGGATCCGCTCGAAAGAGGCTGAGAGGTGGCTCCTCGTCCAGGCTCAGCAGAGGGTTTCAGGAGATGACAGATCAACCGGGTAGCGCCACCTCTGTGGCGCTCACGGCCACTGCATCATGCACCGCCTTCTGCGGCCAGGATGAGCTGAGCTCGGATGCCCTTAAGCGGGCCGCCCTGGCAGAACGGGTGGAGTGGCTGGCTGAGATGGCGGCTGAGGTCACTCGCAAGCTCATCTTTGAGCACTTCAAAGATGCCGACATAAGGCGGCTGGGAGCAGGGGTTGGTCCCGACGATCGCCCCCTGCCGGCCAAAGGGTATGCGGCCATGCGTCGGCTCGGTTGGACCGCAACCTCCGATGTTCACTGTTCAGATCGGGTCCACCGCATGGGGGAGGAGGCCGCCGCCCGGCTCCTGCGCCAGGCCGATCATCGCCGCCAGATCGTGGCCGGGATCATAGCCACCTGGCCCAAGGACCCCAAACGGCGCACCCAACAGGAGTGGGAGTCGCTGGAGAAGGCCCTGCCAG
>JAJYPP010000172.1 GCA_021795235.1 bacterium
ACACCGACCAGCAGCCCAACCTGGAACAGGGACAGGCCCCGCCGCAGGAAGTACAGAGGGAAAAAGCCGATGACCAAGCTGTCGGCGAATTTGTTGAGGAAGCCGCCCAGGCAGACCGCCAACATGGTCCGGTCGTGCCAGCTCATGTAGGCCGCGAGTCGACCGAGGTTGGGAGCTGCCGGCGCGTTCGATATGGCTGCCGCCGAACCACCGGAGCGCTCCGTGCGAGCGAACTGCACCGTCTCCCGGGTGGGCCAGACGGTCAGCACCGCCCCCAGCAGGACCACTCCCAGGGCGAACAGATACGGGGCTGGGCGCAAGCCAGATGAGGTGACCAGGATCCCGGCCACGAACCCCCCAGCACCCACTCCCACGTAGCCGGCCGCCTCGTTGATGCCAACCGCTATGCCCCGGTTCACAGGGCCCACCAAGTCAATCATGGAGGTGACCGCCATGGTCCAGGTGAGCGCCTGATTAACCCCCAGGAAGAGGTTGGCGACCAGCACCCAAACCCAATTCTGGGCGAAGATTATCAACAGCGCGTAGGGGACGGCGAAGGCCCAACCGACAAGCAGGAGGACCTTGCGACCGTGACGGTCGGAGAGGCGCCCCGCCACCAGGTTCATGGTGGCCTTCACGAGTCCGAAGGCAGAGATGAATGAGACGGTGTAGAGCACCGAAGTCACGCCGAAGGCGTGCTCGGCCAGCGGGGGAAGAGCCACCCGCTCCACTCCAATGGTCGCACCCACCAGCATGGTCAGGAGGCCCAGGACGCTGAACTGGAACCAGTTCTCGCGAAGACCGTGGACTGTGATCCCCGCTCGGCTCGGCCCCACTGCCTCAGGGGGTGACTGGGAGGTCATGGACAGGACTCCGTCAGGGCTGACGCCATGTGCTGAATCAGGAGTCCGTGGGTCTTGGCTCCCAAGTGCTCAAAGCTCCGACCTGCGGTGGTCACGAAGAGTGGCCGCGTCGCCCGCCGGCTCTTTGCCTCTGGGCCGTGCCCGATTGGGACGATCGCCCAGAAGTGTGCCGAGGGCAGTGGCCAGTGATCCGCCTCTGGCCATCCTGTGGTCACCACCACCAAAAGCAGTTCACGCGGCCCCCTCTTCCACCGGCCCGCCCGCCAATTTCCACTCCGGATACCCCAACGCCATCCTCCGAGCCGAGAACCCCCTGCGACGGAGCTTGGCCACCGCGTCCCGCGAGAAGACGCAGTAGGGTCCGCGGCAGTAGGCGACGACCTCACGATCCCTTCGAAGGCTCCCGATGCGCTCTTCCAACTCGTCCAGTGGGATCGAGACCGCGCCAGCGACATGGCCTGCCGCAAACTCGAGCCTGGGCCTGACATCGACCAGGGTTACCTCGCCATGGGCGAGACGCTTCTCCAGTTCCTCCAGGCTCACAGGTTCCAGCGATTCCTCCCCCTCAAACTCCGATGCCACCAGTGCGGGGATCTCAGGGAGCCGGCCGGCGGCGAGGTCCCGCAGGGAGATCCAGAGCCGCGCGACGCCAGGCTCGGCCAGCCGGTAGAGCACCTGGGTCGCCACCTTTCGGCGCTCAACCAGGCGGGCGCGGTGGAGCACCTGCAGGTGTTGGGACGCGCTGGCGACGCTGAGCCGAGACTGGGTAGCCACCGCCTCTACGCTCCGTTCGCCTTGGCAGAGGAGATCGAGGATCTCCAACCGGTGTCCATTGCCGAGCGCGTGCCCGGTTCGGGCCACCTGCTCATAGAGGGTGTCCTTAAATCCTCCATTCATCAATTGAGGATGATAGCGTGCTCGTGGGGTGGATTTTCCGCTGCTGGTTATGGCCAGCCCACGGTGCGAGGCGAGGCAATCCCAATGTCCGCGCCCACAGCCGTTGCCGATACGCTCCGAGCTGGTTGCGGGGTGTCGTTTGCCGCTACCGCCTCCGCCAAAGGAGCCAGTTGCCGACACCCCAATCGAGACGCCCTGGTGGGTTGGGGCTACATCCACCGCCCCAACATCGTTCGTGCTGCCCAGGCACGGAGCCGCCAGACACCATTACGGTGTTCCGCGATCCGATCCTGGTCGCCCCCGCCATCTGCGCTGGCACCGATCCCGGCGCCCTGGTCACTCCTCCGGGTGGAGCTTGCGAACGCGAGAGGCTCTGGCCCCTGGCTTGCGAGCCGGCGGCCGGCGAGCCCTGGGAGCTTGAGTCGGCGTGATCGCCCGCTCCAGCTCATCTCCGAACTCGCTCATGGCGTGCGCGGACCGGTGGAGAAGACTGAGCAGGCGATCGGCGACCATCCCCTCCAGTCCCGGGCTGTCTGCCCGCCGACGTAGTTCCGACGCGAGCACGCTCGCCACTGTGGCCACATCGAGCCTGGTGGGCGGGGCCAACCTGTGGGTGCGGCGACGGAGGGGGTCAGCCATCAGCGCCAGCGCTCCGGGGAGCTCCGCTTGGCTCGGCGCCAGAACGGCTCCAGAGCGGCTCCTGCTAAGAGCAAAAGTATGGCCCCGCCCATCGCCTCTGCAATGGAGGTCAAGCCGAAACTTCCCACCAAGACGGCCGCCACCACAAGCAATGGGATGAGAGCCATCACCATGCGGCTACCCCACCGTCCGAACAAGGATCCGATCTGCAACTTGGGTCGCGGTTCACCCTGCTCACGTGGCAGGCGCTCCTCCCAAAGCGAAGCCCACCATCCTGGTTGAGTCGATGAGCCCGGATCAGGCGACTGCTGATCGGGCCCGCGGCGGGGATCGGAGCCTGGAGGCATTGGGCGCCCTGATATTGCCGGGGACCGCTCTGAACGCGGTTACGCTGGCGCTTAGGATAGCACCCGTTGACCGCTTCTTCGAGGCCTAT
>JAJYPP010000085.1 GCA_021795235.1 bacterium
TCCCATCCTAGCTATTTAGGTACGACACCTGGTTCCACACCTCATGTCGGCCTCCCCAATACGAAAGAGGGCCCAGAGCTCAACGCTCCGGGCCCTGCCGGCCCCCAAGGTCGGAAAGTCACGCTAGCCACCGTCGTACTGGCCACGGCGGGAGCGAGTGCCGCGTTCATGGTCTGTGCCGGCTTCTATTTGCTAGCCCTCTCATTGGTCTGGAGACTGCGCGGGGCGGTGGACTCTCAACGGCACCGGGGGCCCAGTGAAGGGATGCTGGCTCCGATAGGGCAAGGAATCGCCTACATCCGTCGAGAGCACCCTCTGGGAGCGCTCCTGGTGTGGGTCGGACTCCACTGCAGTCTGACCATGGCGAGTATCGGGATCCTACCCGCGGTGGCCAGCGCCAATCTGCGTGGAAACGCGTCGGCTTACGGACTGTTGCTCTCCGCCTTCGGGTTCGGGTCAGTGCTGGGTCCATTGCTGCTCATGTGGTTGGGTGACCGGGTCTCCCCGGTCCCCACTCTGGTGGTCTCTGGGATCCTGAGCGGCCTGCCTCTGATAACGCTAGGGCTGGTCCCCATCACAGTGGTCGCCGTCCTCTCCGCCACCATGGCCGGTGGGGCTCAGGCAGTCTTCATGGGAGGTATCTACTCCGCCAACCAGGGACGGTCGATCGACGCCATGCGGGGGCGGGTCGCGAGCGTTCAGCTATCCCTCACCACCGGGGCGATGGGACTTGCTAGCGTCGGGTGGGGAGCGCTAGTCGCGCTGATCGCCCCGGGGATCGTCCTGGCTGTGCCGGGAGGGGTCTTTGTCGTTGCCTGCGTTCCGTTCGCCCTGCGCCGCCGACGCATCAGCTCTGATCTGGCTCGGACGGCAGAATCGCGCCCGAGCCCGGGGTCCAGCGGCTATGACAACCTCGTCTCCCAGGGCCCCTCCCCAACCTGCGCCGCTGTCCCCGAAGGGCCGGCGCTGTCCACTGACGACCGCGCCTGAGCCAGATGCCGACGCCCGCGCTCGGAATCGTGCCAGCACCATCCCTGGCGCGGGTGGCAGCTGGCATCCGCTACGATCAGTCGGCGTGACTTCACCCAGCGACCCCACCGGGGAGGCGGCGACCCAACGGCCACCGAGATCGGCCTGAGGGTGAGCCCCGACTTTGATCGTTACTCCAGGGCACAACTGGAGCGACGGACCGGGGTGAAGTGGCATCGGGACGGCGCGGCTATCCTCCCCGCCTGGGTTGCCGACATGGACTTCCCGATCGCGAGGGAGGTCACCGCCGCGATGCAGAACCTCATCTCGACCGACGATCTCGGCTACCCCGATCCGGCCCTCGACGAGGCGGTACGCCAGGCGTTTGCGGCCAGAGTGGCACGGCGCTACCGCCTCGTTGTGGACCCCGAGCGGGTAGTCGTGGTCTCCGACGTCGTGCAGGCTATCTACCTCTGCCTCTTGGCATACACCGAGCCGGGGGATGGGGTTGCCTTCCTAACTCCCGCCTACCCACCCTTCTTCAGTGCCGTCGCGGACACGGGTCGGCGCGCACTAGTGTGCGATCTGATTGCCGGCCCGCAGCGCTACGAGCTCGACCTGGCCCGGCTGCGATCTGTGGTGCACGAAGGTAATGCGCGCATGATCCTTCTATGCAATCCCCACAATCCCACCGGTCGCAGTTTCAGCGCGGCCGAGCTCGCGGGGATTGCCGAAATCGCGATCGAGAACGATCTGCCGGTCGTGAGCGACGAGATCCATGCTGACCTCACCCTCAGGGGATCGTCACATGTGGCCTACGGTTCGCTCGGAGGTCCAGCCGCAGCGCAGTCGGTGACTCTCTCATCCGCCAGCAAGGCGTTCAATCTGGCCGGGCTACGCTGCGCCGTCGCCGCCTTCGGCTCGGAGGAGCTTCAGGAGAGGTTCGCCCGGTTCCCTCGCCACGCGCGGGGAAGCGTGTCGGTCCTCGGCATGGTCGCGGCGATCGCGGCCTGGGAGCGCGGCGATGGCTGGTTGGAAACGGCCCTTGAGGTGCTCGCGGACAACCGTGCCGTCCTGGAAGGCTGGGCTCGAGAGCGCCTTGGCGATAGGGCCCTGCTCTCACCGGAGGCAACCTACCTGGCCTGGCTCGACCTGCGTGCCCACGGCCTGGGCGACAATCCTGCGGTGTGGCTGAGAGAGCACGCCAGGGTGGCGCTATCACCGGGACCTGATTTCGGAGCCCCGGGAGCAGGCCACGCCCGACTCAACTTCGCGACCACGCCCGCCCTGTTGGAGGAGATGCTGGAACGCATCTCATCGGCGCTGGAGGCCGGCACATCGGCCCCTCGATGAAGCGCCAACGGCAGACCCAATGCCGGCCGCGACACCAACCTGACGCTCAAGGGATGCCGAGCTCGGCCCTGCCAACCACGTTGACCATGAGCAGCGGCGCGTAGAGCGCAAGATGCTCGCCGCTGCCGATCAGGATCATCGGCGTCGGCCGGTGGCCACGATCAAGAGAATCGCGACGCGATCTTCACCCAAGCCCCGACGAGCGGAACGTCGCAGCATCGGCTGCGGCCACTCGATCTGCTGGAGGCGACTCCGGGAATCGAACCCGCGGTCGCCGTCTTGCAGACCGCCCATGTGAGGTCTGCCAGCGTCCACTGAGGTGGCCTGGTGATCTCGGCCCAGAGTGTCGTGTCCACCGACGTCTACCGATGTGCCCCCAGGTAGCTGTCAACTGACCAGCGGACTGACCGCTGCCTCCAAGCTTGAGGCACGGCGGATCCGATGAGGACGGATAGCTGGGGTGCCCGAGCGACACGGGGACCGACTGGTCGACAGCTTCGGTCTTCGGGCCAGCCCGCGATCCGCCTCCTGTTGGCGTGTGACTGGCGGGGCGATCAGACCTTCTGGGGCACCGAGAGGAGCAGGAGTCCCGCCCGGACGCCGACCCAAGTGCGATGAAGGTGACGAATCTGCTCCACCAGCCTTCGGTCCTGGATCGGGACCCAGTCAATGAGTGGTGCTACCGAGCCCTCGTTCGGCAGTGGCAGCCGCGCATCGCCGACCGCTTCGAGTCTGGTACACGGGAGATGATGCGAGTGCCACCGGGTGCCCGCTGTACGGGACGCCATTCGCAGGGCCGTTGATCGCCAGGCGACGCTCGGCAGCTTTCTTCCGACCCCGGCTCCGGACCTTGCGGACGTTGTGCTACAATGCATACATGTCTGAGAACGTGTCGGTCCGCCTCGAGGAAAGTCTGTCTGAGCGGCTTCGCCTGCGGGCGCGAGCTGCGGGCGAGACCCTGTCGGATCGCGTGCGGCGGTATGTCGATGAGGGCGTTCGGCGCGATGAGCATCCCCTGATCACCTTCCGGGACGGCCCCACCGGTCGGCGCGCCGGGCTGGTCGGCGGCCCCGACGTGTGGGAGGTCGCGATGTGGCTCGAGGACCTGTCGGCAGAGCCCGATCCGGTAGCCGCGCTCGTCGAGGACTTGGTGCTGACTCGGCCCCAGGTCGATGCGGCGCTGCGGTACCGCGCCGCCTATCCAGACGAGATCGCCACCCGTGTCGAGCTGCACCGCCGGGAAACAGCCGCCGCATCGCAATCTTGAAGCTGCTGCTCGACGAGATGTGCCCGCCGGCCCTCGCCGAGGCGTTACGCGGCAGTGGTATTGATGCGTCCAGCGTTGGCGAAGTGGGACTCGGCGGACCGTCGGACCCTGACGTCCTGGCTGCAGCGGAAGCAGACGGCTACGTACTCCTCACCGAGAATGTCGCTGACTTCGCTCGCCTGGCTGCCGAGCATCTGACCACCGGCCGACACCATCCGGGGGTGCTGATCGCTCTCTCATCCCGGTTCTCACGCCGTCCCAGCGGGATCAATGCGGTCGCCGCCGCGATCCGCGCCTTGGCCACCGAGCACCTCGAGGACCGCCTCGTGTACCTCGAGCGACCGCCCCGATAACAAGTCCTCACCCCCATGGAGCTCGGCCAGTCCATCCATCGCAGCCGTCTCAGCCACCTGCGATGAGGGAGATGCACCCTGAACGGGGTAGAGCTCCCTGGGACTGGTCAGTCCGCAGGCCCGGCCATCACCCAGGTGGCGCCACGGCACGGGGCCAGCGCTGCTGGGCCCAGCCTCAACGGCCCCTCCACCCGGACCGCCCCAACGGTAAGACTGTTTGGGTGCGGCTCTTCTGGCGTGACGGGTCCTTTGGGTCTTCGATGCACCAACTCCGAACGTGTAGGGCCCGAGGGCTGGCACTCGGAAGCTGCCGGAGTAGACCGTCACTCCGCGTCGGTCGACGAACGGCTCGCTCCGAGGCGTATTGGGGTTCCATCTGCCGCCCTCGCTGTCCCCTCGCCACCCGGCAGATGCCCTCCGGAACTCGATTGCACCACCGCCGACGCCCCTTCAGAAGAGCCGCGCCCGCTTCGAACGGCAGTCCGAGTCGCAGCGGTGTCGTGACCCGCACGTGACCCACCGGGGCGGGGCTGCTCAGTTGTCGTCGTCAACCATCTGAAGTAGGCGCCTTACGGCAGCGTCGAGTTCGGGTAAGTCGTCGCTGACGGTGGCAGCGAGGATGGCATGAGAGGTGTCGAAGTAGCGGTGGGCGAGGTGGTCCCGCATGCCGGCGATCTGAGCCCACGGCAGGGCCGGCTCCGTGGCTAGCAGCCGCTCGGGGAGGGCCTTGACCGCCTCGCCAATTTCGATCAGACGAACCCGCACAGCGTCGAAGACGACCCCGTCATGGAGATCGCCGGATTCAAGGTGAGCCCGAATGGCATCGATGGCGGCAATAACGTCCTCCAGACGTTGACGTTCCCGGCGGCTCAGATCGCCACCGCCTGAGCCAGTACCTCGACAGCCAACTGCGCCTTGAGGTCGCCGGCGGGCACCAGATCCACACGTGCCCCGAGCAGGCGCTCAAGTTCCGCCTGGCAGCGCCCCAGAGTCAGCAGGCCCACGCCCGCAGGTACGTCTACGAGTAGGTCCACATCGCTCTCAGATCCCTCCTCGCCCCGAGCGACGCTGCCGAACACCCGGGCGTTGCCCAGCCCATAGCGGGCCAACACCTTCTGCATCTCGCCACGATGACGGCGGATTCGCTGACCGAGGAAGCCGCTCTTTGGTTCGGGCCCGGGCATCCCAGCGAGCCGGATGTCCAGCTCAGATCCGGTGGCGTTTACCAAGCGAACCAGCATCGGAACCGACGGCTGGCGGGCACCGGACTCATAGGCGCTCACCACACTCTGGGCCACCCCAGACCGGCGACCCAGCTCTACTTGGGACAGCCCGGCCCGGCGGCGCGCCTCCCGCAACAGCTCGGCCGCAGTACCCATGGCAGGAGAGTATAGCGGATCGTAGATGACCTGAACCACACCGAGCAACCAGCTGCTCAAGTTGGGTGTTGGCGGCTCCGCGCGCGCCTGGATCCCGTTGCCTTCAATGATGCCGTCAAGCCCAGACGAACGACCCCAAAAGTCGAACTCAGGAGGCCATTTTGATCTCAAATCTGCTGGAGGCGACTCCGGGAATCGAACCCGGGATCGCGGTTTTGCAGATCCCCCGGATCCGTCCGGGAGCGTGCGCTGGCGTCCGTTTCGAGATCAAAAATCGGAGTTGCCGACCGCTGACGTGCGCCTGTGGCCGCCGAAGTCCGCCCGGGTTGGGGTCAAAATTGGGGTCAGGCTGGGCAGGCGGCCACCCGCCAGAGGTACCCAACACCGACGCGTGCCCACTCACCCTCCGGGTCGCCTCGTTGGGCCTCAGGACCCATCAGGATCCGCGACTGTACAGTTATCGGCCCCTCCGGCGTTGTTGGTACAGATGGATCGTCCGAGACCGGTGGAGGAGCAAGACCATGCCTCGTCACGGAGCGCCAACCTGGAACAGGTGTCACCGGTCCCCTTTGAGGAGATCTACGAGCAGCACAGCCCTGACATCTATCGCTACTGCCTCGCCAGGCTGGCTGATCCGGCGGCCGCAGAGGACGCCACCGCCAACACCTTCATGAAGGCCTTCTCCGCCTACTCGCGAGTTGGGCCGGCCTCCGACGGCGTCCGACTCTGGCTCTTTCGAATTGCTACGAACGTGGTCAAGGACCACCATCGCCGTCAGTCGCGGCGCAGGCGCCTGGTCGCCGCCTTGGTCGGGACCGTGCGCGTGGGGCAAGACCCCGAGGCCCAGGCCGTGCTCGGTGTGGAGCTCCAGGGAATCCTTGACGCCCTCGCCGACCTTCCTTCTCGGGAGCGCCATCTGGTCGGGCTTCGAGCGGGGGCTGGCCTTCCCTTTTCGGAAATCGCCGCCCTGATGAACATGAACGAGAACTCGGCTCGGGTCGCCACTCATCGAGCACTGCAACGACTACGCACGGCAGTGGAGGCAAACCGATGAACGATGACCTCACCCCGGAAGAGAGGTGGCTGGCGGATGCCCTGGCGGAGATCAGCCGCCGGCGCAGTCCCGGCCGTGGATTCACGCCTCGCCCAACCGGTCGGGTGCGGAGGGTAGGCAGCCTGGTACTGGTGGGAGTCTTGTCCGTTGCCCTTGTGTCTGCCGCAATCCTGCTGCCACGGTTCGTCTTCCCGATCGCGCACGGCCGTGCCAACGTTTCCCAAGGATCAGGACCTGTTGCGACCATGGCACCAGCATCAGCGCTCTGCGATCCAGGCGTGGAAGTCACTCATCTGACGGTCCGTCGCATCAACGACTCGGCCCCACAGAACGCCATCAGATTCAACTTCCCGGCTGAAGTCACGGTCGTTAGTTCGACTCAGGCACGGATGGTGGCGGACGCTCTCTGTGCGCTTCGCCGCATGCCTTCTGTCATTTTCTCCTGCCCAGTGGACATGGGCATTGTCTACGACCTGAGTTTCTCGACCGGGACCGTCGATTTCGGGGCCGTCAGCGTTGGGGCCACCGGCTGCGAGGTTGTCCGAGGATTAGTGGCGATAAGGTGGGTCATCCAGTCGCCTGTCTTCTGGCACACACTGGGAGTGGCAATGGGGCTAACAAGCCCGGACCTGGCGACCTTTCAGGGGTCACCTCCCTGAGGAGTCTTGACGCTCCGGAGTTCACCAGTTTCCGGCTGCGGTAGGCGAGGGTGCCAATCGTGGCCCGCTTGGCGACGTTGTCTGGATCGTCGCTACCGTGCCGGGGCATAACCTGTGTGCCGAAGCCTCAAACGCGGTGAACCGGCGTGTTTCTCTTCGATCCATCTGGACCTCCTTCTTGGAGTTCGTCCCCACATCATGGTGGTCGGCCATACCGGGTCGACTCCAATCCCGGCCAGCGTCAACACCGGGCGGCCGCGGCGAAACTCAGCACCGCACCACCGAGAGCGTCGCGTCAAGCCGACGAATGTCCTGTGGGTCACTGGTGACGACTGTCGCGCGGAGCCGGCGCGCCAGCAGTGCCACGCTCGAGTCGACAATGTCCGCCGTGTCAGTCAACCCACATAGGGCGCCGACCGCCCGTGCCTCGTCGGGGTCGAGGGGAGTCACCTCAAGGCTGCTCGACCCGATCAGACGAGCCAGCCGCACTTGGCGGCCGCCGTCTCGCCAAACCTGGGCCACTACCCCAGCGGGGACATGAAGCACCCGGTCATGCTCGACTGCCAGCTCCACCAAGCGAAGCATGAGCCGGTCGGCGCGCTCGAAGGCGATCAAGGCGCCGGCGTCGAGGACTACAGGCCGAGGACTTGACGAGCCCATTCGTCCTCTGCTGAGGTGACCGGCCCAGCTTCAGCCCGCATCTCCGCCAAGAGGTCCGCGAGCACTTGGCGCCTCACCTTCTCCTCCATGGCTTGGTCGACCCATGCGCTCAGCGAGGGAGCGTGACCGTGGGCGACTGCCTCCCCCGCAGCCGCCAGAACCTCTGGCCGAACTGTGATAGTCACCCTGGATCTCTGCATACGATCATCATACTCGCCATGGACAGTCATCATCTGCGCACCTTGCCATCCCGGCCACCCAGTTTCCCGGGCTCTGCCAGTGGCCCTATCCACATCCCTTCGTCGTCCAGATCACCTGCAGGGGAGATGATCGCGCCCATCATTTGGGCTGCCTCGCGCTGCGAGGTCTCGGTGACGTGGGAGTAGCGGTTCAGCGTTATCGCCACCGTCGTATGCCCGAGCATCTCGGCAGCGATCTTCGGGTGCACCCCGCCACCCAGGAGCAGGGTAGCTGCGGTATGGCGGAGATCGTGAAACCTCACGGTCGGCAAACCGGCCCGGCGCAGCAGGGGAAGGAAGTGGCGCCGGACCAGATGGTCGCGCTGCATGGGACCGCCGATCACGTTCGGGAACACCAGGTCATGATCGACCCAGATGGCTCCCATCCTCTCGCGCTCTTCCGTCTGCCGCGATCGATGCCGGATCAAGGCCGCCACCGAAGGCGGAGAGAGCACCACTTGGCGCCTCGACCGCGCCGTCTTGGGAGCCGTGACCGCGAGCCCCTGACCGTCGCGCGTGAGAGTCCCGGTCACTTGGAGCGTGGCCGCCTCCAGGTTGACATCTCGCCAGCGAAGCGCGAGCAACTCACCTTGGCGCAACCCGGTGGTGACCGCGACCACGAAGAGCGCCTCGAACCGATCGCCGACAGCGGCGGCGCACAGCGCCCGCACCTGACTCGGCGTCAGGGTCCGCAACTCTGTTTCGGCCATCCTCGGCGGATGGACCAACCCCACCACGTTCCTGGACAACGCTCCCCAGCGCACCGCATCCTCGAGAGCCCGATGCAGCAGCATGTGAGCGTGATGGACGGTCGTGGGACTGATGCCCGCAGCCAACATCCGCTCGTGGAGGAGTCCGACATGCTGCGGAGACAGCTTCACAAGCCGGACTCGGCCCAGCAGCGGCAGGATGTGGACGCGCCCCAATTGTTCGTAGCGGCGCCAGGTGGCTGGCCGGATGGTTGTCTTGACGCTGGGCAGCCAGGTTCTCCAGAAGCCCGCAAGGGTCGCCTGCTGGGGTGGCACTGGCGCCCCGTCCTGAGCCGCCCTCAGGGCCGCGGTCAGCTTCCGATGCACCGACTCGCGAGTAGGTCCGTAGAACGAACGGCGTCTGCCCTCCGACGTGATGCGCGCCTCCCAGCGGCCATCCTCACGACGCCGGATCGATCCCTCTGCGTTGGCTCGTCGTGTCACACCAGCACCGCACCACTGGAGAGCCATGTGTGGAGCCGAGCCAGGCTTCGCACAGAACCTTCGCCCCATCCGTCTTGGTTGCCGGCCGACTGTCTCCGGCCACCTCCCCTCTCGACTAGCCACTCGGGTCGATCCCATTCCCAGCCGTGAGCCCGCTCTCGGGGCCACCCACTCAGCCCGTCGCTCAAGCTGCAGCGAGCGCGCGCGAGCCCCCATCGCTGAGCGTCGTCGAGACAGTTCATACCACAGGCATGAGTCCGCCAAAGGGCCGTCAATGGGGCGGCACGGTGACTGCCGCAGCCCTCGTCTCGCGATCCGCCATCCCGACATGTCCGTCGGCAGTGCTCGTAACCGAGGCCATTCAGTACTCGTTGCTTTGGCGTGACCAGACTCCCGATCTGGGCGACCGTGCTGCTGGCTGTCGGGACCCTCATCGCGGCGTGCGGCGGCGTGGGGCCACGGACTGGGCACCCGGTGTCCACTCCCACCGGGGCGGTGTCGCCACATCCCCCATCCAAAGGCAGCCCACCACCACCGGGTCAGCCATTGGGCGGTGCCAGCCTCTGGGTCAGCGACCTCAGTTGGGTGAGCGACCAAGATGGCTGGGCGATCGGGACTGCCAATGGCTGTGCTGCCACCTCCGCCAACTGCACCGATGTCCTCCGCACGACCGATGGCGGAGTGCAGTGGACGCAGCTGGGGACGATTCCGACACCGCCCGGACAGGTGCTCAACCAGATCAAGTTCGCCAACTCTGAAGTGGGATACGCCTTCGTCGCCAACGGACAATTCGCGGCCTACATGACTCTCAATGGTGGGCGCAGTTGGCAACTGATGCCGGGACCTCCGGTCGCCGCTCTCAAGGTCTTGGGCGGCACGGTGGTGGCGGTTCGCTTCAACCACAGCGGCTGCCCCGGCCCCTGTGCCTGGAGCGTCGACGCGGCGCCGATCGGGAGCACCGAGTGGCGGACCCTCATCGACCCGCCCGACAACCAAGTCAACCACGGCAGCGCCATCCTGGTCACCCAGGGGCCAGACACCATCTACGCCGCCTTCCCCTCCAACCCGGCGCAGGGGGTCGTGCGACCGGGTGGCCAGTTCCTCATCTCACACAATGGAGGGACCACTTGGAGCCGAATCGGGAGCCCTTGTCGTGAGGGCGGGATCACCCAAGGCATGACCATCAACGTGGCGGCGGCTCCGGCCCAAGTGCTGGCCGTCCTGTGCCTTGAGAGCCCGAGCCAACTGTCAGAGTACGTAAGGGTATCCACCAATGGGGGCGATACATTCGGACCGCCTCGGGCCGTGGCCGGGAACGGGAGCTTTTCCCAGCTCGCCGTGACGAGCGGCAGTTCTCTTTTCGTCGGCAACGCGGTCAGCGGTGGCTCTGGAGCCTACGGTTATCAGCTGATGGGGTCCTTCGATGGCGGACTCCGGTGGAGTACCCTGGCCTCGCAGACCGCTGCCCTACCGGGACCGAGGACAGCTCCCAGCGACTGCCTCGGATTCGAGGACGCAGCTCACGGGCGCTGGATCGGGGGTGCCAGCTCACTCTGGACCACCAGTGACGGCGGCAGGAGCTGGTCCGAGTCCGCCTTCTAGCCTGAGGACCAGCGCACCGGGCCGATGAGGCAGGGGCCACCGGTGTGCGCCAGGCGTTGAGCTCCAGGGTCGCGGCATCTCTCGACCCGTGGTCCACTGAGAATCCTCAAGGGTCTGCCCCCAAGGAGGCTGCGCCCGCCGCCGATCCACCGTTCTGCGGCTGCCCGGTGTAGCCCCGAGGGGCTCAATCCGTCGGCCCCTTCGACCTGCCACGCCTATGGATCCTCGACCCAACCGAAGTCAGCACGTATTTTGCCACCACTGTGTGACAGGGCCAGTGGTGGGTGAGACCTCCCTGGATCCCCACCTCGCCAGCAGTAGTGCCCGGCTCTCCTTCACCTAGCAGTCGACCGCCTGGAACTCCTCCACGGTCTCGTGGGCGAAGACCGCCCGGCCCGGGGGCGACGGCAGCGCGGCCGTGTCGCTATCAAGCAGGATGAAACTGTTGACCGCAGCTCTGACCCGGACGGGGGCGGTGCCCTCGGTTATTGCCTTCAGCTGCCCGGCGCCGCCTCCGCACCCGGCCTCTGGGTGCAGCAGACGAGGTGGATGTCCACCGAGCTCCCGGGCCCGGCGATCTCACAGAGCCGCCCGGCGGCCGCCTGTTGGGCGGCCCGGGCGGCCCGGTCGTCGCTCAGGTCGCGGACCGTCAGTTCCGCCACCTCGTCAGCCACGACCCGGATGCGAGGCCGGATTACTGGGGCAGCTGATCACCTCAGCCCCTTGTCGCCGCCCCACACCCCCGCCAGCCGCCGGCCCTGTGTCTGGCGCGACCGCTCCACGGGGCGCACTGCTGCCCCGAGCGTTGAGCGCCACTGTGGATCAGGGGCCAGGAGCAAGATAGCCCGCTGACGGCGCGGCCGGGGTTTGGCGTGGCCGTGCCGGTGGTTGACGACCACAGGGGTGTCGGAAGCCGGTTCGTGTTCGCCACCAGGGGCTGGAATGAGTCAGGCGCCAGGCTCGGGAGCAGCGGCCTCGTCGGAGAATCAGATCAGACCACTGACCTAACCAGGTGCCAACTCGTACATCCTCTGGCTCGCCCACGGCCCTACAGACAATGGTATCGGATTACCGACGTCGCAACACCGTGATCATTCGCCAGGCGTCTGGACTGTCGAGAGGGATCGAGTCGAACGACCCATAGCGGCCCACCTGTTCGAATCTCCCAGCGAGCCGAATAACGGCTTCGACCTCAGTAGCTGTCCAAAGACGTTGGGGGATCACTTCATCAGTGCGTACTCCGGGACGCCCCTCCACCTCGTAGTCGACTCGCACTCGCGCCTGCACGATCTGACTTACCGAGTCAAGAGGATCAGGAGCCTCGTCGGATTGGCTTCCCCATCGCACACGGACGCGCTCAGCTCCGCTAGCGATAGTCCAGTCCGTAGTAGTGGTTGGAACTAGAGATAAGAAGTCCCGTGGATGAGACATCTCCAGTATGTAGCACCCGCCCGGTATTTGATTGCTCCGCAGGACTTGCGTGTGGGGCGCAAATGTTGTGGGTGAGAGCGGGATGAAGTGCAAGGAAAGATGGAGGATCAGGCAGCAGAGAGGAGGGCGGGAATATCGCGGTCGTGGAGG
>JAJYPP010000173.1 GCA_021795235.1 bacterium
AAGACCCACGACCAGCGCCGGCGCTCTAGCCCGGTGCCGTCGCCGCCAGTCGCGGGCAGTGCTGTGGGGCACCCCCAGCTGAGCCGCCACTTTCCCCATCCCCAGCCCGCCGACTCCAAGCGCTAGGAGGCTGGTGTTTTTCGCGGTCGGCTGGTGCGGCGCCTAGCCTGACGGGTGCTCGGTCGTAGCTCGGCGTCGGCGATCTCGGCTGAGATTGCCTGGAGTTCGCGGAAAAGAGCCCGGGCGCGTCGGCTGGCCTCGAGCCAGGGCACGTATGCGGCGTACTGGTCTTTGCTGAGGTAACGACTCACGGTGTGACCGGCAACCGTGCGGGTCCAGATGAGGTAGGGTCCGTGCCGGACTGGTGGGTCGGCGGCGCAGCGACAGCCGGGGTTGCCACAGGTGACGTAGCTGGGGGTGACGGAGCCGGGCAATGCGAAGTCAAGTTCAGCGAGTTCGGCGGTGATCCGGGCGGCCGCGCGGCTCTGGGCAGGGGTCGGAGTGGGCATTGGCAGATTCTCCTGAGGGTGCGCTCTTGCGCCGCGAGCTTGGGTGCTGTCAGACTTTAAAGTATGACATTAGGCCACACGACCCAACCAGACATGTTCCGCAGCACTGCTGACTTCTGCTCAGGGCAGGTCGCCGCCGACTCGATCTACGCGTTGCTGCACCGGGAAGCCGGGAAGTTGTTCCCGGACGAGGCGTTCGCCGACCTGTTCACCGAGGTGGGGCGGCGCAGCGTACCCCCGGGGATCGTGGCGGTGGTGATGGTGCTGCAGCGGCTGGAGGGTTGCTCGGACCGGGAGGCAGTGGACCGGTTCGCCTTCGACCTGCGCTGGAAGCACGCCGCCGGGGTCGACTTCGACTATCCGGGATTCGTCCACACCGTGCTGGTCGACTTTCGGGCCCGGCTGGCCCGCTCGGAACGGCCGGGGCGCATCTTCGAGGTCACGCTCGAGGTGGGCAGGCAGGCCGGGCTCGTGGGCCGGCGGCGGGTGCTCGACTCGACTCCTATATATGACGCGGTGGCCACCATGGACACCGTGACCCTCATCCGATCCGCGATCCGGGGCGTGCTGGCGGCGGCGGGAGAGCGGGCAGCCCAGTTGCGCAAGCAGCTTGCCCGCGATGATGACTACGCCGCCGCAGGCAAGCCGGTCTGCGACTACGACGACGCGGCGGCCCGCGTGGCCTTGGTCGACGCGCTCGCCAAAGACGCCCGGGCGTGCCTGCTTGCGCTGGAGGGCGAGCGGCTCGACCCCGAACTCGCCCAGGCGGCGGAGCTGCTCGCCACAGTCATCGGCCAGGACCTCGACGAGGGCGAAGACGGGATCTTCCGGATCGCTCGGCGGGTGGCGAAGGACCGGGTCATCTCCACGGTTGACCCGCAGGCCCGCCACGGCCACAAGACCTCCGCCCACGCCTTTGATGGCTACAAGGGTCACGTCGGCATCGACCCGGACTCTGAGCTGATCACCGCGACCGCAGTCACCCCCGGCAATGTGGGGGATGCCGCGGTGGCTGCAGCCCTGCTCGCCGATGATCTGCTGGTAGGGAGCGAGCCGGGGCCAGCCCAGGACCAGCTGCCTGCACAGGAACTCGCCAGCGAGGAGCAGCCCACTCCCGCTGCGCCCTCCGTTTCACCCGCCGAGCCAGCCGGTGCTCCAGTGGCTGACGGGGAGTCTCCGACGGCAGTCAGCGCGCCTGCGGCGCAGGCTGCGGAGCCGATCCCGGATGCGCCGGCCGTCGATGCTGACTCGTCCGTCGCAAGGGGCGAGAACGAGCTGCCCACTGCTACGGCGGCGACCAGCCAAGCCGAGGAAGCGACGCCCCCCGCCGAGACCCCAGCGGTCTACGGCGACGCCGCCTACGGTGCCGGTGAGCTGCTCGATACCCTCGAGCGGGCCGGTGCCGAAATTTACTGCAAGGTGCAGCCGCCTATCGCTCCGGGCGGGCGGTTCACGAAAGGCGACTTCACCATCGACCTCGCTACCAACAGCGTGGTCTGCCCGGCCGGCCAGGCCGCGCCTCTGCGCGCCGCGGGCAATGGACGGCTGGCCTGTTTCGGGGTGGCCTGCGCCAGCTGCCCCCTGGTAGAGCGCTGCACCACTGCCAAGACTGGCCGCACCATCTGGGTAGGTCCCTACGAGGAGCAGCTCGCCCGGGCCCGGGCCCGCCAGACCGACCCGGACTGGAAGGCCCACTATCGCGCCATCCGCCCGAAGGTGGAGCGCAAGATCGGTCACCTGATGCGCCGCCGCCACGGCGGGCGACGGGCTCGGGTGCGCGGGACGGTCAAGGTCGGTGCCGACCTGGCCTTGCTCGCCGCAGCGGTCAACCTGGCCCGGCTCAGCGTGCTCGGCCTGACCCACCAGCACGGGACCTGGAGCGCGGAAACCGGCTAAAAGATGGACAATTGGCCCGGTAGCGCTCCCCTGCAGGGGCCTACCGGGGGATTGCCGGAGCAGCCCGGGCCCAGGTAGGGCCCCTCCAGCGACTCCGACCCTTCTCCCCAGGATCGGTCGAGGCAGGTCGACTCCCTGGTCCGGTATCCCTTCCGTTCCGCCGCTGTGGGAGTGGCCGTTTGGCACCAGCCTCCTAGGGCCCTCCCGATCACCCGGACCGGGTCCAGGCGCCTGTGCAGCAGGAACGACGGCAGCAGCGCGTGGGTCACGCTGCACCTCTGGCAGTACGCCCGGTGAATGAACAGCCGGCGCTCAATCTCCTCCCGGACGTACCGCCAGTACCCCGACCAGAAGACCATCTCCTCACGGCAGCCGGGGCAGCGACTTCGGGGAACCTGGATTTCCCTGCCATG
>JAJYPP010000001.1 GCA_021795235.1 bacterium
TGACCACAGTGGTGGTGGAGCATCGAGACCGCCTGGCCCGGATGAACGCGGAGCTGGTCGAGGCATCCCTGCTCGCCCATGGGCGCCGGCTGGTGGTGCTGGACTCGGGTGAGGTGGAGGACGACCTTGTCCGGGACATGGTGGAGGTGCTGACCGGCTTCTGCGCCCATTTGTACGGCAGGCGCTCGGCAAGAAACCGGGCTCTGAAGGCCCTGAACTGTGCCAAGCATGATGTGGGGCCGACTGCTCTGGGGGTCCCGATGACCCATTCGCGACAGCCGAAGCGATGACCAGGCGGCTCCGCCATCCGGTCGCGGGCACCGAGGAGGCGCCCGCCGCGACATCGATGTCCGTGCGCACGAGGCTGCGGGTCTCGGCTGCCGACCAGGCGGTTATCAACTCCCTGGGCCGGCACCTCGGGCACCTGGCCGGCTCCGACCTGAAGGCCCGGGTGGCCGATGGCGGGCTGCACTCGGCCGATACCTGGGCCAAGCGCAAGCGGGCCATCGCCCGAGAGTCATCCTCGCGCTGGGCTGGCACCCTCAGCAAGGCGTCCAACGCCGCCTACGACACCGCCCGTCGCGACCAGCAGCGCTATCTGGCCGAGCTGGAGAAGGCGGTACGTGCCATATCGGAGAAGCTGGACCGCCCGATCCACTCGGGAGCTGAGCGGGAGGCGCTCCCGGCGCGGGAGCAGGAGCGGGCCAAAGCCGAGGGCCGCAAGCTCAAGCACCTCGACTTCGGCTATCGCTCGCGTCGGAGCACGCCATGAAGCGATCCCGGCTCCAGCACCTCTACTTGTCCTTCGGAGCCGGCATCCACTATTGTTTGCGTGCGCCCTTGGCCAAGCTGGAGTTCGACATCCTGTTCCGGAAGATGCGCCGGCGGATGCCCAAGCTGACCTTGCGGGCGGCACCACAGTGGAAGCCCCGCTTCGTGCTCCGGGGGCCGTAGTCGATCCCGGTCAAGGGCGGCGGAGATTGAGGACTCATCTGGCCCGCCGCTGGCAAGGCTGGCCCGCGGAGTACCAACAACGGGGAGATTGATGAACAAGGCGATCCTGCTCGACTGCGACACTGGCATCGACGACGCGCTGGCCATCCTCGACTTCACCGCTCGGGGCGGCGAGCTGGTGGCGGTGGGCTCGGTCCACGGCAACGTCCCGGCCCCCGTTGGGGCCCGCAACACGCTGCGGGTGTTGGAGATAGCCGGTGTGGAGGGTGTTCCGGTCTGCGTCGGGGCCGCCCGGCCGCTCGCCCAACCGCTGCTGACGGCCGAGCACGTCCACGGCCAGGACGGTCTCGGCAACACAAACCAGCCCGCGCCGAAACTGGCTGCGGCACCGGGTTCGGCCGCCGAGCAGATCGTGCGCATGGCGCATGCCCATCCCGGAGAGTTCACCCTGGTCGCGATCGGGCCATTGACCAATCTGGCCCTGGCGCTACTGCTCGATCCCGAGTTGCCCCGGCTCATTCCCGAGGTGTACGTGATGGGTGGAGCGGTGGAGGTGCCTGGCAACGTGAGCCCGACCGCCGAGGCCAATATCTGGCACGATCCCGAGGCGGCCCAGCTGGTCATAGAGGGCGACTGGGCAGTGACCCTGGTGACCCTGGACGCCACCATGCAGGCGCTGCTGACTCCATCCGATCTGAAGGCCATCAGCGGGGCCTCCAGCGTGCGCGCGCAGTTCGCCAGTGCGATCCTCGACCACTATCTCGACGTCTACCAGCAGTGGATTCCGGGGCGGACCTGTCCTCTCCATGACCCCCTGGCGCTGGCTCTGGTGCTGGACCCCGATCTGGCCACCTATAGGACACTCGCGACCCAGGTGGAGCTGCGCGGTGGCACCACCCGCGGCACCACCGTCTGCGACCTTCGCGGCGACCCGGCATCAGCAGCCCAGGAGCCGGCGCCGGGGTGGCGGAATGTCCGCTATCTCGACGAGCTCGACGTGGAGCGCTTCCGGGCTCTCTTCGTGGCGGGGGTCACCAGCCCCTGAGGTGGCCCGGTCGGGCCGTGGGTGGCGGCTGAGAGGGCGACCCGATTGGGGACTGCCAGCTGGCTGGCGCTTACAAGCCGCCCGGGCCGGCGGCGGCGTTGAGCCCGGCTCCCCTTCCGGTCTCGGCCCCGCGCCAATACCAGGCGAGCGCTGCCGACACACCGATTGCCCAGACCAGGACCGCGAACCAGGTGAAGGCGGCGAGGCTGAAGCCCTGGGTCAGGTATATCGTCGCGATGTAGAGACCCACGCTGACGAACCGTACGATGGCGGTGTAGCTTCCACGCCGTCGCGTCTCCCAGACTTCGCCCTGCAGGGTCGTGCTGGCCAGGAACTCGATTGCCAGGAAGATGTTGAGCACCACCAGCAGGGCGAAGAAAAGTCCGATTGAGTCGCGCCAGGCGGGCGCCAGTATGGCGATGGCGATGCTGGTCGCGAAGCAGCCCACATGGCCGACCAAGAGAGTGAGCTTGCGACTCCAGCGGTCGGCCCAGAAGGCGAAGAGCCCGACCAGGAGCTCGGTGATTCCCGCCACCATGAGGATCTGCGGGGACAGCTTCGGCAGATGGTCGGGGCCAAGCACGTAGGTCATGAGCCCATACCCGGCGGTGCCCGCGAAGATCGTGGCGCAGGTCGCGAAGAGTCGCAACCCCAGCGGTGTCGAGGCGGCCACCAGGGCGGCCGCGGCAGCGCCGGCAGTCTCCTCCTCGGGTCGTTGCCGGTCGCGGACCTGCTCTTGGGAATAGTGCCGGCGAGCGACGGCATCGGCCTCCCGGTTCCGGCCCCTCGAGCGCAGCCACCGCACCGACTCTGGGGTGTGGAGGCGGATCAACAACAGGCAGACGCTGGCGAAGAGGAAGGCGCTGGCCACGGCGAGGCGCTCTCCTTCGATCCCGTGCCGGCCGCCGAGGAGAGATACCGCGGCCAGGATCAGAGGGCCAAGGTTGGCGGCGTTGATGGCGAGCATCATGGTCTTGCCCCGGTGCCTGGCGGGCATTACCTCATGGGAGGTGACCAGGATCCCGTTGAGCTCGCCGCCGGAGGCGAACAGCACCACGGCCAGGGAGATCAGGATCAGATGGTAGGAGGAGCTGAAGATGATCCCCACCCCGCCTGCTGCGTACAGACCCAAGGTGATGAAGAAGACCGGTCGCCGCCCCATCCGGTCCGCCAGCGGTCCCAGTACGGCTATCCCCAGGATCTGCCAGAGCGGAGACCAGGAGAGCAGCAGGGACCGGCCCACCACCGGGACGTGCACCCATGAGGTGGCGATGGTGGCGGTTCCAAAGGCATAGGACACGAGGAACATCCCGAGGAAGAAGGAGGCGAAGTTCCAGGAGTCGGTCGCCGTCCATCGCTCTACCGCAGCTGGCCCTTGCGAATGGCTGGCCGCCGGCCGGCGGCCAGAGTCGCCGTTCATGATTCGCTGTGAGCCCATGGCGCCTGCGCGCGAATCAGGCCGTGTGCTCGGGATCCACCCGCTCCAAGACCAATTGCCGGTCGGGCCCTGGCGCGTCCCCAATCTCGACCGCCCGCTTCAAAGCCTCGAGCGCGTGGCCCACCCGTTGGGGATCGTCCCCGACCAAATCGAGCAGGGGCTGCCCCTGCTCGACTCGCTCGCCCCGCTCGGCCCGGCAGATCACCCCGGCCGTGGCCGAGACCGGGTCTTCCGATCTGGCTCTCCCGGCACCCATGCGCCAGGCCGCCACTCCCACCGACCTGGCGTCCAAGTTGAGGAGGAACCCGTCCCGTTCGGCGGCGACGGTTGCCAGCACCTGTCCTTGCGGAAGTGGCGCGTCCGGATCTCCTCCCTGCGCTCTGACCATGGTCGCGAATCGCTCCCAGGCCCGACCATCGTCAAGGGCTGGCTCCGGGTCTTCAGTGATGCCCACCAGATCGAGCATCTCCCTGGCCTCCCGCACCACCAAGCCCCTGAGCGTCGGCGGTCCACCACCGTGCAGGATGTCGATCGCCTCCCTCACCTCGACCGCGTTGCCCACCGCGTGACCCAAGGGGGCGTCCATATCGGTCAGCAGCGCTCGGGTCCTGACGCCATATGACTCACCGAGCCGAATCATGGTCCTGGCCAGCTCGCGAGCCTGGGTCACGTCCGGCATGAAGGCGCCGCTGCCGACCTTGACGTCGAGCAGGAGCGCGCCGGTGCCTTCGGCCACCTTCTTCGACATGATCGAGCTGGCGATCAACGGTATGGACTCCACGGTGCCGGTGACATCGCGAAGGGCGTAGAGGCGGCGGTCGGCCGGCGCGAGCTCGGGGCTGGCGGCACAGATCACGCAGCCGGCCTGATCCAGCACGGAGAACATCTCGTCCGGGTCGAGTTGGGCACGCCATCCCGGTATGGTCTCCATCTTGTCCAGGGTGCCGCCGGTGTGTCCCAGGCCGCGCCCGGAGAGCTGTGGTACCGCCGCCCCGCAGGCGGCCACCAGCGGCGCCAGGACGAGCGACACCTTGTCGCCAACGCCTCCAGTCGAGTGCTTATCGACGGTGGGCCGGGAGAGCGAGGAGAGATCCTGCCGGATTCCGGAGTCGACCATCGCTCTTGTCCAGGCGTCGACCTCGGAGGCGTTCATCCCCTGCCAGCAGACCGCCATCAGCAGGGCAGCCATTTGCGGCTCGCCCACCTGGCCCGCCAAGTAGCCGCTGAGCAGGTGGGCGATGTCCTGGGGGGCCAGAGCCGCACCTGTCTTCTTGGCCAGGATAAGCTCGAGAGCCAGCGCTCCCGGGTCCGACGGGGTCAAGGTTGCCTGCGCGCGAGCTCGGATGCGTCGAACGCGCCGGGTAGAAGCTCACCCAGGGTGATCGGGTCGGCGTTCGCCCCCTGGTCGATCGGGAGCTCGGGCCCTCCGTGCTCCAGCAGGACCTGCCGACACCTACCGCATGGCGCTAGCGGCAGGCCGTCTTCGGTGACCACGCTCAGGGCTATGATCCGCTCGCCGCCTTGCGCCCGAAGAGCGGACACGAGTCCACATTCGGCGCATAGAGACAGGCCGAATGAGGCGTTCTCGACGTTACAGCCGCTGACCACCGTGTGCTGGTCGGTCAGCCCGGCAGCACCGACATGGAGCTTGGACCAGGGGGCGTAGGCCCGGCGGGCAACCTCTTTGGCCGTCGCTCGGAGTGTGATCCAATCCGCGGGTTCCGCTTGGGCCATCGTCGCTCCTTCATCTCGCAAGATGTCACTTGGGATCATCGGCTGATTTCATCTGTATCCTACCTGGAGGCCGTGATCTGCCCGGCGGGTCATGAGCGACTGTCTGGTCTCGCTTTCGGTTGGGGATTCCGGAAGGGTGGGGGGGCGGTTGTCCGCGACGACTCCCCGGCCAGACAGCACGGGATGGTGCGGGGGCGGGGAGGGCGGTCGCTCTTATCACCTCGCGGTCGGCGCCGCCGGAGAGATCACGGCACTTCGGACCGTGCCGGCGCAACTGGAGCGGCGTCGGCCCCGGGTGGGCCAGCTGGAGATCAGGCGGGAGCGACGCCGTGGAGCGGGCAGGTGGCGGCGTGCTCGCCAGAGCTGCTCGCCCATGGGTAGGCACGCCGGGACCACAGTGTCGGCGGCGGCCAGTCATCTGGTTCTGGAGCACGCTGGTGCAGCCGCATTCCTGGCCGCTCGGCGGGCGTGCCCGGACACGGCCTGGCGCTCGGCGACCCGCGCCTGGTCTGCGCCCAAGTGCGAACCCTCCGGGCGTGGGCACACGGCGGCGGCGGTCCACCGCGACCTGACGCGGCGCCATCTCACCAGATCGCTTGACTGGTGTCGAGGTCGTAAAAGTGGAGCTGCTTGGGGTCGACGGCTATGGCTACCTGATCACCCACGGCCAGGGGCGTCCGTGGTCCAAACCGGGCGACCCCGGCCGCACTCAGGGCGCTCACCACTCCAAGCGTCACTTGGGATCCGCTCGCATCGCCATCGGCGCCCGCTGAGGTATCGGACTGGATCTGGCGCCCATTGATGGCGAAGTGGACCACCAGCTCACTGCCGAGCGCCTCGATCAAGGCGACCTTCACGGTGAGCGAGCCATGGAGAGACTGAGAGGTGGCGGGACTGGAGAGGTCCTCAGGTCGGATTCCGACGACGAGCGTGCGGCCCCTGTACGGCTCCAGTCCCGGCCGCGCGGCCAGGTCCTCCGCGCTCAGAGCCAGCCGTTGATCGCCGATTTGTACTTCCAGCCCATCGCCAGACTGCCGGAGGCGACACTCGTACAGGTTCATGGCTGGTGAGCCGATGAATCCAGCCACAAAGAGATTCTTGGGCCGGTCGTACAGCTCTTGGGGCGGGGCGCACTGCTCCAAGATCCCGCCGCTGAGAACTCCGACTCGATCGCCCATCGTCATCGCCTCGGTCTGATCGTGGGTTACATAGATGGTGGCGACTCCCATGTGGCGCTGGATTCGCGACACCTCGGCCCGCATCTGTACTCGCAACTTGGCGTCCAGGTTGGAGAGCGGCTCGTCCATCAGGAATGCCGATGGCTCGCGCACCAAGGCCCGGCCCATGGCGACGCGCTGGCGTTGCCCTCCGGAAAGCTGTCCTGGTCGCGAGTTCAGGAACCCGGAGAGCCCCAGGATCTCGGCGGCGTTGTCGACCCTCCGCCTGATCTCCGGCTTGGACATCCTCCGCATCCTGAGGGCGAAGCCAATATTCTCGGCCACCGTCATGTGCGGATACAGAGCGTAGTTCTGAAACACCATGGCGATGTCGCGGTCCTTGGCAGGTACCGAGTTCATCCGTCGATCCCCGATGTACACGCTCCCGGCAGTGGCCGCCTCCAGCCCTGCCACCACCCGCAAGGCAGTCGTCTTCCCACACCCCGAGGGGCCGACGAAAACCATGAACTCCCCATCGGCCACCTGGATGCTGACATCCGTCAGGGCCCTGGTTCCGTTCGGGTAGACCTTGGATATCCCGTCGAGGGTGATGGTCGCCAACGCTGTCTCCTGGGCTTGCCCGAGTCGGTGGCACCGACGCGTCCGATCTCGATCAACGCCGATCCATTTCGAGCCTGCAACCCGAGATTATGAGCGAGCCCGTCCAATCTGGTCGGCATCGCACCAGGCGGTGGGAGCCCGCGCCGGGTGCCCAGAGGTGGCCCAGTCAGCTGGCGAGCGAGTGCCTGCAACAGTGGCGGGGTCAGGCGGATCTGCTCGTCTCATCCCCAGTGCCGGGTGCATACCTCCGGGACGGCAATCGCTCACTGTTGCTGGCGGCTCCTTGGTTCGGGACGTAGGCGGCGATCGTCGGATTCAGGGCCGCTGGTCTTGACATGAGTCCGGACCCGGAACTAGACTCCGGCCATCGATTGCAGTGGGTGAACCGAGGTGGCCTTCGGGCCGGCGGGTGAGTGGCGCCACGATCCATGAAGTTGCGGTAGTTGTGGGCAGGTCGCCTCGAGCGTCGCCTGGATGCGCCGTGGCAAGGATCTTCTCGGTTGAATCGCCACCCCTGGAGTGGTGCCAGTAGCCATGGGTCCGGGGCCGCGCACGGAGGCGATTGTTCGTCCGACAATCCCCCACACTCTCGGTGCACACGTGAGCGTGTCCCAGCGGCCGCCTTCCGAGTCACGAGAGGCTCGGGATGGAGGTGCCGTGGTTTGCAGCCCGCATGGCCAGAGGCATCTTGTTGCGGCTGCCGGACCCCGGGCAACTTTGACCGGGGGGGGCTGGCGGGTAGCGCTATCGGCTCCCTTGAGGGCCAAGAGGCTGGTTGTGCTGGGGCGCTCCCGGTGTACGGGTGTTGATGACGACCTGACCGCGGTGCGAACCTGGCCGAAGCTGAACTGGACCGAACGTCGGCTGGTAAGGCTGGGGTCTCGAGTCACTCCGGCTTGTCCGAACTCCGACCGGGAGGCGAGGCGCGCCTCTGGCTGCTGTGCGAGAGCCCCGGCTCGTTCGAACTCGCCCCCTTTCCGAAGGCGGCGCCAGCCGGTGCCCGGACCAAGGGATCCCAGTTCGGCATACCGGGGCAGGCGAATCCACGTGCGTGTACGGGGCGGAACTCGCTTGAGCAGCGGGCGGACGGCCAAATGACCCGCCCTGGGTTCGCCGGAGTCCGAATTGGGCTGCCCCAGGCAGTTGCCGGCCTGCTTTATCTCAGCCCGGCGATGACGATTCTCTTAGTCTTCTGGATCTTACCTCTGGTGCTGGTCCTAGGCTTCAGCTTCTTCCACTGGAACTACGGCACCAGTCCGACCTTCGCGGGCCTGGCCGAGTACCGAGAGGTCCTCGACACCGGTCAATTTTGGCAGTCCCTGGGGACCACCGCGATCTTTTCGGCGGCGGTGGTGCTGGTGGGCAGCGGGCTGGCGCTGGTCAGCGCGCTCCTGCTGTATCGGGGTCTGCGCGCAGCCGGGCTGTTCCGGATGCTCTTCTTCCTGCCCTACGTGACTCCAATCGTGGCGACTGCGACCGTCTGGCTTTGGATGTTCCAGCCCACGGTGGGAGTGATCGACCGTCTCATGGCACTTGTGGGCCTGCCGGGAAACATCGCTTGGGTGAACTACCCGCAGTTGGCGCTGCTGAGCGTGATCGTATACACGATCTGGTACAGCTTCGGCTTTATGACCCTGCTCTTCCTGGCAGGGCTCACGGACATCCCGGGCACGATCCTGGAGGCGTCTGCCATTGATGGCGCCGGCGCGTGGCACCGCTTCCGGGACGTGATCTGGCCGCTGCTGTCACCGACCACGATCTTTGTACTGGTCATTTCCACGGTGAATGCCTTTCAGAGCTTCACCCAGATCTACGCCCTGACCCGGGGCGGGCCGGTACAGGCGACGACGACCCTCACCTACCTCATCTACGAGACCGGCTTCCAGTACTTCCACTTCGGTCAGGCCTCCGCCACTGCGGTGCTGTTCTTTGTCATCGTTGCCGTCCTGGTGCTGGCGCAGATGAGACTGGCGCGGCGCACCACGTATTACCAGTCGTGAACGCGTGGCAGCGTTGGGCGAAGCCGTCCCGCCTGGGCACGTATGGGATCCTGGTGGCGTTCGCGGTGGTCGCACTTTTTCCCATCTGGTGGATCGTGGCGACCTCCCTGGAGACCGCCAGCCGCGCCTACTCCTTCCCTGGCGCCCTGGTGCCCCAGGGAGTTGTCTCCAACTACGTGACCGCCTGGGGGCTGGCGCCCTGGACCGGCTTCCTGCTCAACTCGGTGTTGATCAGCGCCACCACGGCCATCGGCACCGTGATAGTTGCCCTGCTGGCCGCCTATGCCCTTGTCCACCTGGTGGGACCGAGAGTCTCATCACTGCTCTTCACCGCCATCATCGCCACGTTGATGGTGCCGTTTTACGCGGTCATGATTCCAGATTATGTGATCGTGCGGGATCTGGGCTGGCTCAACACCTACACCGCTCAGATAGTGCCGTTCTTGGGTGGCGGCTTCGCCGTCTTCCTCTTCCGGCAGTTCATCAAGGCCTTTCCTGGCGAGCTCAAGGAAGCGGCCGTCATGGATGGGGTTGGCGACCTCGGTTTCCTGTGGCGGATACTGGTGCCGAATCTCAGGCCCGCGATGGCCACGGTGGCGATCTACACCTTCATCCTGAGCTGGAACGCCTTTCTGTGGCCGCTGATCGTCACCAGCACGCCCAGCGTGCAGCCGGTGCAGGTGGGGCTGGCTGATCTCCTCAGCACCGCCAACGGCACCGACTTCACGGTTCTGGCTGCGTCGGCGGCCATCACCGCCTTCCCGATTGTGGTGCTTTACTTCTTCATGCATCGGCAGATCACTGAGTCGATCAGTCGGACCGGACTCAAGGGCTAGGTATGGGACGGTCCGTTTCGGCTGGCTATCAGCGCTATCGGATTGGGAGGACCAGGACATGAACGACGGGCACCTGAGGAAGCTGGCGGGAAAGCTCGCGCTGGTCGCCGCGATGGGGGCGATGCTGGCGGCGTGCGGCGGCAGCGGGGCAGCCCCGAAGCCCAAGACCACCGCGGGGCAGAAGGTGACCATCACGTTTTGGAACGAGATGACTGGCCCGTATCAGGTGGCCCTCAACGGGGTGATTGCGGCCTTTGAGACCCAGAACCCTCAGATCACGGTGGACAGCGTGGTGGTGCCGAACGATGCCGCCTTGCAGCCGAAGCTTCTTACCGCGGTCGTGGGCCATGACCTGCCGACGATTTCCCAGCTGAATCCGTACTGGGGCCCCGAGTTCATCAGCACCAAGAGTCTGGTCAATTTGACCCCCGACATCAGCAAGGCCAGCAACTTCGGGCTTGGGGAGTTCTACGGCAGGCTCCTCGCGGCGGGCCGGTGGCCCGGCAACAAGCAGTATCTGCTTCCGTTCAACGTGAGCGACTGCGAGATGTTCTACAACCAGAGCGCGTTCCAGGCTGCTGGCATCACGTCGCCCCCGGCCACTTGGTCGGCGTTCGCTGCGGACGCTGCCAAGTTGTCGACGGGTTCTCACCACGCCTTCGCAATCACCCTGGTCCATTCGTATCCGTGGCGGGCGTTCTTCAACGAAGCGGGGGGACAATTTGCCACCGCGAGTGGGCAGCCCAACCGGAGCGCGTTCGCTCCCGGAGGTGCGGGGGTGGCCGCCATGAGCTTCTGGCAGCAGCTGGTCAACAAGGGGCAGGCCGTGCTGACCCAGGGATACGCGTCCCAGACCGATTTCGCCAATGGCACCAGCTCAATCCTGGTTGGCACCAGCGCCTTCTACCCCTATCTGGTGCCCGCGGTCGCGGGCAAGTTCAAGATCGGGATTGCCCCGATGCCCAGCGGCAAGATCACCTCCACCTCGGTCTTCGGTGGCTACCTGGGGATGTTCAGCCAGGCCAGTCCGGCGCAGCAGGCGGCGGGCTTCAAGTTCATCCAGTATCTGACTTCGAAGCAGGGGCAGTTGTATTGGATGGAGCACAGCAACGGCTACCTTCCGGTTCGCGCCGATGCGGCGGCGGCCGGGAAGAGCTTCTTGGCCACTCATCCGGCTCAGGAGACCGCGTTGAAGTCGCTGGCGGACGCTACGCCGGAGCCGCAGTACGCTTGGTATGACCAATTTGACATCCAGGATCTGATCCCGGGAATCCAGGCCGTGCTGATTGGTAAGAGTTCGCCCACAGCCGAGATGTCGGCTCTCTATGGGGACGCGAAGAGCTTGGCCAAGTCTTCCTCGTGAGCCGGGCGGCGACCAGGACGGACGACCGGCGGTAGTGGCGTGGAAGAGTCTTGGGGGAGCGGCGGCGCAGGGCGCCGCCGCTCCTGGGCCGCCGGAGCAGACTGTCGGTGAGTTCACCGGCGATGTGGGCATGGTCGGAAGGAGCGATATGGCTTGGGGATTCGGCAGCGGTTGTGGGGCTGCGGTGCTCGGAGGCGGGTGGTGTGGGCCCCCGAAGCCGGTCGCCCGGCGATCCAGGCGCGGGGCGGCGGTGGGCGCCCGACGACACTTGGGGCCAGTCGCCTAGGTGGCCCAGGTGCGCGCACTGGTGGTGATGGACCTCGACGGGACGCTCTACCGCGGGTCGGCGCCCTACCGCTACTATGCCGAGCTGGTCTCGCGTTCGCTCCCACCGGATGAGCGCGAGCGATATCTATTGGCGCTGGAGCGGTTCCTGGCCGGCGAGCAGCCGGCCGCCGCCGCAGACGGGTGGGAGGCGGCGACGGTTCTGGCTGGGGGGACCACCGGCGGTGCGGCGGTCTTCCGCGAGGAGTTTCTCCAAGCCCGTGCCTTCATGCTGGGGGCTGGTTGCGAGCTGGAAATCCCCAAAGGGATGACCACCTTCTTGGAGCGAGCTCGGACCGTGGGCAGGCTGGTCGTCGCCACCAATACCCCAGGCCCCTACGTGTTTCCGTTGTTGGAGCGGCTGGGGCTGGGGACCTACTTCGACGAGGTCTGCTGCATGGCGGAGAAGCCGGGGCGGTTCCGCTCCTGGCTTGGGGCCTGGGCCAAGCTGTATGGCATTCCGGCCTGGGCCGTGCTCAGCGTGGGGGACCATTTTGCCAATGACATCGCGCCTGCGCTCGAGGGCGGCTGTGCCGCTGGGTATCTGGACCCCTTCAAAGTCGGCCCTCGCGGCTTGGCGACATTCGAAGGACCGGACTTCGAGACCTTGCGTGCGCCACTGATGGAGTGGCTGGAATCGATGGCCAAGACCCGGCCGCCAGCACTCACGCCCTGAGCGACCGCCAAGTCTGGCCCGCCCGGGCCACGGGCATAGCTGGCCGTTTTGGCGCCCGATTCGAGCGCCGACCGATGCCAGCTCGGGTACCCTCAATCCAACCGGCCACTCCGGATGGTCGCTGGGTCCGCCATCGGACTGGCCCTACCCGCCGCCATCGCCGGCCCGCCCGCCGGGGTGCGTGCCGCTCTCGGCTGCGAGCGGGCGTGATCTCGGCGTCGCCGCTTGGCGCAGCCGATCATCGAAGGCCCCGACCCACAACGCGCGGACCGCATTACCGGGGCGGCCAACCGGCTGGTGTGACCACTTCGGGAGCTCTCTCCGAGCCGTCCCCGGCGGCCACAGGCCCATAATTGGACGCTGATGTCGAACTCGCTGACGGCAGCGCGAGCATTCGCCGGTACCGATCCCGTGGCGTCGATCGATGTGGTGGCGGTAGAGGCCCGCGCCCGGCTCTTCGCCAGCCGGTCCATCAAGCGTGGCTCCAAGCTCTTCGCGCTCAACCTGGCCATCTCCTGCACGGACCTCACGACCCTGGAGGGATCCGACACCACAGGGAGGGTGGAGATCCTCTGCGCCAAGGCTCGGCGTCCCGCTCCCGACGATCCCTCAATCCCTGCCGTGGCCGCAGTCTGCGTGTACCCCGCCCAGGCTGAGGCCGCGGGCCGGTTCCTCAAGGGGAGCTCCGTCCGGGTGGCTGCGGTCGCCACCGGGTTTCCCAGCGGCCAGGTCCCGCTCGAGGTGAAGATTGCGGAGGCTGGCGAAGCGGCCCGCTTCGCCCACGAGATCGACATGGTGATGGACCGCCAGGCCTTCCTGGAGGGGCGCTACCAGGAGGTCCAACGGGAGATAGCCGCCGTCAAGGATGCCGTCGGCCGCCGCCACCTCAAGGTGATTCTGGAGACCGGGGAGCTGGGCGGCCTGGACCAGGTGCGTCGGGCCAGCTGGCTGGCCATGGAGGCGGGCGCGGACTTCATCAAGACCTCGACAGGCAAGATCCAGCCGGCGGCGACCCTCCCGGTCGCCGTGGTGATGCTGGAGGCCATTCGCGACTTCGGGTGGGCGACGGGTCGGGAGATCGGCTTCAAGCCCGCCGGCGGTATCAGGACGGCCAAGCAGGCGGTCGCGTACCTGGTGGCGGTGAACGAGATCCTCGGTGACGGCTGGCTCACTCCGGAGCGGTTCCGGCTCGGTGCGTCGTCCCTGCTCAACGACATCCTCATGCAGATTTTCAAGGAGCGTAGAGGTGGCTACCAGTCCCCTGAAGATTTCACCGAGGCTTGAGGCGGCGCTCACCCTCGCAGAGGCCGGCTCACGCGAGGCCGCGACCAGTTCAGTGCTGGAGTTCTCCGCAGGCCTGTTCGACTACGCCGCCGCCCCGGAGTCCACTGAGCACGTGCGCCTTGAGCCCAGCTACGGCCTGTTCATCGGTGGCCGCTTCGTGGAGCCCCTCTCGGGAGCCCACCTGCCCACCGTCAATCCGGCGACCGAGGAGCCCCTGGCCGCGGTCGCGGAGGCCGGGCCGGACGACATCGACCGCGCCGTCGCGGCGGCGTCGGCAGCCTTCCCGGCCTGGTCCCGGCTGCCGGGGTCACACCGGGCCCGCTACCTGTTCCGGCTGGCCCGGCTGGTGCAGGAGCGCTCCCGGGAGTTGGCCGTGGTTGAGAGCTTGGATGGCGGCAAGCCGATCCGAGAGTCCCGGGACTTCGACATCCCGACCGCGGCCCAGCACCTCTTCTATCACGCCGGTTGGGCGGACAAGCTGGAGTTCGCCTTCGCCACCGGCCGCGGGCGGCCGCTCGGGGTCGTGGGCCAGGTCATCCCCTGGAACTTTCCCCTGCTCATGCTGGCCTGGAAGGTGGCTCCGGCGTTGGCCACGGGGAATACGGTGGTCCTCAAACCCGCTGAGACGACGCCCCTTACCGCTCTCCTGTTCGCAGAGCTGTGCCGCCAGGCCGAGCTGCCCGCCGGAGTCGTCAATATCGTCACCGGGGGGCCTACGGCGGGCAGCGCCTTGGTCCGTCACCCGGGGATCGGCAAGGTGGCGTTCACCGGGTCGACCGCGGTGGGCAAGGAGATCCAGGCCGCACTGGCGGGCAGCGGCAAGCACCTGTCCCTGGAGCTGGGCGGCAAGGCCGCCCATGTCGTCTTCGAGGACGCGCCCCTCGACCAGGCTGTGGAAGGAGTGGTGAACGGGATCTTCTTCAACCAGGGCCACGTGTGCTGCGCCGGCAGCCGGCTGCTGCTGCAGGAGTCGATCGCCGAACCCTTTCTGCGCCGGCTGCGGCTGCGGCTGAGCCGCCTGCGGGTGGGCGATCCCCTGGACAAGAACACCGACATCGGTGCCATCAACTCCCGCGCCCAGCTGGAGCGCATCGAGGCCCTGGTGCGGGCGGGAGTGGAGGAGGGCGCCCACCTGTACCAGCCCGATTGTGAGCTGCCCAAACGGGGTTTCTGGTTCCCGCCCTCCGTCTTCACGGGGGTCGCCCCAGCTCACCGGATAGCTCGGGAGGAGATCTTCGGGCCGGTGCTGGCGGTCATGACCTTCAGGACCGCGGCGGAGGCGGTGGCTCGCGCCAACAACACCAGGTACGGCCTCTCGGCCGGGGTGTGGACCACCAAGGGATCAAGGATCCTCTGGATGTCGCAGCGGATGCGCGCCGGGGTGGTGTGGGCCAACACCTATAACCAGTTCGACCCGGCCTCACCCTTCGGAGGTTTCCGGGAATCCGGTTTCGGAAGGGAAGGAGGGGTCCAGGGCTTGGCCGAGTACCTGGAGTTCGCATGACCGCCCTGCCAGTTGTCAAGACCCCCAAGCTCTACCTGGGCGGAGCCTTCGTGCGCTCCGAGTCGGGGCGGGTCTTCCAGCCCGCCGCCTCGGTCAATGTGCCGCGGGGATCGCGCAAGGACCTGCGCGACGCGGTCAGGGCGGCGCGTCAGGCCCAACCCGGCTGGGCGGCGCTCACCGCCTACAACCGGGGCCAGGTGATCTACCGCATAGCCGAGATGCTGGAGGCTTCGCGCTCGTCAATGGCTCAGGCACTGGGCGGTGGCCGCTCTGCCGCTCGTGAGCTGGACGCCTGTCTGGACGCTCTGGTCTTCTTCGCGGGAGCCGCCGACAAGCTGGGGCAGATGGGGGGCAGCGTCAACTCTGTCGCCGGGCCGTTCTTCAACTTCACTGTGCCGGAGCCGGTGGGGGTGGTGTTCCTGGTGGCTGGCGACCGCCAGGCGCTGCTGCCGCTGGTTACCCATCTGGCCGCCGCGGTCTGCGCGGGCAACGCCGCTGTCGCCCTGGTCTCGCCGGCCCGGCCCCTGCCCGGCCTGCTGCTGGGCGAGGCGCTGCAGACGGGTGATCTGCCGCCGGGGACGATCAACCTGTTGAGCGGGCTGCCGGGGGAGATCCTGGGCTGGGCCGGATCCCACCGCGACATCGACCTGGTCGACTGCTGCGGCTGCGATCAGGAGCAGTGGCGGGATCTGAGCGAGGCCGCGGCCGACTCGGTGAAGCGGGTGTTGCCCCCGGAGCCGGTGCCGCCGCCGCTCAACCCCCGCTTGGCCCTGCGGATGATGGAGCTCAAGACCGTCTGGCACCCGGTCGGGGTCTGAGCGGCAGCCGACTCCAGCTCGTCTCTGGGGACTGGTCTGATCTATGTGGCTCGGGCGGCCAGGGCGCGGAGCCGACCGGGCAGTGACTGATCGCCAGCGACCGCTATCTCCTCCAGCCCCCGTCTTCCCCAACCCCATAGGTACAGGGCCGACACCGGCCCGCTGAGGACGGCACTCGGGGAGCCGTCGCGGCCAGGGTGGACGAGCACCTCCGTGTCCCCGATTGCCACCGACCACTGGCAGGGGAGATCGGTGCCGTCCAGGTCGACGACAGCCGGTGGTCCGCCGTCGCCCAGTGGTCGCCCGGGACGGGCAAGGAAGACCTCCAGAAGCTCGCCGACCCCGTCCGCCGCCAGCTCGCGGCGGCAGTCGGGTACCAGCCCGGCCGCCAGCTCGGCGTCCACCCGGTGGATGGCCGCCTCGTGGGCGAGGCGGCGCGCCCAGAAGCTGGAGCTGCGATCTCGTTCGTACCAGGACCACAGGGCCACATCCGGTCCCATGGCGGCGAGTTCAGCGCCCACCTGTTTGGCGGTTCGCAGTACTGTCGCTCCAAGGTCGGGATCCCCCGCCGCCGCTCGAGGCCAGCTCGCCGGCGCGGGCGCTGTCTCCAGGCGCATGCGGAAGAGCGGCAATTTTTGGGCCAGAACGTTGGCCATGTGCGCCAGCAGGTCGGCGGCGGCCCAGCCCGGACACGAGGGGATCGCCACCCCTTGCTCGTCACCCAGGGTGGCGACCATCCGCTCCACGCTGCCGTCCAGCTCAGCCAGGTACTGGGAGTACTGCATCTGTACTAGACCATGGTAGGGAGGTGGGACGGGACGTGTCGGCGGCAGGGGATTTGGGGCGCCGGATGGCCGCAGTTGTGGCTGCCCCGGCGTTCCCTCCCTGGGTTCCCAGCGGAATCGAGACCGCGGTCAAATATCATGAGCACAACTCTGGACAGGAGAAGGCCCGCGATGGAAAGCGGGTGGCTTCCGGTGGAGCTAGGAGGTACCAGGCCATGACCCAGCGTCGCGCAAAGCAGCTCTTCACCTCGGAATCGGTCACCGAGGGGCATCCCGACAAGATGGCGGACCAGATCTCGGACGCGATCCTGGACGCCATCCTCGCCAAGGACCCGCTGGCGCGGGTGGCCTGTGAGACCGCGCTCACCACCGGGGCCGCGATCCTGCTCGGGGAGATCTCCACCGACTGCTACGTGGACATGGCCAAGGTGGTGCGGGAGACGGTCAGGCAGATCGGGTACGTGCGGGCCAAGTTCGGTTTCGACTGGGAGACCTGCGGGGTGATGGTCTGCGTCGACGAGCAGTCCCCGGACATCGCCAGAGGGGTGGACCTGGGAGGGGCGGGAGACCAGGGCATGATGTTCGGCTTCGCCTGCGACGAGACCCCCGAGCTGATGCCGGCGCCCATCCAGTACGCTCACCAGCTGACGCGCCAGCTGGCCCTGGCCCGCAAGAGTGGCCTGCTCAAGTGGGCCCGTCCAGATGGCAAGTCCCAGGTGACCGTGGAGTACGACCAGGAGGGTCGGCCGAAGCGGATCGACACCGTCCTGATCAGCGCCCAGCACGCCGAGGAGGCGACCCCGGAGGAGGTCGAAGCTGGAGTCCGAGAGCATGTCATCGCCCCCGCGCTGCCCGAGGGGATGGTGGATCAGCAGACCCGGATCCTGGTCAATCCGACCGGGCGTTTCGTCATAGGCGGCCCCCAGGGCGATGCCGGCCTGACCGGTCGGAAGATCATCGTGGACACCTACGGCGGGGTGGGACGGCACGGTGGGGGCGCGTTCTCCGGCAAGGATCCCACCAAGGTGGACCGCTCGGGCGCCTACGGGGCGCGCTACGTAGCCAAGCACCTGGTCGCAGCCGGGCTCGCTCGGCGCTGCGAGGTGCAGCTCGCTTACGCGATCGGGGTCAGCCGTCCGGTGTGGGTGGGAGTGGAGACGTTCGGGACCGAGGCGGCTCCGCGCGACCAGATCGCCGCCCTGGTCGACGAGTATTTTGACCTGTCTCCTTCGGGCATCATCAAGGAGCTGCAACTCCGCCGGCCCATCTACCGCCAGGTAGCCAGCTACGGGCACTTCGGGCGCAGTGACCTTGACCTGCCCTGGGAGCGCACCCCCTACCGGGAGGAGCTGAGCCGGGAGGCGGGCGTGGAGCCGGCGGCGGGGGCTGCCGGCGGGTGACCATCCGTCCTCCAGCCGACCCCGGGGTCCCCCAGGGGTTGGTCTGCGTGGTGCTGGCAGGTGGAGCCGGGACCCGGCTCTGGCCGCGATCGCGGGCCGGGCGGCCCAAACACCTCCTGCCGCTGGCGCCCGACGGACGCTCTCTGCTGAGGCACGCCTTCGAGCGCGCCTCGGATCTGGGAGGCGAGGTGCTGGTGGTGTCCTCGGCTGAGCAGGGGCAGGAGGTCGCCCAAGAGCTGCCCGAGCTGGACTCGGGCCACATCCTTCTGGAGCCGGAGCCCAGGGGCACTGGCCCCGCCTTGGCCTGGGCGGCCCTGGTGGCAGAGCGGCTGCGTCCCGGAGCGGTGATGGTGTCGCTGCATGCCGATCACCACATTCCCGACCCCCAGGTGAGGCTGGTGCTGCTCTCCGCCGCCTGGTGGGCCCAGCAGGCGGACCGGCTGGTGGCTGTCGGGCTGCGCCCGAGCTGGCCATCGCCCGGTTTTGGTTACATCGGGATGGGGGAGGAACTGCCCCGTCCACCGGCACTGCCCGGGGCGGTCCTGCCTTTGCGATCGGCTCTGGGGTTCGTGGAAAAGCCCGACCAGAACCGGGCCAGGGAGATGGTGGACGCGGGCACCTTCCTGTGGAACACCGGCCTCTTCGCCTGGCCGGCCCGGTTGCTGCTGGAGGAACTGGCCCAGTTCGCACCACAGGTGGAGGTGGCGGTGCGATCGGCGGTCGCGTCCGCCGCCGACTTCGAGTCGGCCTGGTCCGCGCTGGGCCACGGCGTGATCGAGCGGCTGGTGCTGGAGCGAACCCGCAAACTGGGCGTGCTCCCCAGCGACCTGCGCTGGTCCGATCTGGGCTCCTTCCACGATCTGCACCGGGCGGCCAGCGAGGCGGGCCATGCCGACCCGGCGGGCAACGTCGCCTCCGGACCATCGCTGCTTGAGGACAGCCGGGACTGCTTTGTGGATTCGTCGGGCGGCAGGTTGGTGGTACTCCTGGGGGCGGCGGATCTGGCCGTGGTGGACACCAAGGATGCCCTGCTGGTTTGTCCTCTGAACCGGGTGCAGGATGTCTCGTTGGTCGTGGCCCGGCTGCGCGCAGAGGGCCGCGACGACCTCCTCTGAGCTCACCTGACCGCCGACGGCGGGACGATTTCCGGCCCCTGGTGGCCCCTACAATTGGGGCGGCCAGTTCAGGTCAAGGAGGTGGGCAGTGGCGACACCCGAGATAAGTTTCGGTACCGATGGCTGGCGGGGTGTGGTGGCCGACGACTTCACGTACGCCAACGTGCGGGTGGTCAGCCAGGCGGTGGCCCAGTACCTGGAGACTCAGCCCAAGTCCGAGAAGGTCGTGGTCGGCCACGACACCCGCTACTGCGGGGAGCTCTTCGCCGAGGAGGTGGCCCGGGTGCTGGCAGCCAACGGCCGGCCGGTGCTCCTCCTGGACCGTCCCGCCCCCACGCAGGCGGCCGCCTGGATGGTGGTCGCCGCCCGAGCTCTGGGTGGGGTGGTGGTCACCGCCAGTCACAATCCCCCCGAGTTCAACGGCCTCAAGTACAAGCCGGACTATGGGGGATCCGCGTCCCCCGACATCGTGGCTCGCTTGGAGGAGGAGGTGCATCGGGTCATCGCCGACGATCTGGTCAGGACGATGTCCATGGAGGAGGCGTTGGCCCTGGGCCTGGTCGAGAAGATCGACCCGCGCCCGGCCTACGCCGAGCAGATCGGTCGGCTGGTCGACCTCGGTGCGATCCGGGCGGCGGGCTTGCACATTCTTCACGACGCCATGTACGGCTCCGGGGCGGGCTACATCAAGGAGCTCCTGGAGGGGGGCACGACCAGAGTCGACCAACTGCACTGCGAGCGCAACCCCGGGTTCGGGGGCATGCACCCGGAGCCGATACCAGGCAACCTGGGCCAGGCCGCGCAGCTGCTGGAGCAGGGGGGCTTCGACCTCTGTATCGCCAACGACGGCGACGCGGACCGGGTGGGGATTTTCGACGACGAGGGCAGCTTCATAGACCAGCTGGAGGTGGCCACCCTGCTGCTGTGGCACCTGTGCGAGAACCGCGGCTGGAGGGGCCCCGTGGTGCGGTCGATAACGATGACCAGGCGCCTGGACATCTTGGGCCAGCGCTACTCGTGCGCGGTGGAGGAGCTGCCGGTCGGATTCAAGTACCTGGGGCCCAGGATGCGGGAGCTGGACGCCATCTTCGGCGCCGAGGAGTCTGGCGGGTTCGGTTTCCGGGGGCACATCCCCGAGCGCGACGGCATTCTGAGCGGTCTGATCTTCGCGGAGATGATCGTCCAGACCGGCCGGCCCCTGTCGGAGATCCGGCGCCAGGTGGCCGAGCTGGTGGGGCCGCACGCCTACGCCCGCCGGGACCACCGCTTCCAGAGGGATGCCTACCCGAGTGCCCGGGAGCGACTGTTGCATCGCATGGAGACCCAGCCGTTGGAGCGCGTGGGGGCAGAGACGATCACCTCAACGCGGTCGGATGACGGCTACAAGTACTGGATGGGTGAGGATTCGTGGGTGCTGGTCCGTATGTCCGGCACCGAGCCTCTGATGCGGGTCTACTGCGAGTCCACCGACCCGGCCCGGGTCAAGCAGCTGCTGGACGACTTCGAGGCTGAGCTGGGGGTGATCGGAGACTCCGAGCAGCATGGGTGAGGAGGGCTGCGCCCACGGGCCCGTCCGCCGAGTCGAGAAGCCCTGGGGTTTCGAGATCTGGTTCGCGGTCACGGACCGGTACGCCGGCAAGATCCTGCACATCAACCAGGGGGAGGAGCTGAGCCTCCAGTACCACGACCGCAAGGACGAGTCGATCATGGTTCTCGCCGGGGAGCTGGAGTTGGAGCTGGGGAGCGGCGTGAGCCAGATGCACACTCATCTGCTTGGTCCGGGTGGGTGTCAGCGCATCACCCCCCACCTCATCCATCGGATGCGGGCCCGGACCACGGTGGAGATCTGCGAGGTGTCCACGCCGGAGCTGGATGACGTGGTGCGCATCGCCGACCGCTATGGCAGGGCGGCGCCGCACCCGCCGTCGGAGGTGGCGCCAGCGTGATGTCCCTGGCGCGCTGGCGCCGCGCCGCGCCCGTGGGTTCGTGGAGATGACGCGGCGGCCCGCAGGGGCGGCGGCCCTGCGCCTGGAGGCGGCGGAGGTACTGAGGGTGGCCTCCCTCGGTGAGATCTCCGGCAGGCATCTCAGCCCCCCCAGGGTGGTGCCCTTCGCGGTGGTCTCGGCCGCTGTCGTGGGGCTGACCGGCACCGGCGTGGTTCCCGGGCCGGTCGAGATCGGACTGGATCTGGGGATTTCGGCCTGCTACCTCCTGTCTCTGCGGGCCGCCATTCCGCGCCTGGCCGGTCCTGTTGCCGCCCCGAGACGATGGCTGGCCGATATGGACCCCGCGATTCTGGCGGTAGCCTCGGTGCTGGGGGCGGCGATCATCCTCGCCACCGGACCGGGAACGCCCTGGACCGTCATCACGCCGCTCTGGCTGCTGCTCATGTTGTCGGTCGCGCCCTGGCTGGACGCCGGTTCGGAGCGTGGAGAGCTGCCGCGTTGGGGGCCGACGGCCCTGGCCTGTCTGCTCGTCACCGTCCCGGTTCCCTACTTGGTGGTGGGCCTGAGCCCCGGGCTGCCCGGACCAGTCCAGGCGGCGACGATCGCGGTGGGCTGCCTGGTGCCTTCCTGGAGGATGATCCGCCTCGCCGGTACGGCCACGACCGCGGCTTGGGGGCGGGCTGTCGCGCTGGCGGTGATCATTGCGGCGGCGGCCGCCGTGGTGGTCAGGGTCCAGGTTCCCGGTCCCCTGCTGCCGGTCGCCCTGCTGGTCGGCTGGTACGGTCTGACCGGGATTGCCGGGCTGCGCAACCGTGCAGACCTGCCCTCCTTTGCCGCCTTCGTGGTCCTGGCGGCGACCATCCTGGCGATATCGGCGCCCGCCTGACCCCGGCGATGGTCCGAGCGTGCGCCCCTGGCCGACTGGGCACGACGCGCTTCCGCCATCCGTCAGCCCCGGCCGGGGCGTGGTCGCCGCTCTTGGCGCCCACCGCGGGGACCGCAAAAGCTGTACCGTCATGCGGATGGAGGCAGTGACTTTGGGCGCCTGGTGGGACGCCAACGGACTCCCCCCTCCTCGGACTGCCGCTTCCCAGTAGCGGTCCTCGAGTGGGGTGGGGCTGCGGTCCGGTTCCACCATGACAGCGTCAGCAACGTTCGGCCCTCGGCCGAGGAGGTTTCCCATGGCTAACACCGCGTCCAGTTCCCCCGACTCGGGCGTCGCGACCGACACAGTCGCCGAGTCCTGGCGGGTCCGCGACCGCCGCGCCGTGTCCGGTGCCTATTCGCGCTACACCGACCTTGTTATCCAAGACGGCGAGGGATCCTTTCTGATCGACGTCGAGGGCCGCCGCTACCTGGATTTCGGGTGCGGTATCGCGGTCACCGCCCTCGGCTACCGGCATCCCGACGTCACCCGAGCCATCCACCAGCAGGTCGATGGCTACTGGCACACCTCGGTGGTGACCCAGCATGTCCGCCTCACGGAGGCGGCGGAGAAGGTGGCCTCGATCTGCCCTGATCCGCTCGACCAGGTCTTCTTCGCCAACTCCGGGGCGGAGGTGGTGGAGGGCGCGCTCAAACTCGCCCGCCAGGCGACCCACCGCCCTGGGATCGTCGCCTTCACCGGGGGATTCCACGGCCGCACCTTCGGGGCGTTGAGCGTCACCACCAGCAAGGTGCACTACCGAGAGCACTACTCGCCGCTGCTGCCAGGGGTGTACACCACCCCCTACCCGTACTGCTTTCGCAATTGTGGCCATGGCCCTGACGAGCCGTGCCCGGTCGCCATGGGCGCGGAGTTGGAGAAGCTCTTCAAGCACGTAGTTCCCGCCGACGAGGTGGCCGCGATCCTGGTCGAACCGATCCAGGGTGAGGGCGGCTACATCGTGCCTCCCCCGGGGTTCCTGGCGACTCTGCGCCAGATCTGCGACCGCCATGGGATCGTGCTGATCTTCGACGAGGTGCAAACCGGAGTGGGGCACACCGGTCGCTGGCTGGCCAGCGACCACGAAGGGGTGGTGCCCGACGTGGTGACCCTGGCCAAGGCGCTGGGCAGTGGCCTTCCGATCGGAGCGATAGTCGCCCGCCACGACCTGATGAACAAGTGGCCGGCCGGCACCCACGGCAGCACCTTCGGGGGTAACGCGATCGCCTGCGCGGCCGCGATCGCCACCATCGAGGTGATCCAGCGGGACGGTCTCCTCCAGCGCGCCACCGAGATCGGCGACAAGATAGTGAGTCGGGCGCACGCCTGGCAGCAGCAGGTGGGGGGCCCCGCCGACGTCCGGGGCCGCGGCGCCATGGTCGGGCTGGAGTTCATGGACAGCGCTGGGCTGCCCGACGCCGAGCGGGTCGATGCGATCCGCGCCGCCTGCCTGCAGAGCGGTCTGCTGGTCCTTGGCTGCGGTATCGACGACAACGTGATCCGCCTGATCCCGCCGCTGACCCTAAGCGACTCCGAGGTGGAGCAGGGCCTGCAGATTCTGGAGCAGGCGGTCTTGCAGGGAGGCACCAGCGCATGAGTGTGGATGGGGCCGAGCAGGCCAGGACCTATGGCAACCTGATCGCCGGAGAGTGGCGGGCGGCTCGGGGTGGAGAGGTCTTCGACTCCGTCAACCCCGCCCGCCGCAGTGAGGTGCTGGGGCACTTCGCCCGCAGCTCCAAGAGCGATGTCGAAGAGGCGGTGGCCGCGGCTCAGGCCGCCCAGCCGGCCTGGGCGCGCACCCCGATGCCCGGCCGCGCTGAGGTCATCGCCCGCGCCGGACGGATCCTGGAGGAGCGTAAGGAGGACCTTGCCCGGCTCATGACCAAGGAGATGGGCAAGGTCCTGACCGAGGCTCGCGGCGATGTCCAGGAGGGCATCGACATGGCCAAGTACATGGCCGGCCAGGGTCGCAATCCGGTGGGGGAGGTGGTCCCCAGCGAGCTCCGCGACAAGCGCTGTTTCACCGAGCGCGTCCCCATCGGCGTGGTCGGCTGCATCACTCCTTGGAACTTCCCGATGGCGATTCCCTGCTGGAAGCTGATGCCCGCCCTCCTGGCCGGTAACTCGGTGGTCTTCAAGCCCGCCGAGGACACCCCGCTTGTGGCGATCCGGCTGGCGGAGATCCTCGCCGAGGCGGGCCTGCCCGATGGAGTCCTCAATCTGGTCACCGGCTACGGGGAGGAGTGCGGGTCACCGTTGGTCGAGCATCCCGCCGTCCGGGCGGTGTCGTTCACCGGCTCGGTGGAGGTGGGGCAACAGATCGCCGCCACCTGTGGCCGGCTGGGCAAGCGGGTCTCGCTCGAGCTGGGTGGCAAGAACGCCATCGTGGTGACCGCCGACGCCGACTTGGACCTCGCGGTCGACGGCGCCCTCTGGGGAGCCTTCGGGACCGCCGGCCAACGCTGCACGGCGACCTCCAGGCTGGTGGTGGAGCAGCCGGTGCTGGACGCGTTCACGGAGCGCCTGGTGGCCAGGGTCTCCCAGCTGCGGCTGGGGGATGGCCTGGACCCGGCGACCGACGTCGGGCCGGTGATAAACCAGACTCAGCTGAAGCGCATCCACTCCTACACCGAGATCGGCCAGCAGGAGTCGGCCCGGCTGTTGGTGGGCGGGTCGATCGCCACCGAGGGAGCTCTCGGGGAGGGCAACTTCTACCGCCCCACGGTGTTTGCGGAGGTGCGTCCCGAGATGCGCGTCGCCCAGGAGGAGATATTCGGCCCCACCGTCGTGGTTCTCCCGGCTCAGGACACCGACGACGCGATCCGGATCGCCAACGGGACCCGCTATGGGCTGTCACTGTCCTTCTACACCAGGGACCTAGCCAAGGCCTTCCAGGCGGTCGACCGGCTCGAGTCGGGGATCGTCTACGTCAACGCGCCGACCATAGGAGCTGAGATCCAGCTGCCGTTCGGCGGCACCAAGTGGACCGGGAACGGCCACCGCGAGGCCGGCCCCACCGCCTTCGACGAGTTCACCGAGTGGAAGACCGTGTACATCGATTACTCCGGACGCTTGCAGCGGGCCCAGATCGACACCGGCAAGGAGTAGTCCATGCTGGACCTGACCGAGGAGCAGCGCCAGTTCGAGGCCACCATCAGGGAGTTCGCCCGCCGGGAGCTGGCGCCGGAGATACCGGCGCGGGACCGCGAGCATCGACCTGACCCCGAGCTCTTCGCCAAGCTGGCGGAGCTGGGCATCCCCGGAGTCAGCATCCCCCAGCGCTATGGCGGTGCGGGCCTGGACTGGATCGCTCTGGGAATAGCCTGCGAGGAGCTCGAGTACGTCGACGCCTCCTGTCGGACCGCGCTCTCGGTGCATGCTGGGCTGTGCCTCACCGGGATCTACCAGTGGGGGACCGAGGAACAACGCCAGCGGATCCTGCGCCCGCTCGCCGAGGGCAGGCGGCAGGGCTGCTTCGGGCTCACCGAGCCCGATGCCGGCAGCGATGTCCGGGCGATGACCACCAGAGCGCACCGGGAGGGGGACGCCTACCGGCTACGGGGACAGAAGGTCTGGATCTCCATGGGGGACTTCGCCGACGTGATCCTGGTGTTCGCGACCGTGGACCCAGCCCAGGGCCTGCGGGGCATAACCGCCTTCGCGGTGGACCGGGAGCTGGCCGGCCCCGGATTGCGCACCGAACCGATCAAGGAGAAATACGGGCTGCGAGCCAGCGACACCGCGGTGGTCTACCTCGACGACGCCTTGGTCCCCGAGGCCAATCGCATCGGGGAAGAGGGCGAGGGCTTCAAGGTGGCGATGAGCTGCCTGGACAGCGGTCGCTACTGCGTCGCCAGTGGAGCGGCCGGCACCATCCGCGCCTGCCTCGACATGAGCGTGAGCTATGCCCGCCAGCGCCGCGTCCAGGGTGAGGAGATCGGACGGTTCCAGCTGGTCCAGCAGATGATCGCGGGGATGGCGCGCGACTACGACATCGCACGTCTGCTCTGGCTCAGGGCCGGGCAGCTGAAGGACTCGGGGCGGCGCAGCTCCAGGGAGTCCGCCCTGGCCAAGTGGGTGAACGCCGAGCGTGCCAACCGCTGCGCGGACGACGCCCTCCAGGTCCATGGGGCGACCGGCTTCAGCGAAGAGTGCCCGGCGGCCCGCTACCTCCGCAACAGCCGAGCCACCTTGATCTACGAAGGCACCAGGGAGGTTCAGACCCAGCTGGCTGCGGAGTACGCGCTCGGCTACCGGCAGGACCGGCCGGTCCGATGCCCCTTGCCGGGCTGGCCCAACGAGTCGGACCAGCGGCCGGCCCCGGCGCCAGCCCCAACTGACCGGTGATGCCCACCGTGGCTCCGCTCCGGGAGGCAGCCCAGGCGGGATGGGAAGAGCACTTCTTCAGTCGCCCACAGGGCCGGATGCGCTACGTTCTGGCCGGGCAGGGGCCGCCCCTGGTCCTCTGTCATGGTTTCATCGGATCGGCGGAGAACTTCGAGTCCTGGGTGCCGGTCCTGGCCCCAGGCCGCACCCTGGTGATCCCCGACCTGCCTGGATTCGGGCTGTCTGACCCGCTCCCGGGACAGCACCTTAGCCGAGCCCTGGCCACCGAGGTCAGGGCTCTGATGGACCATCTGGGCTTCCCGAGCTATGAGGCGGCAGGGCTCTGCCTCGGAGCTGCGGTGGCGCTGGAGCTGGCCGCCGCCGAGCCCAGTCGAGTCCGCCGTCTGCTGCTGCACACCCCGCTGCTGTCCCCCGAGATGGTCACCCGGCCATTTCGGCTTCAGGTGGAGTTGCTCACCCTGCCGGGAGCCCTGCCGTTCGTCGCGATCTCGGCCATCGGCCGGTGGCGGGTGGCTGCCGACCTGTACCGGCGTCTGGTGGTCGAGGGGGCGGTCGAGGTGGATGTCCGGGCCGCCGATGTCAACTTTGCCAACCAGCTCAGGGCCACGCCCAGGGCGGCCAGGGAATGGTTGCGCGAGGCGACCAGGCTCCAGTTCACCCGACTTCTGGATGGATGGCCTGGGGACACGGCCATTCTGGCGGCAGCCGACGACCGGATCCTGGACATTGACCTGCTGCGCTCCTACTGCGCCCTGCGGCCTCACCTGCGGCTCGACCTGATCGCCTCAGCCGGGCACGGGTGGACCGCCGAGTTCATGGCTGGTCAGCTGCGGGTTCTCGAGTCCTGGGCGCGGGCTGAGGCATCCGCTCCCGAGTGATGCCGACACGGTTCCTGGCGGTCCTGGTGCCGCCCGAAGCCTCGCTTCGCCTCACCCCGCGGCTGCTGGCTCTGGAGGCGCTGCACCCGGCCATAAGGGCTGTGCGTCCGGACGGAATGCATCTCACAGTCCAGTTCCTGGGACGGGCCCCTGACTCTCTCCTGGCCGCAATCGCGGAGGTTGGCCAGAGGGTCGCTGGCCGGCACCCACCATTCCAGCTGGCGCTGGATGGCCTTGGCTGGTTCGGGCCCCGCGCCCGCCCCAACATCATCTGGTTGGGGATCTGCCGCGGGGCGGCTGAGCTGGCTGAGATCCACGAGGATCTGGCCATGGAGCTGGTGGGGGCGGGCCTGCCCCGCGACCCGCGTCCCTATCGAGCACACTGCACTCTGGCCCGAGCCCGAGGGGAGCTCCCGCCCGCGGCCCGGACCTGTCTGCAGGAGCAGCTACGGGCAGGGCTGGACCAGCCCCTGGAGCAGTTCCTGGTCCAGGAGATTCAGCTTCTGGAGTCCATCTCGATCCCGGGAGAGCCGAACCGCTACCGTGCCTTGTCTCGGTGGCCGCTCGGTCGGCCAGCGGAGACCTGACGCGGTCACCACTCGAACGGCCTGCCGTACCAGGGGTGTAGCGCCGGGAAGCTGCCGTCTGCCAGCAGGTGACGGCCGCGGCGCAGGAATGCCTGGACCTCCTCGGGAGCCAGAAGGCGGCGGAGCCGAGCCTGCAACCGGCGCATCCGCCCCTGGTCGCTCAGCAGGCCACTGACCTGCCGCAACCACATCTCGGGCACCCGCTCACCGCCCAGGTCGGCCAGCACGGTCCGCAGCTTGAACTCGGTGTTGAAGGTGACCCCGTGGTCGATCCCCTTCAGGTGGCCGACCCTATCGATTAGGAGGTGGGCGGCCTTGCGGTCGGCGTTGTTGATGAGCACGTCCAGGACGGCCACGCCGCGCAGCTGTTGTTCGAGCAGCTCCCGGTCTAAGTCCAGGTCCTGGGATGGACCTTCCACGAACTCCTGGAGCGACCCGGAGCCCAGGGGCGCTTCCTGGCGCAGCACCGTGACCGGCAGGAAGCCCCAGCCCAGAGCGCGGTCGACCTCGAAGGAAGCGACCTCGCGCCGGTGCAGTGTTCCCTCCGGGAAGTCCCACAGGGGGCGCTCACCGCGGGCCGGCTTGTAGATTGCCCGGACCGCCCCCCGCCGGCTCCTGAGTGTGGCCAGGAAGACCTGGTTGCTCCCGACCCCGACTCGGTCGAGGTCGACGATGGGCGACTGGCGCAGGACCAGCTCGATCCTCGGCTCTCCGGGTCGATCTGGGTCCGTGGCTGCTCCTGTCATTCCGCGGCTCAGGGTAGCGGCCGGCTCTGTTGCTGAGCCGCGCCTGAGAGATGCCTCATCGGTGACAATGGTCGGCGATGAGAGCGGAGCGACTTTCTTGATCCACACCCTGGAGAGCTTCCTCACCACCGCGGGCTATCTGGCCTTGTTCTTGCTGACTCTGGCCCAGTGCTGCGGGTTCCCGGTCTCCAGCGAGGTGGTGCTTCCGTTCGCGGGAGTGTTGGTCGCGACCCACATCCTGGCCCTGCCCTTGGTCATATTGGTGGCTCTGATCGCGGAGCTGGTCGGTGCCCTGATCGCCTATGGGATAGCCGCCTGGGTGGGCCGCCAGGCGGTGGTCGGATTCGGCCGGCGCTTCCGCCTCAAGGAGAGCCACTTCGAAGCCGCCGAGCGCTTCTACGAGCGTCGCGGGGTGGTCGCGGTCGCGGTCGGCCGCGTGGTCCCGGTGCTCCGCAGCTACACCAGCTACCCGGCGGGCTTCGCCAGGATGCCACTGGTGAAGTTCATCCCTGCGACCTTGGTCGGGGCCTTGGTCTGGGACGCCTCGCTCTCCATCGCCGGCATGGAGCTGGGCAAGCACTTCAACCGGATTGGCGCAGTCATCAAGCCGATTGAGTATCTCGTGGTGGTGCTGGTGGTGCTGGCTCTGGGATACGGGATCTGGCGTTACATCAACCGTCCCGCGGCGACCGTGGACGAGGAGGCGTAGTAGACTCTAGTTTACGTGAACGTAAGGTCTGCTGCCGCCCGCGCCGGGGCCGCACCCTCCGGCGGTTACAAGTGGGTGGCCCTTTCCAACACCACCCTCGGGATCATGATGGCGGTGATCAACTCGTCCATCGTGCTGATCTCCCTGCCGGCCATTTTCCGGGGCATCAAGGTCGATCCCCTGGCCCCAGCCAACGTCAGCCTGCTGCTGTGGATGCTGATGGGGTACATGGTGGTGACCGCGGTCTTGGTCGTCAGCCTGGGCCGGGTGGGGGACATGTTCGGCCGGGTTCGCATGTACAACCTCGGGTTCCTGATCTTCACTCTGGCGTCGATCGGGCTCTCGCTGGTCTTCTTCACCGGCACCACGGCGGCGTTGGTGCTGATCGGGATGCGGATCATCCAGGGCATCGGCGGGGCGCTGCTGATGGCCAACTCCGCAGCCATCCTGACCGACGCCTTTCCCAGCAACCAGCGGGGCATGGCGCTGGGGATCAACGTGGTCGCGGGTATCTCCGGCTCCTTCATCGGACTGGTCCTGGGGGGCTTGCTGTCTGCGATCGACTGGCACCTGGTCTTCTTGGTATCGGTCCCCATCGGGCTGTTCGGGACGGTCTGGGCCTACCTCAAGCTCCAGGAAACGGGGGTGGTCCGGCGGGCCAAGATCGACTGGGTGGGGAACGTGACCTTCGCGGTCGGCCTGATCTCGCTGCTGGTCGGGATCACCTACGGCATCCAGCCCTACGGCGGCAGCAGCATGGGTTGGACCAACCCGATGGTCTTGGCCGAGGTGGTCGGTGGCGTCGCGATGCTGGGAGCCTTCGTCCTCATCGAGCGGAGGGTGGACGCGCCGATGTTCAACCTGGGTCTGTTCAGGATCCGGGCCTTCACGGCCGGCAACCTGGCCTCCTTGCTGGCCTCCATCGGTCGGGGCGGGCTGATGTTCATGCTGATCATCTGGCTGCAGGGGATCTGGCTGCCTCTGCACGGCTACAACTTCGTGCGGACCCCGCTGTGGGCAGCGATCTACATGCTGCCGCTGACGGCGGGATTCCTCGTTGCCGGTCCCATCTCAGGCTCACTGTCGGACCGCTATGGAGCGCGCCCCTTTGCGACCGGCGGGATGCTGGGAGCGGCGGTCAGCTTCGCCCTGCTGGCTCTCCTGCCCGCCAACTTCACCTACCTGACCTTCGCCGTCTTGCTCTTCTGCAACGGCTTCGCGATGGGGATGTTCTCCGCTCCCAACACCGCCGGCATCATGAACTCGGTGCCGGCCGGGCAGCGGGGGGTCGCGTCCGGGATGAGATCGACATTCCAGAACTCGGGGATGACGCTCTCGATCGGGCTGTTCTTCACCCTGATGGTGCTTGGCCTGGCGGCCGCTCTGCCGTCCTCGCTCTACCACGGGCTGGTGGCTCAGGGCGTCCCCTCCGCAGCTGCCACCAAGATCTCGCACCTACCTCCGGTGGGCACCCTGTTCGCCGCCTTCTTGGGCTACAACCCGGTGGCGACGCTGTTGGGGCCGTCGCTGCACGACCTGCCGGCAGCCAGGCAGGCGGTGCTGACCGGCCGTGAGTTCTTCCCCAACCTGATCGCCAAGCCCTTCATGTCCGGGATGCGGGTCACCTTCTACTTCTCGACCATCATGATGCTGGTGGCGGGGGCGGCCTCCTGGATGAGGGGCAAGCGCTACGTGCATGAGGAGGGTGAGGAGCCCCAGCCCGCGATAAGAGTGGCGGCCGACTCCGTGGCCGTGGCTGGAGCGGGCATCCGCACGGTGGCCATCTCGGCCAGCTACGGGGCGGGGGGTGACGCCATCAGCAGGGCGGTGGCCAGAGAGCTCGGGGTGGAGTTCCTGGACCGGGCGATTCCCGTCCAGGTCGCGGCGGAGGTCGCCGAACCCCTGGATGCGGTCCTCGCCCGGGAGGACGAGACCTACGATGGGATCGGGGAGCTCTTCGCCACGCTCTCCCGCGGGGTGGGCCCGATAGCCCCGTCGGTGGCGCCGGACATGGAGCAGGACGGCGGTGGCGACCGGTTCCGACTCTGCACTGAGGATGTGATCCGCCGGATGGCGGATCACGGCGGGGTGATCCTGGGTCGGGGCGCGATCGTGGTGCTCCGCGACCATCCCAATGTGCTCAGAGTCCGCCTTGACGGGCCTCAGGAGGGCCGGATCCGCCGCGCGGTCGAGCAGGGGGTGGACGAGCCCACCGCTCGCCACGACCAGCTCCGCACCGACCGGGCTCGCAAGGCATACCTGCGGCACTTCTACGGGGTCGATGGCACCGAGCCCCATCTCTACGACCTTGTCCTTGACACCACCGCGGTATCCGACCAGGAGGCAGCCGACCGCATCGTCGAGCTGGCCAGGCACGGTGTCCCCGTCACCGCCTGAGGCCGCGCCCCAACCGGGGATGCGGATTGGCGAGGTGGCCGCCCTGACGGGAGTGACCGCCAGGACCCTGCGCTACTACGAGGAGCTGGGGCTGATCGCCCCCTACAGCAGGGAGGCTGCGACCCATGGTCGACGCTACTCCCAGGCCGAGATCGAGCGTGTCCGCCAGATCAAGGAGATGCAGGAGTTCCTGGGCATTGGCCTCTGCGAGATCCGAGACACGTTGGAGTCCGAGGATCGCCTGGCCGGCTTGCGCGCCGCATACCACAACACCTCCTCACGGCCTACCCAGGCAGCCGTGCTGGCTGAGGTCGTACAGGTGCTGGAGCGCCAGCTGGCACAGATCAGTGAGCGCATCGAGCGCCTCCGGTCGCTGCAGGCGGAGCTTGAGGGCAAGCGGTCCCGGCACCTGATGCGGCTGGCCGAGCTCTCGCCCCCGGAGGTCGGTGCCCGGGAGGCCGGTCCCAGTGCCTGACGGTCTGGCCATTCATCCTCGGGCCGGGAGCTGGTTGGCATCGGCGGTGGCCCAGGCCGAAGGCGGCGATGCCGACCAGCGTTTGGAGGATGGCCAATCCGCAGGCGCAACGCCCTCCGTGTGCCGGATCAGCGGATGGGCGCGAAGCGCGCTGTGAAGTGGCGCAGGCTGGGAGGCTCATCGACCATTCGGTAGCCGGGCAAGGTGGCCGACTCCAACGCCACCTGCTGCACCACCTCGACCACGTAGTCGATGTGGCTCTGGGTGTAGGTGCGCCGGGGGATGGCCAGGCGCACCAGTTCCATCGCCGCTGGCTTCTCTGTTCCGTCGGGCTGGCGCCCAAACATCACGGTGCCGATCTCGACACTTCTGATGCCACCAACCTCGTACAGGGCGACGGAGAGGGCCTGGCCCGGGTACTGAAGCGGGGGAATGTGGGGAAGCAGGGTCAGAGCGTCCAGGTAGACCGCATGGCCCCCAATCGGCTTGACCACCGGGACCCCAGCCGCGTCGAGGGCGTTGCCCAGATACGCGGTGGAGCGGATCCGATAGCGCAGGTAATCCGGATGGACCGCCTCCCGCAGTCCCTGGGCGATGGCCTCCAGGTCGCGGCCGGCCAGACCGCCGTAGGTGGGGAATCCCTCGGTCAGGATCAGGAGGTTGCGGCATCGGTCGGCGAGGGCGTCATCGTTCACAGCCAGCCACCCCCCGATATTGCCGAAGGGGTCCTTCTTGGCGCTCATGGTCATTCCGTCCGCCAGGGAAGCCATCTCGCGCACGATCTCGGCGATCTCCCGGGAGCGCTGCCCGTCCTCGCGCTCGTGGATGAACCAGGCGTTCTCGGCAAACCGGCAGGCGTCAAGGAAGAGCGGGACCGAGTACCGTCGGCAGATCTCATTGGCGGCGCGGATGTTGGCAAGCGAGACGGGTTGGCCGCCGCCGGAGTTGTTGGTAATGGTGATGAAGACCACGGGGACATCGGCGGCTCGCTCCGAGAGCAGGCCCTCCAGGGCCTGCAGATCAATATTGCCCTTGAACGGATGCAGGGTGGAGGCCTGCTTGCCTTCCGGGATGACCATGTCCCGCGCCTCGGCACCGGTGAACTCCACGTTGGCACGGGTGGTGTCGAAGTGGGTGTTGTTGGGGATCACCTTTCCCGGTCCGCCCAGGACGGTGAAGAGGATTTTCTCCGCGGCGCGACCCTGGTGGGTGGGGATCACGTGTTTGAACGGGAACAGGTCCTGCACCGCCTCCTGGAAGCGAAACCATGATGGCGAGCCGGCATAGCTCTCGTCACCGTGCTGGATCGCCGCCCATTGGTCGCGGGACATCGCCCCGGTGCCGGAGTCGGTGAGCAGGTCGATGAGAACGTCCTCGGCACGCAGGCTGAACAGGTTGTATCCGGCGGCTTGGATCGCCTCTTGCCGCTGCTCCAGGGTGGTCATGCGCAGCGGTTCGACCGAATGGATACGGAATGGCTCGATGATCGTCTTGAACTGGTGGCTCATGGGCCGATGGTACGCGGGCCGTGACCCGGACGCCTGCGGTTGGGGAGGCGGACCTGCGTCCACTGGCACCGCCATGATTCCAGCGGGTGGGGTCATAGCGACCATGCGATTGTTCACGCCGCGGCTGCTGGTACGCTCGGTGGCACCGACTGAGGATGGGCGTGCCCTGTGCAGAGCCGGTAGGCCGCCACCTCCGGCACAGCTCTGGGGGCCTACCGGCTCTCCCCGTGGAGTTTCACCACCAGCCCGGAGTCGGCCAGGAAGGTCGGATGGGTCCCGGGTGTTCCCGCCGCCAGCAGGGCCGGTGCGTGGAGCCCGAGGTTACGACGCTGGCGGAATCGAAGGGTCGGCGGCGACAAAGATGCAGAACGGGTGACCGGCCGGGTCGGCATAGACCCTGATGGGCTCGGCCTGATCATCCGCTCGGTCGCGAAGGAGTCGGGCTCCAAGGCTAAGAGCTCGGGCGTGGTGCCGAGTGAACCTCCCCGCCCTTACGGACGGGGCTTGTGGGGCTCCGTCCACTTGGTTGGGGTTGCGCGCCATCGCTCGCCTCACGCCACCGCAGCCAAAGGGCCTGGCGCCGAGGCGCCGGTGGATGGGTTTGCTGGGACACGCTCGCTCACCGCAGTTGCCTGCGGCAAGGCCCGGTTCGGGGCGCTACTCAGGGCTCTGGCCTTGCGGCGCTGCACCAATCGGTGCGCCTGGCGCTGGTCCTTGGACCAGCGCTCGACGGCCCGGAGATACGTGACGCGGATCTCGGTATCCGGTCCTATGGAGAGGTACTCCCCGTGAATCGCCTTCTGGAGGATGTTGGTCGCTCCTACGGCGTCGCGGTGGCAGGTGAAACCGCACCCCTGGCATCGGTAGTGCCGCCCCCAGGGGCGGTTGCTTCTTAGGCACTTCGGACAGGTCTTGGTGGAGCCGGACTCGTTGAGGTGCTCGATCTCGCGTCCGGCCTTCTCGGCTAGATAGCGCTCTTGGGTTCCTCTCGACCACTGGGATAGCTGCTGCCTCAGGTGTCGGCCCGCGCTCTGGCGCTGCTTGGTGTTCCGCTCGATCCCGCGCACGTCGCCGGCCACGATGCGCAAAGCCTGATGGCAGATCGCGAAGTTGGCCGCCCGGCTGGCCACCTGGTGGTCGAAGTCGCGTAGCTGCCCGGTGGCTTTGGCCTTGATCCGCTTCTTGGCGGCCACCAGCCGTCGGTGCCGCTTCGAGCCGTCCTTCATGCGGGAGAGCCGCTTCTGGATCGCGCCCACGCCCTTGTTGCGGCGCCGTTTGACGGCCCTTGCCTCGCGCCCATTTATGACCGTCACCTCGATGGTCCTCTCGCCGACCCAGCTGGCCAGCGCCATGGGGTTGATGATGCCTTCGTCGATCGCGATCAAGTTGGTACCCTCGGAGCCCTCCCTCACAGTCTCATAGGGGATGTGCAGCGACCATTGCCGGGCATCCCGGTCCCAGCAGAGTTGGATCTCGCCCCAGCGTGAGGCCTCCACCAGTTCTCCTCGGGCGGAGTCCTGGACCCTGGGCAGGGGGAGGACGATGCGCGGCCGGCCCCGGCCCAGGGAGAGTGCAAGGCGGCCATCCGGGGTTACCCGCCAGCCGAAGTTGGCGGTGAAGCTGAGGGGCCGGTAGTTCTTCTTCCGCCACGGGGCTCGCACCTTCATGCCCGCCTTCCGGTTGGTGCGGTAGGTGGCGATGGCATCCGCGAGGTCGTGAGCCAGGATCTCGGTCGTGTGCGCGTGCAGGGGACGCTCCCCGCTGGGGAGAGCGGTGAGGAACCGCTGGATTGCGTACTTGCCCGGAGAGCGCTTCTCCTTCCACTCCGAATGCACCCACTCGGTGGCCTGGTTCCAGAGGAGAGCGGCCACATGGCAGGCATCATGCGCTCGGCGGTAGTCCGTCCCGCTCAGAGTCACCCGGCAGATAGCCGTCCGCTTGTCGCCCGCCCTCGCCGTCTCTACGCTCATGCGTTCGCATTATAACCCCAGAGCCCGCCCTGAGGGCCGTGGGACACCGGCGGCCTTGACCCCTCCCTCACAGAAGGGGATTGCGGCCGCAATGTGTTCAAACTCCTCGAGAGTGGGGACGGCGAGGTCCAAGTGCATCTGCTGGGGGATGGGTCCATCTGGCCAGGTGACCTGAGGCAGCGTGGCCACCTGCTGAAACGCCAAGCGGCGGTCGCCCGCCCCGGCTTCGAGCACGAGCCACTCGTCTCCCCGAGGGTCGGGACGGCCGGGCTCGGGCGCCTCGTCGCCGGGTCGGTAGGCGAGCCCCAGCAACTGGCGGTAGAACTCTGCCAAACGTCGCGCGTCGAGGCAATCCAGTACCGGCTGCACCAGTCGCGGGAACGGTTGAACTTCCGCTGGGAATCCTCCAGGCTTCGAGCGCCGGTCAGACCGCCCAGGTCCAACGGGCACTTGCGGACCGCATACCCGCTCGGTATTGGGATTGGGGCCGACAGACCCGGCTATCATCCCGTAGCTGGTCAGCGGCTTGGACCGGGTCACGCGCATCCAGAGCCGCTAAGCCCAAGCGGGGCCGCTTCAACGTGATCGCCCGGCAACGGGCCGACCGGGACTTTGACGACCTGCACTGCCACGGCGCGTGTGCGAAGCGGCGGGGGACAGGGCCCCGCGGTGGGGGGACTTGTATCATCTGGGAAAATGAGCAAAGAGGCAGCACCGCAGGGGTCTAGGCGGCGGATCCTCACCGCCCAGCAGGACGACTTCCCGGGCTGGTACCAGGATGTGGTTGCCAAGTCGGAGCTGGCGGAGAATGGTCCCGTCCGCGGCACGATGGTCATTCGCCCGTATGGGTACAGCCTGTGGGAGCGCCTGCAAGAAGAATTGGACCGCCGGATCAAGGCCACCGGTGCCCGCAACGCCTATTTTCCACTGCTGATTCCCCAGTCCTACCTGCACCGGGAGGCGCAGCATGTGGAGGGCTTCAGTCCCGAACTGGCGGTCGTGACGCATGGCGGGGGCAAGCGACTGGAGGAGCCGGTGGTGATACGGCCCACCAGCGAAACCATCATCAACGCCTGCTTTGCCCGCTGGATACACAGCTACCGTGATCTGCCTCTCTTGATCAACCAATGGGCCAATGTCGTGCGCTGGGAGCTCCGACCCCGGCTGTTCTTGCGCACGACCGAATTCTTGTGGCAGGAAGGTCATACCGCTCATGCGACCGAGGCCGACGCACACGATTACGCTCTTCGCATCCTCGCGGATGTTTACCAGGACACCATGGAAAACGTGCTGGCGATCCCAGTGCTTACCGGACAGAAGACGGATTCGGAGCGGTTTGCTGGGGCAGTCACCACCTGGACTTGTGAGGCCATGATGCGGGACGGGAAGGCTTTGCAGATGGGCACCAGCCATGAGTTGGGCCAGAACTTCGCGCGCGCGTTCGATATCACCTACTCAGACGCCGCCGGCACGCTTTGTCATGCGTGGCAGACCTCGTGGGGGGCCTCCACCCGCTTGATTGGAGCACTGGTGATGGCTCATGGAGATGATGCGGGGCTGCGGATTCCGCCGCAGCTGGCTCCGGTTCAAGCGGTGGTGATCTTGATTGGCGGTGACGGTGACACGGGAGCAAGGGCGGAAGCGATCACGAACGATCTCCGGCGAGCTGGTGTACGCGCGGAGCTGGATGGGCGCACCGGGATTGCCTTCGGACGTCGCAGCATCGAATGGGAACTCAAGGGTGTGCCGGTACGGCTGGAGCTTGGGCCGCGAGAGCTCGATGATGGGCAGATCACCCTGGTGGAACGGCACAGCTCGCGGAAGTCCACGACTCCACTCACATCGGTGGTGGAGTCCGTCCGCCACGCCTTGACGCTGGCCCAGCGGTGCTTATTCGACGAGGCGAGGATGCGGATGCAGGAGCGCACCGTCTTGGCGGCGGACCTTGAGACCGCGCTTGAGGCTGCTCAGCACGGTTTCGCCCAATTGCCGGTGAATGCCCTTGGGCAGATCGGTGAGGAGTGGCTCAACGCTCGAGGCGTGAGTGTCCGCTGCCTGACCCAGGATGAAACCGGCGCCAGGCAGGCCGTCATTGCCAGGGCGTACTGATCCGGCCGTGCGGGAGCGTGGTAGCGACGGTTGGAAGTCGATGGGACACCTGGAGCAGGCGCAACCTGGCCGTCGGAGCTCCGCTCGGTACTAAGCCCGGTGACCCCACGGGTCACTGGGCGGCGATCAGGACTCGGCTGGTGCCTCCCCGGCTTCGAGATCCGTGACGACTCCATGGCTCCGGCCCAAGGCCGAGGACGACGTTAAGATCGTAGCCCCAGGGCCTGCCCTGACGACGGCGGCTGGCGGAGCGGTGATCCGGGCATCGACTGCAACGAGCTCGATAGAAGGCGGGAGGCCAGGGTGCTCAAGGTTCACGGGAATGGTCCGTCGCCATTTTCAGAGCGGGCATTCCGGCTGATCTTCTCGGCTTCCAGCATCTCTCTGGTGGGCAGCGCGGTCGCTCCCATTGCATTGGCATTCGGGATGTTGCAGGCGACCGGATCGGCCACCGACCTGGGTATCGTGCTCACAGCCCGCGAGGCGGTGCAGCTGGTGCTGCTGCTCTTCGGTGGAGTTGTCTCCGACAGGGTGTCGCGCCATCGCGTCCTGGCTTGGAGCAACTCTGTGTCCGCGGTGGCTCAGGGCACGACCGGAGCGCTCTTTCTCACCCACCACGCCGTGGTCTGGGATATCTCCATCCTGGCGGCGCTCAACGGCGCTGCCACCGCGTTTCTGTATCCCGCCTTCAACGGAGCTGTGCCGTCGACAGTACCGGCTGAGGCCCTCCGTCAGGCGAACACGTACCTGGGCCTTTCGGAGAGTGCGGTCACGGTCATCGGCTCGGCGGTGGGCGGGGGCTTGGTGGCGGTGGTCGGGCCGGGTCTGGCAATCGAGATCGACGCCTTGAGCTTCCTGGTGGCGGCTGCGCTGGTGGCCCTGATGAGGCTGCCGGCTGCTCAGCGAGACCATGCTCGCTCGACGCTCCAGGACCTGCGTCAAGGTTGGAGTGCCTTCTGGAGCCGTACCTGGCTCTGGTCGATCGTACTGCAGTTCTCCATCGGCAATATGGCGTTCGTCGGCGCCGTCGATGTCCTGGTTCCGATCGACGCCCGTCGCTTCTTGGGGGGCCCCGCGGCATATGGAGCTCTGTTCGCGGCCGTGGGCGTGGGTTCGGTGGTGGGCGGGCTCGTGATGTTGAGGGTGGCGCCTCGCCGGCCTCTGCTCACGGCCACCATCTGTACGGGCATTGGGATGCCCCCGGTCTTCCTGCTGCTGGCGCTGGGAGCACCCCTCTGGGCGCTCCTGGTCGCCGCTGCCGTCGCTGGAGCGGGATTCCAGGTCTTCGGAGTGCTCTGGACCACGACCATGCAGGAGCAGATCCCGTCGGCACTGCTATCGCGGGTGAGCTCATACGATGCCGTGGGTTCGTTCGTCTTCATGCCGTTGGGTCTGGCTCTGGCGGGCCCGGTCGAGATCTGGATCGGGCTGCACGCAGCCTTCTGGGCGGCTCTGGCGCTGAGTACGATCCCGACTGTAGTTGTTCTCCTCGTACCGTCTGTCCGGCGCCTGGAGCGACGATCTGCGCCGTCGATGGCGGTGTGATGAAGAAGCGCCGCGCCGGCGGTCGCGGGGCTTCCCGACGTCGGGTCGCGTTGAGGTCGTATTGCTGTACGCCTCCTCACCAGCCGCACCCAGACCTCAGGAGATCGGCCAGTCAGCTTTCGGATGCTCTCCAGCCCGGCGGGACCCCACTTGCTGGCGATCGAGCACGTGCGTCCGGACTCTATAGCGAAGGCCGCCGTAGAGATCGCCCACGAACTTGTGCTCGAGTTTGGCCCGACTGTCGCCCGGAACCACTTCCAGGATTCGAGTTCAGCGTGGGGGCTCAGAGTCGATCAGGGTCGCGACGCTTGGAAGGTCCAGACATCGCTGCCGGCCACGGGGGCGGTGCCAGCGCGGTAGTCGGCGGTCACGGTGATGCTGATGAATCCAGCACCCACGAGCATCTGCTCGAACTCACTCACGCTCCAGTGCTGGAGCCGAAAGAGCTGGAGTTCACTGGCGACTAGGGCCCCAGCATGCCATTTTTCGTAGCGGAGCCACCGCGTGGTCTGGTTGGCCACTGGGTCGTGCTCGATGTGCTGCGTCTGGAGCGTCCACACGAAGGGGCCAGCCCTCCAGTGCCGCATCGGCTCGGGCTCGGTCACCAAGTGGGCCGGCGGCACGTCGACCAGGAGCCGGCCGGATGGTTGTAGGTTTTCGCGGAAGCTGGCGAGAGCTCGGGTAGTCGCGTCCCTCCCGTCGAGCAGCGTGATGGACCCGGTGGGGATGACCACAGCCGCGTAGGCGGCTGGTTGCACGAAGGTGGTCATGTCTGCCTGGTGGAGGACCGGGTGCAGGTTGTGCTCTTGGCAGTGGCGTCGGCACACATCGAGCATCTCGGGGGAGGTGTCGACGCCCTCCACGTCGAGGCCGGACTTGAGCAAGGGGATCAGGACCCGTCCAGTTCCAACCGCCGGTTCCAGAATCCGTCCGCTGACCCCGATCAGCTGGTTCAAGTAGTAGCTGACATCATCGCGGAGTTGGCCGATCGGCTTGTCCAGGTCGTAGACCTCGCTGCACAGCGTGCCGTAGTCCGAACTCAAACGCGACTCCTCCTTCTCGTACATGTCGGTGGTCCGTGTCGGGCCCTGGTTGCACTGGGCGGTAGTCGCCGGAGAATCCGTCCCTGTTCGCCTGGGTAGGAGCATCCGCTGAGCAGGTGGCGGTGGCTGCTGACGCTGCGTAGCTCACCGTGGCAGCTACGATCGATGGCGTTGCCTGCCGGGGCATGCCAAGAATCGTTACACCACCAATTTTTCAGTATTGTGCTGTATTGGAGCACGTGACTGCTGCAGGTGGGGGACAGATTGTCCGGCTTTCAGGGCCCCTGCAAGGGGCCTCAGTTCCCTCTCTTGATCTCAAAAGTGGAGGTGGTGCGCCCAGAGGGATTTGAACCCCCGCAAACCCAGATCCGTAGCCTGGCGCTGCCCGTCGGACGTGGCCAGTGATCTCGGCAGCAGCGCCTGATATGTGGTTAGTGCTGCTTGACTGCGCTTGACACTGTTAGCGTGATGCAGCGTCGATAGTGCAACAGATCCAGTCCAAGACACGCGTGACTCTAGTTGAGAGAGGACCGAGGAGGAGCGAGAAGCTGCTGGCAAGGGGGATGGCTATGAGTTCCCTTTCTCCACGGTGCCGCAGGTATCAGCGCCCGTGGCGACCAGCCTGCCACCGGTCCCAGAACTAGTCGCGATAGACGCCGAGATCGTGGAGCAGCCTGACCAGGGCGTGTGGCCAGAACGCGTGCCCCGGGGTGACAGTGGGCGCGGGATAGCTGGCCGTCGCGATTGAGCGTCTGAAGTTGCGGCGATCCGTCACCCCGAAGCTCGGTCCCGAACTACCGGAGCAGATTGACCGGTTCGCGGTACTTGAGGTCGGGAAGCGACCCGGACCGGAGGGTCAGAGCGTGACCAGTTTGAGATGGCGGGAGGCATCGCTTCTCAGCTCGTCGAGCGCCTCTGGATAGGTCTGGACGAGGTCACGCAGATTCGCCAGAGCCTCTTCCTGCGTCGCCCCCTGCGCGACAGTGCGCAGTTCGGCGGCGTGGGCGACCCATCCGCGCCCCGGCGCCTCGATCAGGGTCACCGCGACGGTCACGGGCTCAGCGAGCATGGTCAGTCCCCCGGTACAGGACCGCTACTTCGTCCGCCACGGAGTTTACGCACCGAGGACAGCCACCCGAACGCACAGTTGGGGCGGACGCTCAACGCACCCCGACGAGAGGCTGCACCCGGTCGGGCCTGGGTCGGACGACACCTTCGGCATTGCGTCCCGCCGGGACCCCGGCAGTGGCGCTCTAACATACGCCGGCATCCGTCCCTGATCGCCCCCGTGGCGCGGATGGTCACCCCGGGACGTGGATCGCTGTCTGGGTGACGAGAGGATGTCCTGCCAGTGGCGGCGCCCGGGCACCGTTGGCGAAGCAGAGCTCGAGGGCCTCCTTTCAAGGTTGGCCAGGCTTTCCTCCACGGTCGGCCCCTGAGTGGTTAGCTCGACCTGGAGGCAGTGCGGTACGTACCTGTGGGAGAACCCGCTTCACAGCGCCTCGCGCAGCTCGTCGAGGGTCAGCCCGAACTCCGCCGCCACCTGCCGGAGCTGCACGGTCCCAAGTTCGCGGGCATCGTGGTAAGCGAAGGTACGCAGCTCCCCACCCTTGGCGAACCGCTTGTGAGAGCCGCGCTCTCGCACGATCACCCACCCACAGCGCTCAAGGGCCTTGACGACCTCCCGGGCTTTGGGCACTCAGGCGGAGACGTGATGAGGCGGTGCCCCAAGCCGCGCTGGAATGTAGATGCGCTCCATCCCGGCGGGAGGCGCAGACCCTTCTTCCCCTTGTAGAGTGAACGCGATGGCGTCACGGGCCTGGAGGACGGCAGCGGCCCTCGTCTTGTCACCTCCGACTATGCCCAGGCTCGGCACGCGGAAGCCCCACCCGTCCGACTCGGGGTCGTGGACCAGCTCGACCTCGAAGTTGATCGAACGTCCCGAGGCCCGTCGGGGTTGGCCCGGGGCGTGGCGGAGCAGGGACAATGCAAGCTCCGACAAGCCGCGCAATAGCCCGACGCCCACGCTTGTCTCAGCCTCGGTCCTGGGCCGCCGCTCCCGTGGGGTTTGGAGCTGCACGCCTCGGCTCATCGGTGTTCCTCCTGTCGGGCCGCTAGCCAGCCCTTACGGTTAGGTGAGTATCCCCCTTCTGGCAGGGTTGTGCGCCTTCCCCGTCACCCGAGAGAGCGGGGGCCAGACGAGGTGAAGTGGCCCTACCTGGACTTGACCCGTGACATAGGGTGGCGGTAGACGCGGCCGGCGGCGCGCGGAGCCATGGACGCCTCTACGGGCGATGGGAGTGGTGGGTGACGGTGGTTTGCCCTGAATTCATAGAGATGGGGCCGCGGTCGCTGGTGCCGGTCATCGGCTCCCCTGAGCAGGTCTGGAGTTGCAGCCAGGACCGGGGCACGCGGGCCTAGTGGCGCCCCCAGGCCGGGACGGTGATCGGCCTGGCCCCTGGCACCTACGCCGACAATGACAGAGAGTCGGGCGTGACCTCGATGTGGAAGTTGATACCGAGTCCGCGAGATAGCTTGCTCAGGGTGCCGAACGTGGGTTCGTGCTCGCCGATCTCCAAGCGCGCTATCGCCGGCTGCGACATCTGGAGCCTCTTGCCGAGTTCGCGCTGTGAAAGCCCATGCTCTGCACGATAGGCGACCACCTTCAGTGCCACGGCGCGAGCCAGAGCCGTGCGCTCCCACTCCCGGCGGAACTCGGAGTCCTCAAGATGCCCGGCAAGAACCTCGGCGGCTGTGGGCATTTCGGAAAGCTTCATCGGACTACTCCTGTTCGATTTGGTTGAGGCGGGATTCGGCAAACCTGACCGCCTTCTGGAACCCCTGGGGATTGACCGCTGCCTCGGGCCCGATCGCCCCGACGACGAACTGGTCCCCGACCCGTCGGTAGAAGGCCCTCCAAAGGCTGCGCCCACCGCGCGGCCGGAGCTCGCGGACGGTGGAACTCCGAACCGCACTCTGATGCGGGAAGCCGAGGGCATGGCCCGCGACCCGGAGCTTGTCAACTGCGTTCGTCATGGCGACCTGTTCTCGAGGGGGCAGCGCGTCCTCCTCGGCCTTTGCGTCGGGGTGATATCGGACATCCCACATGTGAAACCGATCTATATCATCCTTGTTATGTGCCCTGCAGTCAAGGGGCAGGCAAAGGTTGAGTCTCCCGTCGCGCGCCTCAGGAGCGCCGCTCAGTTCGGGCTCGGGGCCTTGTAGGGTGGTGCCGAATGGAGCGTCTCCGGACGAGCCTTCCCGGTGTATGTGAGGTGGCGGTAGATCCAGGCCCGGCTGACGGGGCGATGGCCTCGACTGTGAACTCGCTGGACTCATACATCTGCCGGGCAGAGGTCACCTTGTCGGGGGACATCACCAGCGGCCGCCCGCCGTGGCGGTCCCGCGCCCTCGTCAGGCCGACCTGGGTGCGCTCCCGGATCGGCTCGCGCTCGAACTCGGCCAGGGCCCCGAAGAGGTGGAAGACCAGCTTGCCGCTTGAGGTGAGGGAGCAGCAGCCATGAAGTTCGTCAGGTGTCCGAGGGCGCCGACGGTGGTCGCCGCCGTTGACGGGGAACTCAAGGCTGCTCCTGAAGGGTCGCCCTTGACCGGGTTGGGTTGCGCCGACGATGGTGAACCCCGCTGAGGCGGCAACCAGCGTCGGCACCGGGTCCTTCAGATGCGCCCAGTGATGCCGCGGGTGTCCGTGGGCGTCCGCCTGGAACTTACAAGTGGTCGCTGATGTTCACCTGTGACCGCGCTTGGCCGTTGGCGCTGTTCTTCCCAATTCATTTGAACTGAGGTGGTGCGCCCAGAGGGATTTGAACCCCCGCAAACCCAGATCCATAGTTAGTGCCCCTGATGGCAAGTCCTCAACCATCAAATTGCGAAGTGGCTAGGAGCACCAGATTGCGGCTCCGGCGTCCATAGCACCACCAGACCACTGCACCAAAGAATTGGGTGATGCAGCACCAGATTGTGTGCTAATAGGCGGCTGGCCGACCGGGCCGCTTGGCCACCAGGTGGAAGAGACGGCTCAGCTGCCGGTAAGGGTCTCGCCGGCTGGCCTCAAGCTCGACCGCAAGGAGGTCGGCGCTGGCGTCTTCGGCCGGGAGCTCATGACTCCAGTCGTCCAAGAACAGCCGTACACTGCACCAACCGGCCGGTTCGATGCGTCCGGTTGGTCAACCATGTGTCCCGTTCTGCCCAGCAGTGGGGTGCCGCTTGTCGAGCTTGGATGGCGGCCCAGTGGTCTCTGCGCAGACCCGCTCACTATCGGAGCGTCCGAACTTGGCCACGATCAGTAGTCTCGCCTCTCATTACAGAACCCAAACCAGAGTTCCCAACAGCGCTGGACTTAGTAGGGTTAGACTGAGAGTAGTCTCGACAGGACTCGGACCTGCGCGTCCCGGTTCCGAGGTTAGGCGCTGCATCGGTCAGCGTCGGCAAGAGGCCGGAGACCACCGAGTGATCTCCGGCCAGGGCGGACTAGGGCTGGGCTCCGGCGGGGCTAGTTGTCAGACCATCCCGCCGGGCCAGCCCGCCGTTTTTTTGAGCATGGTGCTCACCTCCTGCCTAGTCACGGCTGACTTCCTTCCCCTGACGAGGAAGATTGAGGAGATAGGGCTGAGACAGGTAGACATCATTCCAGTGGGTGCGAACCCCGATCTGGCTGGGGTTGGTCGAAGTGCCCATCAACTGCGCCTCCGGAGGCGCAGTGAGACCCCACCCGTCCGCGTACCGGGTGAACCGTCTGTCACGGCTCAGGGTGCGCGGCACGGAGGCCCGCTTCACATGGAAACCGCGGGACATAAGCCGCACCCAGAGGTCGTCTACGAACATGTGTCTCGGCTCCTGGGTTAGGATCTGCTCAACTGCGGCGGGGATGCCGCGTGGCATCGGGGCGAACCCTGGCACCGAGCCGGGCGGTGCAACTCGGGTCTCCGTACGGGGCGGCGCGTACTTCCGCTCTAATCCCGAGATCAGGGCGCCTAGCCGAGCCAGCGCGTCAGCGGTCGCTGCATATGCGGCTTGAGCCGCTCGCAGATCCTCTGCCAGTTGCCGTGGTGAGTCTGATGCCATTACTCGGATGAGTGTACCAGGTTCGTCGGCAGCCTGTCTACGTTGTCCTAGGTGGCCGGGCGAGGCTACGCCGGAGCCGACTTGTCAAGCATCGTGACGATCAAATTGAGCCACTACCTTCAAGGTAGCGAGCCAAATGCTGATCGGAGATGATCGCCATGAGGGTGACGGCGGGCTGCTCAAGGGGCATGGAGAGAGCCTGAAGTAACCGGGTCGGTCGGGGTCGTCGCAGGTCATGACCACGGGGTGGTTGGATATCGGGTCGACCAGTTGATGTGGCAGGTGTCCGCCTCCGTTCGCCTGCGTAGGGGTATCCGTTGGGGTAATGGCGGCCGAGCTGACACCATGCGTAGCTCCCAGCGTCATCTCAGGGCTGCTCTGCAGTCCGCGGCGAAGGCCGGGCACTCAGTCCGTCGGAGCATGCGCCGGCCAGGGTGTCGACTTGGTGTCCGGCGGATGACCCCCGGCACCCCAGCGGTCGGCCCACCCAGCCAAGACTTATCAGATGCGCTCATGGGAGCCGTGCGTCTGCGCGCAACCTGCTGGAACTCGTCAGCAGCCGCACTCGTCGCCATTTAGGGGCATGGAAGTCACGACTGGGATCACAGATGCGGCCGGTGTGGGTGGGGGGTGGCAGCTTTCCTGAGGGGTCACAACCTTACTGAGTCGGCACGTTGGGGAGTCCGGCTCCGTGTCAGACCGCTGAGGCAAGTGCTACAGGTCGAGGCCTTGGAGCCCCTGTCGGACGGCCCCGCCACCACAACGGCCAAGCAGCAGGGCGGATCTGTCCACGAGCCCGAGGTGAGCCACCACGCCGGCAAGCTGGAAGACGGCGGAAGAGCTAACGTGGTTATGATGTTGACCTCGGAGGTAGTTGGATCCTCGGGTCCCATGCGGAAGTTGGAGCGACCGTGACCGCTCTCAAGGATCCTCTGGCGGCCAGGAAGCAGACCGAATCATGCTGGTGCGGTTCAGGTAAGCAGTATGGGAGCTGCCACGGTTGCCTGAACCAGGACAGCCCTCCTGGCGCTCCAGTGCCAGAGGACGATGACAAGCGTGTCTGGCTGTCACCGACCAGGACGATGTCGCCAGAACTCCGAGAACACCTGAGCCAACAACTGTGCGGCATGTCAATCACGCTGCCGGGTCGCTCCGAGACTATCACTCGGCAGAGAGTCGTCAACTTGCACCTGGCCTTGGCCAGCGCTAAGCCGGCAGTTGATCCTCATGATCTCGCAACTATTGGGCTGAGACGGCTTGAGATGCTGGAACTGCTCGGTCTGAGCAAGCCCGATCGGCTGGAGGCTCGAATCCGCGAGCTGTCCGCGTCGGACCTGACAGATCTGCGGTACGGAGTAGTCGACCTCGCCAAGGTCACGATCGATCGATTGCTGCATCAGGCCAGTCTGGATCCAGTGCCTACTGTGCTCTGGAACTCGAACTCCGAAGGGGCCCTGGGCACGATCGCTTCGACCATGTTGTGGGCGGATCACTACTTGATTGAGGACCAACTGCTCAATGCGCTTATGGACGATCAGCCATTTCTACCGGAACTCGCTGGGGCCATCCGCTATCTGCTTTCAAATGCTCCCTTGATCGAAACCGGTCTTCTAGTACCGATTCCCGTAGCGGCGGCTCGGGAGCTCGCCGCGACCGACATTGAGTCGGCGATTACCCAGGACCTTCGCGAGCGGAAGTTAATCCGTTGGACCCGCGATCAGGTTCGCCTGGTCGAGGGTCCAACGGCGCGCCAGGTGCTCTTCTTCGAGGCTCGGGACCACGATGGACCGGAGCAGTTCTTCTTCAAGGCCGGCTTTCTCCGCGGGACGGAAGTCCCACTACCGGGTGGGGGCGGACGTGTCCTCTCTCGCCTCCTGGGCCCGTACGACCCGAATGAGAACTATCGACCGTGGATCCAGCAGAGTCGCCGCTCGGTGGCTCTCGACCTGCTCAACGAGATGAACACTGACTTGGCAATCGCAAGTGCGTTCGGTGGGCGGGTAGTCGCCCGGTCTCCCTTCCAAGCACGGCTGCTGCAACGCAAAGGCGCTCTGACGGTGACTGGCGCGCAGGCTCTCAGTTGGGCCGAAGTGCCCGCGATCTTGCCCCGGGACGCGCGTGACCTTGCCCGAGTCATCCGGAAGCATGACGCCGTGGAAGCCCTGCGGGCTACCGTTAGAAGTGCCATCCCCGAAGCTGGTGAGTTCACACCTGAACAGGGGGCCTTGCTCGCCGCCGAGTGCGTGCAGCGGGTTCAGGAGGACGTTGAGCGTCTTCGGCGAGACATCGGGCGCGACAGGATCCTGCACCTCGCTGAGTTCGTGATCGGCCTGCTGGCGTTTGGGCGGGCCCCGGCAGTCACCGGTTTGCTGGGGCCCGCCGCAGGGTTGGCCGTCAACTTCGGTCACTACCAGATCAACCAAGTCGCACGGCGGCGGTCTGGGGCGTACGCCGCGATGATCGGCGGAGGACTAGTCCCGCCTCGAGCCAACCCAGACCGCGGGGACCCGTCGGCCTATCAGCAGATGCGGATCAATCGGACGACCGCCATCCGACGGTGATTGGGAGTAGCTGTCGAGGCGGTCAACAGGCCGCGGGCTGGCGGCGGGGAGGAGGGCTGTCAGTGGTTCGGACCATCAGCTCCGAAAGAAGTACACGCGAGCTCGAAGGGGGAACGAGAGGCGAGATGGGACCGCCGACATCGGGTTTTTCAGATGCACCCAGGGGTGCCGCTGACGTCCGTCAGCGTCCGCGTGGAACTCAGGAGTGGCCGCCATTGACCGCCTCTGTTCGCCACTAGTTGTTGGCGTTGTGGCCAAAACTGTGGTCAACACCCCGCGCTTCCGGCGGCTCAGGCCCGTGAACGGCGGGGGCTGGGATCGAGTACTCTCATGGCCATGATAACTGTGGTGATGTTCCGTGCCCGCCCGGCGGCGGACCGCGCGCGACGACCGGCGGCGGAGTCTCAGTCAGAACTTCCTACATCCGGATTGGGCTGAGCGCGTAGTCGAGTCCGCCGACGTTCACTCCGGGCAGTTGGTCCTTGAGGTCGGGGCAGGGTCTGGAGTCATGACCTTGGCGCTCGCGCGACGTCAGGTGCGGGTGATCGCACTTGAGTTGGATCCGGTGTGGGCTCGGAAGTTGGCCGGCGTGGTCCGTGGTAGTGGCTTCAGTCAAGTGCGGGTGGTGCGCGCAGACGCGCTGACATTCCCCCTCCCCTCGCGGCCCTTCAGGGTGGTGGGCAACCCGCCCTTCGGGGCGACCACGGCAAGCCTTCGGCGCCTGCTGGAAGACCCTCGGGTCCCAATGCAGCGAGCGGACCTGATTGTTGAGTGGGAGGTCGCGCGGAAGCGCTCATCCGTACCGCCCGACACGCTGCTTGGCACGATCTGGGCCCCTTGGTGGGAGTTCGAGCTGGGCGAGAAGATCCCGTCCACCGCCTTCAGGCCGGTGCCGAGGGCCGCGGCGTGCCATCTGGTCATCAGGCGGCGGACTCCGCCGCTGCTCCCCCTTTCAGTCGCGGCCGCCTACGGCGCATTCGTCCGTACTTGGTGGATGAGGCGGCGAGACCCTGGGGAATAACCTGGAGCACGTTGAATCGGTCCTCTGGTGCTGCCCGCAGGAGTGGCTCGGCGATCTGCGTAGCTGCGCCCGATTTGCGACTAGCTCGCCTCACCAGTGCTCGACACTGGCGGCGTGGTCCGGCGTCGACAGGAAAAACGGACCCGGCCCAATACACGCGTGACTCGCCGTGAGAAGGGGCCGGGGAGTGGTGAGAGGCCATTGGCGACGGGGATGGCGATGAACTCTCGCTCTCTACCGAGTGGCAGGCTTCAGCGTCCTTGGCGACCGGTCTGCCACGAGGCCCAGAACTCGTCGCGAGATACGCCGAGATCGTGGAGAAGCCTGACCAGGGCCTGTGGCCAGAAGGCGTGCCCCGGGTGACAGTGGGCCCGGCTCAGTTGGCCATCGCGATTGAGCACCTGAAGTTGCGGCGATCCGTCACCGCGAAGATCGGTCCCGAAGTATCGGAGCACATTGACCAGCTAGCGGTACCTGAGTCCCGGGAGTGACGCGGACCGCGGGGTCAGGGCGTAACCAGTTCGAACTGTCGGGAGGCGTCACTTCGCAGCTCGTCCTGCGCCTCCGGATAGGCTTGGACGAGATCAGGAAGATTCGCGAGCGCCTCTTCTCGAGTCGTCCCTTGGGCGACAGCGCGCACTTCGGCCGCGTGGGCCACCCATCCGCGCCCCGGCGATTCGATCAGGGTGAAGGCGATGGTCACGGGCTCTCTGGGCATAGTGAGTCCTCCTTTGGCAGGGCCGCTACGGTCCACAACGCAGTCTACCCATCCACGACGGCACCCTGGAGCCATCAAAGAGGGCGGACGCCCAACGCCTCGAGGGAGTGGCTGCATCCGGTCAGACTCGGCGGGTGTGCAACTTTGACGTTGGGTCCCTCGGGGCGCCTGGCGTGTCGCCGCAACCTCCGGCGCTGCGGCTACCCGACTACCAGGGAGGCCGACGGTCAAGCGGGAGTTCTGATCTCAATCTGGGTGACGAGAGGATGGCTCACTGGTTCTGGCACTGGGGTGCCGTCCGCGAAGTAGAGTTCGAGAGCCTCCTTGAGGTTGGCCAGCGCCTCCTCCACAGTTGGCCCCTGAGAAGTCACCTCGACTTGGAGGCAATGCGCTACGTACCACGTGCCTTCGCGAGTGATGATGGCCGTCAGCGTCCGGGACACGGTCGGGGTTGCCACGAGCGCAGGATACCCGATTTGCCAGCGATGGGTCTGGTGTGTGGGGAGGCGGCCTGCCGGACCACTGACGTCTCTCAGCTGGCTGAGCGTGCCGGCCGGTAACTCGGCCGCCTTGCTCCGGGAATGGTGAGGGCCACTGGGTGGGCACCGAGCGCTGGCTCCAGGTCTTCCAGTTGATCCAGCGGATGTCCGCGAGTGTTCACAGGCGTCCGTCTTGAGATCGAATGAGCCACTCTTTGAGGGTCGATCGTCCGCTTGAGTCCGTCACTGTACGTCTGGGTAGGGGTATCCGCTGGGGTAGTGGCAGACAGCTTGATACTGGGACGCAGCACTCGGAGTCGCTGACTGCCGGGCTGGATTGGTCCGTGTGGAGCGGCTACCAAGGATGCCGCCGAGGTGCGGGTGTGTCGGCTGTGAACGGCCGCGGTCACCTCTGGGGCGTGCACGTGGACGTGCGGTGCTCCGCTCTGGGCTCAGATCGCCCACTCAAAGGCTCGAATCCCGCCGCCCAAGCCAGTTGGTTCGCACTTGGTGGGCAGGGTGACCGCCTCGGCGGTTATTTGACACCTGCGGGCGAGCTGCCATCTCTGGGAGGAGCAGCGACGCATCGATTGCGGGCGAGCGGCAGAGACGGAGGACCGTTCGGGGCGTGCCAGATTGGCGGAGCCTGGTGGCTGCCCGGCTTCGGCCGTGCCAGTGGTCTCGAGCCCAGCGACTTAGACTGCCGCAGATGAGGTTGCAGCGGACGACGAGATCCATCGTGGATATAACCACCGTACACACGTGCGACTACATCTTGTGGTCACGAGGCTTGACACGTACACTGGGTGGGGTCCATACTGCCTACTGGCAGGGTAGGCTCGTCCAGTATGGAGGGGCTCGATCTCGCTGACCAACCGTCTGTCTGGGCAGCAGTGAGGAGGACCACGGTGATGATTTGCACAATCTGCGGAGAATGGGTGGCTCGCGAGATCATCCAGGATGAGGTGGCTAACTACTTCCAGCACCGACTCGTCAGGCACCACGTCGGCAACGACTTGGCGGCAGGCATTGGCCACTTGGTTGGCATCGCGAGCGCGGTGTTGGTGATGAGCGCATTCTCAAGCAACTGGGGCAGGGGCCAGAAGTAGCCGGGATCCCTGGCGGACGTCAAGACTGCTGCTTGAGATAACGGTCGGACTAGCCTCGGCCCGTTGCTGACTGCCAACGACCCGTGCCAGGATCAGGGGTTCCTTAGGGGAGTGCCGTGTCAAGACTCCGTTTAGAGGGAGTGGTTGCCTGTACCCGCCGGATGGAGGCATACGGAGGCGTGAGGATCTCCGAAACAGCCATACGGTCTCTGACGGATGCTCTAAAGACGGGGAGCGTGCCCTTCGGTCTTCACCACGACCCCCGTCATCGTCTAAACGCTGGCGTCGTTGATGCATTCACTCGACACAGCGAGGACGGAGAGCTGCAGGCCGTCGTGGTCTTAGAGGTCGACGAATCTGAGTGGGCCGAGAATGGTGGCGGTAATGCAACAGGCCTGTCCGTCAGCACGCGGCGGCTTCTCTTCGGGGAGCGCAAGGCGACACCGACCGTCACGATAGCGGCCGACGCTCAATGGTTCTCAGACCAGCAAATCGAGGCCGCTTTTCGTGACCTCTCGACCGCTCTAGGAGCCGCTCACGGTTGCCGTCTCTACCAGTTTGCTCTTGAGCCTCCGGCAGTGGTCGCATTGGTGGTGACGCTTCAACAGATGTGTACCGTGCCTGCTACTCTCTTGTCCAGCTACATCTATGACGGCCTCAAGCACTTCGTCGCCCGGGAACCATCAATATTCAATGTGACAGTAACTTACGAGCAGACTGGGAAGACCACGGATGTCTACCTTGAGACGGCGTCAGACGAGGTGCTCAAGCACGCGATCAGCATTCTTGCCAGAGTATTCGACCATGGTGGGGAGTATGACTACTCTACCGACGCCGAGGACTGGATGCCCCGCAACTGACTCAACCATAGCGAGATCGAGGCACGCACGCACTCCGGCAAGCTCAGTCCGAGCCGACTTGGCCAACAGCGAAGCCGTTCATCGCTGATCGTCTGGAGGAGCTACGCATTGGCCTCTGTGCGTGCTGGGTGCGAGGTGAGGACTCGAACTCCGAGACACGATTTCAGACGTCCTCATCCGGCGGCAGAGTTGCTGCACCCAGTTTTGGGCTAAGGAGGGTGGCCATGATCTCGGCGGAGCGCGCCGATGGCACACGGAGCTTGCATGGTCCGCCGTACACCGATGCTCGGCTCCTAGCGCTCCGCCCCAGCTGTGCGAACTCGCGCGGCGGGCTTCCCGCCGTCGCCACCAGACCGGAGGTCTGGCGCGCATACTTCGCGGGTCAGATCGGCAGTATGAATGTCGAAGGCTCCTCGTCCTTCCTCCCCAGCGCTTCACGCGCTGGGTGGCAATTGAAAATGGCGTCGCATCTGAGCGATGCCTCTCCTTGGGTCCGGGAACCCGTGCGCCAATGCGATGTACTCAATGCCTTCCACGACGAGCTGGGAGGCTTGGCGCTCGCTCATGGGCTCGGCTACGTCGGCCGCATAGCCGGCCTGCACCATGGGTGGCACGGGCAGCCTACCGAGGGCGCTCAAGTCAACGCGGTCGCGAAGGTCGTTAGGGCGCGAGTTGCTCCTACCGTCCGTCTGTGGTGCCGCCAGGTGGAACTCGACTAGGGTGAGTCCCGCTCCCGCAGGCATGATGTCGGCGACGGCCGTGGGCATGGTGGAAGAAGTCAGCACCAACAGTTGGGTTAAGAGCTCGGCTAGAAATTCCAGCGGCAGGGGCACGGTGAGGGAGATGCCCACGTCGAGCTGGAACGTCACCATGTCCCCAACGATCGTGTGCGGCATCTCCACCGTAGCCAAGGCCGAGACACCGGTGGTGGCGTCGCCGCCCAGCCGATACCTGGCTTGGCCCAGATTGTTGGCAGCGCCTGGTGCAAGAATCCATGACGTGCCAGTCCCCTGTCCCCTGTGGGTGACGAACGGTTCTAGTGCGGCGATCGTGCTGGTTGCTGGCGCGGCCGACAGACCGAGCACCAGTCTCTCTCGTTGTTCGGGCCGAATGAAGTCACACTCATCTAGGGAGGCTGGCGCGTAGGCCGCGGCGGCACGGACATACAGGAGGGGCTGGGCAGTCCAGCCAGGCGGCGGCGAGGACAGGTCTTGTGTGAAGCGGTGGTACCTGAGCACGGATCGACCGCGTCTGCGTGCACTCATTCGGTCGAGCCGAAGCAGCCGCTCGTGGAGATCTGGGAAGAACTCCTCTGCGCCCCCGATCTCTATGCGAGCGGCCCTCCGGTGGTCAACTACGCGCCGAGCCGCTTCGCCGAGTTCGCCATTGTAGACGCACCAATACATCGGATAGCGACGGGATCGGGCCCGCAGCAGAGCGCTGACAAGGGCCCTATCGTACTCAGCGGACCATCCGAGGACCACGAGCCCGAATTCGTCGAAGACCTGACCGAGCAACCGGTTTAGGACCGGCGGATAGGTGCCCAGTTCCTCTGGAGTGTTCCGAAGAGGTGAACTAGCGTAATCACCGTGAAGCTTTACCAGGGTCACGCCGGCCTGTGTAAGGGGAGTCATGCCCTTGATCGCGGCTGCGTCAGAAAGGACTTGTGCGGCAACCCCGGCCTGTTCAAGGGCGCGTTCGATGAGCCGATCGAAGTTCGTCGTCAGGATGAGTCGTACTCGACCGTTAGCGCACAGCCGAGCCAGTGCTTCGTGAGCGGCGCCCAATGGGGACCCGCCCGATGCCATCGAGGGCTCGAAGTAACCGCGAAGAACAGCGCGCCTGAGTTCCTCCGTCGGAGCAAGAGCCGACAGGAGCGTGTCGTACTTTGGGTCGGCTTGCCTGACCGCTCTCCACCAATCCTCGGGCTTCCCGCCCAGGCCGTCCGGGTCTACGCCGTCAGCTGCGGCCACCCTCCTGATCAGATCTCGCAGCACCTCCCACGATGTTGGGACGCCGGCAGCCTTGGACATTCCGCTTCCCAGGAGTACTGCATATACGTTCGGCGCGGCGTGCATGGAGGTTGCAAGCGCCGATCGAGGGTCAACCCCACCAGTCGGGGTTAGCACTGAGCTCACGGTCAGCGCACCGGCGCAGTCGGGAGGTGCCTCATTTCCATATCGGGCCAAGTGTAGGTCGCCGGCAAGGGCAGCCCGTTAAGTGGCGCCGATCGCGTCTAGCAGTACGGAGAGGCCAGGTGGGTCGGCCACGACTCGAATGGGGGCTTGAGTCTGGTCTGCCAGCTGGCCGCACCCGCCGGCGAGGAGACATGCTCTGAGTTACACCAGCGGGGATTACTCACGGCTGGCCTTGGGACACCTTCGGGATTGCCATGAGATCTGGGGGGCCGATCTGTGACTAGGAGATCTGACGGCGAGTCTAGCAGTCCTGGCAGGTTGTGTCCATCACCGTCCCCCTGCGTCCGTTTTGATCTCACGAGAGCCGCTGACCGAGGCCGATTTGTCCGGGTGCGTTCGCCTCCGTTCGGCCCGCTTGTTGTCAGCCAGCACGTCCAGCGGCGTCTTCCTGAACGGCCCAGCGGCTCACTGGCTGGTTGGGTAGTTGCCGTCTTGTGGGAGTGGCGAGGAGCAGCCTGAAGGCCCACGTCGGCTCGAAGGCGTGGTCTCTATCGAGACTCGTGGTCACCTTTGGGTCGGCGAGCCTCTACGTAATCAGGCGAGGTACGGGCAGCTGAGGCGGAGGACGTCAGCCAGAGCCGTACGCAGGTCGATGCCATTGCGGATGGCGACGACCCGTCCGTCTGCCTTCATGTCCGGCAAACGCACGCCCCGGTCAGCCATGACGTAGAGCATGCGTAGGGTGCGCATTGTGTTGGAGGCCCATGCCGGGACTGGCCCTCCCTCGCTGGCGGCAAATCGCTGGCTGATACCGTCCAGCCACCCGGTGGTCTGATGAGCCTCGAGCTCCTGTCGGGTCAGCACCAAGGCGATGGCGTAGGCCAGCCTGTCGTCCTCCCGGTGGGCGAACACCACGTCCGTGCCCGTGAGCAGCCGGTCTCGGCCCAGGGCGAGCAGACCGGTCAAGTCGGCGGGGCCGAGGCGGGGAGAGCGCCCGAAAGCCCCGAGGGCGTCCGCTCCATGGGCGATGGCGTGGAGCCATCCGAGTCGGTGGTCCCAGCCTCGCAAGTCCTCCTCAGATCCGTACCAGGCAGCGAAAGCGTCTCGCCACCTCATCACGGAGGATTGGCTGGCCAGGCTGGTGACCCGGTCCCGGTCGACCACCTCGGCCAGAATCAGCGCGGCGAAGGTGCGCACCTGGATCTCGGGGTCGGAGAACCTCGATGCCATCAGATCGCCCAGCCGCACCAGGGCGTGGTCCACGTCCCCGTCCTCGATCCTACGCGCCAGTTCGGTGTACGCGATTTCGTCTCGTTCGTGGGGATCTGGGGAACTCAGGAGTACGAGAAGGCTTGAGGTGGAGAGATTGCTCATTGGGCGAAGTGTAGGAGGGACGCACGGAGCAAGTCCTGCGGGCTACCGCGACCGCTCGACGGAGGCCCCAGGCTGTCGATGTCGCTGGGCTGGGGTTGAGTGGTGCTGGTCATCTGGTTTCCGGAATCCGGCCAGCTACATCCCGACCATGGCATGCCTCTAGCAGTCACGTCCCGTTCCTGATTGGGGTTGATTGGGATACACTGCACGGCCATGACTCGCAGGCACGACTCTGTTGACCGTCTTCAGGCTATTGAGGACCAACTCAGGGCACTTCGGAGTGAAGACGACGCCATGGAGCAGAGTCTGAAGGACACCAGGGAGGCTCGGCGTCGTCTTGCGGGCAAGATCAGGGCCTTGGAGGCCAGTCTCAGTCTCGTCCGTGCCGGAGGCCAGTCCCAGGAGGCCGAGATGCATTCTGGGACGATCGCAGACGCCATCGCCGCGCTCCTTAATCGAAATGGGGAGATGAGAGCCAGCGAACTGACTGCTGCGTTACAGGAGGCCGGCAAGTTGCTGCGGACCGACTCCGCCTACGCCACCCTGTTCAAGACGTTGGCCCGCGACCGCAGGTTCGCCAAGGTGGAGGGCCGACGCGGCTACTGGAGGTTGGCATGAGCCTCAGCGGTCAGTCTCGCGCAACGTCCAGCGGTCAGGCGCAGGTGGACAGTCCCATCAAGAATCACGCCGCTTTCATCTGGAGTGTCGCGGACCTTCTCCGAGGAGACTATAAGCAGTCCGAGTACGGCAAGGTGATCCTCCCCCTGACGGTTCTTCGTCGGCTCGACTGCGTCCTGGAGAAGAGCAAGCCAGAGGTTCTCAAGAGGTTCGCCGAACTGAAGGAGCGGATCGAGAACGTCGAGCCGGTGCTCGAGAACGTGGCCGGTCAGCGCTTCTACAACACCTCGCCCCTGAACTTTCGCCGACTTCTCGATGACCCGGCACAGTTGGCTGGCAACCTGCGTGGTTACCTGGCCGCCTTCAGCCCCAGTGCCCGGGTCGTCCTCGAGAAGTTTGACTTCGAGGCCCAGATAGTCAGGCTCGCGCGCTCGGACCTGCTCTACATGGTGGTCTCCAAGTTCGCCGAGATCGATCTTCACCCAGAGACGGTCTCAAACCTCGAGATGGGCTACCTCTACGAGGAGCTCATCCGGCGCTTCTCCGAGCTTTCGAACGAGACGGCTGGAGAGCACTTCACGCCTCGCGAGGTGATCCGCCTCATGGTCAACATCCTGTTGGCGGAGGACTCGCAGGCACTGACCGAGCCGGGAACGGTGAGGACTCTCTTCGATCCGGCCTGTGGGACCGGTGGGATGCTGACGGTGACCGAGAACCGCCTGCGTCAACTCAATCCGAGTGCCCGGCTTGAGGTCTTCGGCGAGGAGCTGAACGACGAGACCTTCGCAATCTGTTGCTCCGACATGCTTGTCACCGGGCATGACACTTCTCACATCATCTGTGGCAACTCGTTCACCGAGGACGGGCATCGGGGTCGCACGTTCGACTACCTGCTTGCCAACCCCCCGTTCGGAGTGGAGTGGAAGAAGGTGGAAGGAGCTATTCGGCGTGAGCATGACAACCTTGGATACGTCGGCAGGTTCGGTGCCGGCCTTCCTCGGATCAACGACGGAAGCTTCCTATTCCTGCAGCACATGATCTCCAAGATGAAGTCACTGGAGGAGGGCGGGAGCCGCCTTGCGATCGTCTTCAATGGCTCACCACTTTTCACTGGCGGCGCGGGGTCCGGTGAGTCTGAGATCCGCCGTTGGATCATCGAGAACGATTGGCTCGAGGCTGTGGTTGCGCTTCCCGACCAGCTCTTCTACAACACTGGCATCTCGACATACTTCTGGATCGTTACCAACCGCAAATCTGCGGAGCGACGAGGCAAGGTCCAGCTGGTCGATGCCCGGGAATATTGGGTCAAGATGCGCAAGTCCCTTGGCGACAAGCGCAAGGAGATCAGTGAGGCGCAGATCGCCGAGGTCACCCGTCTGTATGCCGACTTCGCCGAAGGGGAGAAGGTGAAGATCTTCCCCAACGAGGCGTTTGGGTTCCAGAGGATCACCGTCGAACGGCCGTTGAGACTCCGCTGGGAAGTCACTGCTGAAACCCTGAAAGCCCTTGCGGAAACCAAGCAGTGGGTCAAGGTCCCTGCCCAGGAACGTGAAGCTGTCTCCCAGATCATCGGCAGGCTGATTGGGACCAACACCACCGACCGTCGGCAGATGGCGGGTATGGTGGGCCCATTGCCCAAAGCGATCGAGAAGCAGGTGTGGGATGCCTTGGCGGTCAGCGACCCGGAGGCGCCGATAGTGACCGACCGCAAGGGCCGGCCCGAGCCAGACCCGGACTTGCGCGACTACGAAAATGTCCCCCTGCCCCAAGTTCCGGTGTCCTGGGAGCCGGACCCGGCGGCACGACTCGCCAGTCCCGAATACCGGGCGGCGGTGGACGAGTACATGGCGGCGGAGGTGCTGCCTTACGTGCCGGATGCCTGGGTCGATCACAGCAAGACCAAGATCGGGTACGAGATCCCGTTGACCAGGCACTTCTACAAGTACGTGCCGCCAAGACCGTTGGCCGAGATCGATGCGGAGATCAAGGCGCTGGAGGGCGAGATCCAAGAGCTACTGAGTCAGGTGACCAAGTGAAGACTCGCCTCAGAGTTGCCGCTGACTCGATCACGGCTTGTGGCGACCGAGGTCCCCTGCCATTCATTGCACTAGAACATCTCGAGAGTCATACTGGACAACTCGTCGCTGATACCGAATTCCCTGACCGCATTGCGCCGGAGGCCGGCGCCGCAGCTGTCGAACCAGGGGATGTCCTCTTTGGGAAGCTTCGCCCATACCTCGCTAAGGTCTGGCGTGCCGACCGGCCAGTGTATGCCTCAACAGAGCTTCTCTGCATTCGCCCCCACGCCGACATGGATAGCCGTTGGCTGGCCTACGTCTGTGCCAGCCGTCCACTTGTCGAATGGGCTGTCGCTTCTTCCGACGGCACCAAGATGCCTCGCACCAGTTGGGAGAAACTCTCCGAGTACCGAGCCGAGATCCCACCGCTTCCCCAGCAGCGCGCCATCGCCGACTACCTCGACGCCGAGACCGCCCGTATCGATGCGCTCATAGAGAAGAAGCGGCGGATGGTGGAGTTGTTAGAGGAACGGTTCTGGGCGACTTTCTTAGCGGCTACGCATGCGGCCACTAGGAGCGAGACGCCGCTTCGTCGCGCTGTCGCCTTTATTACCGACGGACCTTTCGGCAGCGCCTTCACGAGTTCCGAGTACGCTGTGGAAGGGGCTGTTGTCGTGCGGTTGGGCAATATTGGGTTCGCCGAGTACCGAGATGCTGACCAAGTCTTCATCCCCCTGCATCTATACGAGCAGTTCCCGCGGTGCCATGTTCGCCAAGGCGACTTGCTGGTCGCAGGCTTAGGTGATGCCAGCAACCACGCGGGCAGGGCTTGCGTGGCGCCGGACCTTGGCCCTGCCATGGTCAAAGGGAAGTGTTTCCTAGTCCGGGTTCGCGTTCATGTTGCGTCCCCGGACTACCTGGCGTTTGTCCTTTCATCACCTTACGGAGGCAATCTTATCAGCGCGCTGGGCCGCGGATCGACCAGAACGATGATCAACTTGGATGTGCTGAAAGGACTTCGCGTGCCGCTGCCCTCGATACACGAGCAGCAGCGCATCGTGGTGGCGGCCACTCAGGGACGCGCGCGATCGGGACGGCTCGCGAAGGTTGTCCGCGAGCAGATTGATCGTCTAGACGAACGGCGCCAAGCCCTGATCACAGCAGCAGTCACCGGCGAACTCCCTGTCCCCGGGGTTGCTGCATGAAGCCAGATGAACTCGGCTTTGAGGGGGCTATAGAGGCGAGCCTTCTTGAAGGCGGGTACCTGAGGTCTGATCCTCTTCATTTCGATCGCACACTAGGTCTCGACGTCTTTGAACTCCTGGCCTTCCTGGAGGCGACCCAGCCGAAGGAGTGGGCTGAGTTGCAAGCGCGTCGGGGCGGGGATGCGCAAACCAGCGCTCGTCAGTTCTTGAAGAGGCTGACAACTGAGCTTGATCGACGAGGCACGGTGGAGGTCCTTCGTGACGGAGTGGTCGACCTGGGGATCACAATCCGCCTTGCCTACTTCAAGCCGGCTCACGGCCTCACTCCGGACCTTGAGCGTCTGTATCGCGCCAACCGGGTCAGCCTGACTCGTCAACTGGCGTACGAAGTCGACTCTCACAAGACGATCGATCTCGGCATTTTGGTGAACGGCATCCCCACGGCGACAGCCGAGCTCAAGAATCCTCTGACCGGGCAGACAATTGAGGATGCAATCGCGCAGTATCGAAGGGACCGAGACCCACGGAATGTGACTCTGGCAAGGCGGGCGCTGGTCCACTTCGCGGTCGATCCCGACCGGGTCGCGATGAGCACCAAGCTGGCCGGTTCTGCGACTGGCTTCCTACCGTTCAATCTGGGCGACAACGGCGGAGCCGGCAATCCGCCGAACCCGAATGGGCACCGCAGCGCGTACCTCTGGGAGCGCGTCTGGGCCCGAGATGCCTGGCTCGACATCCTGGCCCGGTTCATCCACGTACAGCGCCCATCCGAAGGCAGTGCAGCGAACCGGAAGGCGGCCGCGACCGTGATCTTCCCCCGGTACCATCAGTGGGACGCCGTGCTGCGGCTGGAGGCGGCGGCCAGAGCTCATGGGGCCGGCAAGAGCTACCTGGTCGAGCACTCCGCAGGATCGGGCAAGTCGAACACGATCGCCTGGCTGGCGCACCGGCTCTCTTCACTGCACAACCACGCTGACCAGAAGGTCTTCGACAAGGTCGTGGTGATCACGGACCGGCGCGTGCTCGATCGGCAGCTCCAGGAGACCATCTACCAGTTCGAGCGTGTTCGGGGGGTGGTGGTCAAGATCGATGAGAACTCTGCCCAGCTGGCGGCTGCCCTGGCTGGCGAGCAGGCACGGATCATCGTGACTACCCTCCAGAAGTTCCCGTTCGTCCTCGACAAGATCGGAGAGCTTCCCCAACGAAGGTATGCCGTCATCGTGGATGAGGCGCACTCCTCGCAGACGGGGGAGGCCGCCAAGGATCTGAAGCTGGTACTCGGCGGGTCGGACGAACAAGAGCTCACCGCCGCTGAAGCAGAGGACTCCGGGCTCATCGAGGACGCGATCAACCCAGTCGAAGAGGCACTAGCCAAAGCTGTAGGTGCTCGAGGACGCCAGGGGAACCTTTCCTTCTTCGCCTTTACAGCCACACCGAAGGCCCGCACCCTGGAACTATTCGGCACGATGAGCCGCGAGTCGGGCAAGTTCGAACCCTTTCACCTCTACTCAATGCGCCAGGCCATCGAAGAAGGCTTCATCCTTGATGTTCTGGCCAACTATGTCACCTACCAGACCCTCTGGATGATCGAAAAGAAGGTACCCGACGATCCCACATACGAGGCCCCCAAGGCGCGGCGTGCGATCGCGCGCTTCGTGTCGCTCCATCCATCCAATCTCGCTCAGAAGGCGGAGATCATCGTGGAGCACTTCCGGGCCCATACCGCGCAGAAGATCGGAGGCAAGGCGAAGGCCATGGTCGTGACCTCGTCTCGGCTGCATGCGGTGCGGTACAAGCAGGCCATCGATGCCTACATCTCCAAGATGGGATACCAGGGCCTAGCTGCCTTGGTGGCTTTCTCCGGTCGCGTTATGGACGACAAGGGCTTGACCTACACGGAGTCCGGGATGAACTCATTCCCGGAGTCAGAGACTGCCCGTCGCTTCGCCAGCGAGGGCTATCAGGTCCTGATCGTTGCCGAGAAATTCCAGACGGGCTTCGACCAGCCCCTGCTCCACACTATGTACGTCGACAAGACCTTGGTGGGGTTGGCTGCCGTCCAGACCCTTTCGCGCCTCAACAGGATCCATCCCGAGAAGTCAGACACCTTCGTCCTCGACTTCCGCAACGAGACAAAGGACATCCTCGAGGCCTTTGAGCCCTACTACGGGAAGACCATAGCTCCCCCGACGGATCCCAACCTTGTCTACGACACGCGCCGCCGGCTCAACGACTTCGACGTGCTGAGGCCGGAGGAGATCGAGGCTACCGTTGCCGCCCTGCTTGCCAGCCCTGACGCCACGACCCACGGCCAGGTCTATGCCGGGCTCGACCCCGCCGTGGATAGGTTCTCAGCCTTGGGCGAGGAGGACCGGTTCGAGTTCAAGGACGCTCTGGACAAGTTCGTGCGGACCTACTCTTTCCTGTCCCAGGTGGTGTCATTCGTCGATCCCAAGCTCGAGCGTGACTATGTCTACTGCCGAGCGCTGGCAAGTCGAGTCCGCGACGCCAGTCGGGTCGAGCGGCTGGATCTGGGAGAGCAGGTTGAGTTGAGCCACCTACGGACCGAGGTGACCTTCGAGGGCTCGCTTGCGCTTGAACGGGAGGTCGGTGAGGTTCAGACGATCTTCGGGGAGGGGATGGGCCGGAAGACGGAACCGGAGCTCGAGCCATTGTCTCGGATTATCGATGAGCTGAACCAGCGCTTTGGCTACGATCTCAACGATCAGGATCAGATGCTCTTCGATCAGATCGAGACCACCTGGCTGGCTGACCAGGAGGTCGTGGACCAGGCGCGCAGCAATACGCTGGAGAACTTTCGCCTGGTGTTCGACCGTCGGTTTCTCAGCACGGTAGTCGGGCGCATGGATGACAACGATGCGATCTTCAAGAAGATCCTCGACGACGAGGAGCTCCGACAGGTGCTCATGGACCTCTACGCCCGGCGCGTCTACGTGCGAGCCCGAGAGGGGGCGGCGCAATGAAGCGCATGGGGCCGAGTCGCGGGGGGCGACTTGCCGCCCCAATGTAGATGCCCATGTGAAAGCTGGACATGCAGCGCAGCCAACCGAGGTCCCAGCCAGGCTGCATGTAGGGCTGCGGCACGGGCGGTAGGGCGGACCCGGTCCCGGCCGAGGCCCCATCACCGCCGTTCAGAGGTTGGATCGCAAGCCAAGGGCCGGGAGGGAAAGATCAGTCGCCTACCGTGTCGACCGGTCCCCTGAGCTCATCCATGATCTCGTCGGTGGAGGCGCCGGTGCCGAGGACTCCGTAGGCCGAGTCCTCATCGGTCACACGGGTCAGGACCAAAGTGGTGCCGTCGGGGTCTGGGGCCAGCTCGAACTGGTCGCCGGGCTTGGCGGAGAAGCCGGGGATGGAGTCGCCGGGGATCACCAGGTCGCCGTTGTCGCTAGCAGTGATTCTCATGGGCGCAGATTAGCCCGGTCGCCGAAAAGTCGCAATAGGGCTTGTGTGACGTCGGGGGCCCGCTCGGGAGCCACTCGGGAGCCACTCGGGAGGCGCACGGTCTTTGTCGGGATTCCGCACTGATCCCGCACTTCATCCGCACGGTGGCAATTTTGGACCGCACCAGGTAGACTGTAGCAATGTCGAGACCAACCCTGGACCGTGAGAGCCCGGTGCCGCTGTACCAGCAGCTGGCGGATGTCCTACGGCGGGACATCGAGGAGGGGAGGCTGCCCGCGGGGGTGGCGTTCCCGTCCGAGCGCAAGCTCATGGCCCGCTACCGGGTGACCAGGACGACCGTCCGCAGCGCCTTGGGGGTCCTGAAGCAGGAGGGGATGGTGGTCGCCGAGCACGGGGCGGGCAGCTTCGTGCGGGATCCCAAGGCGGACCGGCGCCGGGTGGACGCGATCCGGGTGGGCATGATGCGCCCCGCTCCCCCCAGGGAGGATCCCGAAGACGAGGCTCCGGCTCGCTCCTTCCGGCTCTCGGCGATCCTGGAGAGCGCGGAGCGGCGGATGAAGACCACTTCTTGGATCTCGGAGCTCCTCGAGGTGGAGGGTGGGACCGAGGTCCTGGTGCAGGAGGCGATCGGGCTCGACTCTCAGGGAGCTCCGTCTCTGTGCCGGGCCTGGCTCCATCCCAGGGTGGAGAAGGAGATGGGGCTTTCCGAGGAGGACCTGGACGGCTACTGGCTCCCCGACGTGCTCGCCATCAAGGGAGTGCCGGCCGCGGAGGGGGAGGACCTGGTGGAGGCCGAAATGCCGACCCCCAACATCAAGCGGGTCCTGTCCATCCCGGACGGGGTGCCTGTGCTCCAGCTCTACCGGGTGATGAAGCAGGAGGATCTGGTGGTGGCGGTCATCGAGACCCACCTGCCGGCAGACCAGGCCAAGCTGGTGTTCCCCCGGATCCCGCTCCACAGCTGACCCGAGACCCCATCCGGGGCCGGCGACAGCCTCCCTGACGCCGGGCGCCTCTGCCCGATCTTCTCAAGCCGAGAATCTCCGCACCCCTTGACAGGCCCAGTGGTCGTGCTATAACGGACCGTACCACATGGCGCGTTGCAGTGCCAGAGTTCAGGAGGTGCGACATGGCCGGCGTCCTGGCCCGGCAGAGCTCGCTCGAGGCGAGGTGCGACTGCGCCCTGCGTTGCTGGGAGGAGCCCGGCTCCCTGGTGACCGAGGTGCTCCGGCATCGGATCGCGGAGGAGGTCCCCTACCGCGCCTTCTACTCCGGGCCCCGTCCCCACGGGCGCTGCCTGGTGGGGCTGGGCAGGGGGAGGCGGGGATCGCTCTGGGTCGACTTGGACTCCTGCCCTCATCTGCTGGTGGGAGGCATGACCGGCCAGGGCAAGAGCGTCTTCCTACGCCAGGCGCTGACCTTCCTCTGCTGCGACCATCCTCCGGAGCGGCTGCGGCTGGCGCTCATCGACCTCAAGGGAGGGGTGGAGCTCGCCCACTTCGGCATGCTGCCCCACGCCCTCTGCCCGGTGGCCGATACCGTGGCGGCAGCTGGGGAGACCTTGAGCCGGGTGAGGGAGGAGCTGGACCGGCGGCTCTCCCAGGTCAGGCGCTCGGTGGAGGCTGGTGACTCAGCTGCCCCCGCCGGCTGGCCCCGGATCCTGGTGGTGGTGGACGAGGTGGCCGAACTGACGGTTCGCGACCTCGGCGACGACCGGGCCGCCCGGGCCGCCCAACAGGCGGCCACCGGGCGGCTCTGTGAGATCGCCAGGCTCGGGAGATCGGTGGACATCCACCTCGTCTGCTGCACCCAGAGACCGGATGCCGAGGCGGTGCCGGGGCAGCTGAAGGCCAACCTCGACGGCACCGTGGCCTTCCGGGTCAGAGCCGCTGTGAACAGCTTCATCCTGCTCGACAGCGACAGGGCCTCTCTGCTGCCGCCGCACCCGGGCCGGGCGGTCTTCGCCCACGAGACCGTGGAGGAGTTCCAGGCGGTCGACTGCTCGGTGGAGGAGAGCCGGGACCTGCTGCTGGCGAGATGGGGTTCCGGGATGGTCTCACCCACCACTGGCCCTGTATCACAGTGGTGGGAAAATACGTGCCCCCCTTCAGACGAGCTCTCGGGTCCATCGTGATGGACGAGCTCAGGATCCTGAGCGCGGAGGTGGACACCCTCCACTGCTCCGTCCGCGGGGAGCTTCAGGACGGGCTGTTGGTCTTCCTCGAGGCACTCAAGGAGGAGTCTCAGCGTACCAACGAGCTCCAGGTGGTCACCTGGGGGGAGCAGTCCCTCTCGGTGGCCCTTCGCCCGCACGGGTGGCGGAGCTATCCGTTCTGGGCCAGCTCTCCCAACATCGAGGTGGCCATTGGCGGTGCCGCCCCGTTTCCGCCGGTATTCATCCAGGCTCACTCGGCCTACCTCCACTCACGCGGTCCGGACCGGGCCGTGGCTGAGATGTCCGAGTGGCTGGCGGCGAACGTCATGCGAGACGAGCCTGTGCTCGGGATCTCCCGTCTCGACCTTTACTGCGACACCCAGAACTGGTCGCCCACCATGGACGACTTCGACCGCTTTCACTGCCGTGGCGTCCGCCGCCGGGTGTACTCGATGCCGGCGGAAGACCAGGCGCACACCAGAGGCCGCAAGCCCAACGGCTTCGTCTTCGGAGGCGGCGACCTGATGGCCCGCTGTTACGACAAGACGCTGGAGCTCCACTCCCGCGGCTCAGAGTGGCCCAAGGCACTGTGGGTGGACTGGGACCAAGACCACCCCGTCTGGCGGGTCGAGTTCCAGTTCCGCCGCCGCTCCCTGGTCTCGCTGGGATGCTCGACTCCAGCCGAGGCGCTGGCGGCTCGTCAGGAGCTCTGGCACTACGGTACACAGTGGCTCTCGCTGCGGACCCCGACCTCCGACTCGAACCGGGCCCGCTGGCCGGAGGCTCCGGAGTGGGCCGTGATCCGCCAGGCGGAGATTGGCTCGCCCACCACGCCGCTGGTGCGGGACATGGTGCGCTCGGCCGACGAGCTGAGGATGATCCGCGGCCTGGTGGGGTACGCCTCCAGCCTGGCCGCTCTGGGGGCGGCACCGGGACTCGGCGCCGCTCTGGCCAGGACGGTGCCCGGCATCCCCGCCTACCTCGATCGGAAGGGCGAGGACTTTGCTGACATCGTGGCTCGCAAGCGCCGCCAGAGGGTCGAGGTCGTCTCGGGGCGGGCGACGGCGCGGGAGCTGCAAGACGCTGGTCGGCCCTGGGAGGACGTAGCGCCTAGAGATCACGGCATCAAGTCCGCTGGGCCAGACCGACCCCGAGATCGGCCGTGAGCGTGGTTCTGGCGGCGGACCGGCTGAGGTTGGAGATAGCCCGGAGGGGATGGGGCAATGCGGACCTCGCCCGGGCGGCCAGGGTCAGCGCCCCCACCATTACGGCGGCACTGGCGGGACGACCGATTACCCCCAACAGCCTGAGGAAGATCGCACTGGCCCTTTCCACGTCGCCGCCAGTAGCCGGGGTCGATGAGATTCTGCCCATCAGCAGGTCATAGGGCTCGGGGTCTCTCAAGCAACTCCAACGCGGGCACTCGTCCAAGGCTGGAGGTGGAGAGTTAGGGGCGGGGTGACCTTGGTGGACGCGCGAACCTCGTCCAACGGTATCTGGCGAGTGCGTGAAGTATCCGACTACCGGGCGGCCAAGATGGCGGCGCTGTCGTCCCCCTCGCGCCAGAGTAAGTCGACCGTACCGAACCCTGCCTCACTAAGCAGCTCGAGCTGGGTGTCTACGGTGCAGGGAATGTCGAAGTGGTACACCCGCTCGGCTGGATCATGGGCTTCCTCCAAATGGTCTGTGGTGTAACGCTCCGAGTACCACCGCTCGATCTCAGGAGCCTGCTCGGGAGTGACAACAGTGTCTCCTTCGAGGTAGGCGCCAGTGGGTCGGAGCCACCTCCTGATCTTCCGGTAGAGGCCAAGCTTTATGGCCGGGGTGAAGTGGTGCATGGCGAACACGGAGAGGACGTAGTCGAAGCTAGCACTCTCGAACTCCATCCCAATGAAGGAGTCTTGGACGATCGTGATCTGGTCGCCTGCCTTCGAGGCGAAGTGACGGGCCAGCTCCGCTAACATGCCGGCGGACAGATCCACGGCGGTGACCCGGGCCTGAGGTGCGCGAACGAAGATTGCGTCCAGCTCGGCTCCGCTCCCGCAACCCAGGTCCAAGATGGTCACCGGGACTTCAGTCATCTCGATACGGGACGCGACAACGGAGTAGAAGCGGTCGAGGTCCTCCACCAAGTCCGCCATGTGGGCTCGATAGCCCTCCACCCTGGCGTCGAAGAACGCTCCCATCTCTTCCATGCGGGCCTCCACACACCCCCTATATCAGGTCCGAATCAGGGAGGCGAGCTGGAGGCGTAGGGCCGTCGATGCTCGTCTCCTGGTCAGTCATCCTTCAGGAGAGCCTGAGCCAGTGCGTCATAGGCGTCGGACGGTGACAGGTGGGCGTACACGGTTTGGATCATGGCAAGCGACCGGTGCCCCAGGATCTCGGCCAGCTGCACCGGGTTGACTCCTCGGGTAAGGGCCCACGTGGCGAAAGAGTGGCGAAGTAGGTGGGGGTGGACTCGCTGCTGGAGGCCCGCCCGCTCCGCCAACTCGTGGATCATCTGATTGACTCCGGACCGCGTAATCGGCTCGAAGTCGCCGAGGGGTCGGCGCCTCAGGCCCAGGAAGATGCGGTCGGAGGCCGTCCCCTGTGGTCTGCCCCTCTCCACGTAGTGGATGAGGCGGCGGCCCAGGCGCGGAAGCGGCACGTACCTCTCCCGATCACCCTTGCCCTGCACTCTGAGGAAGTGTCCCCGGTCCCTGATCGTGATGTCCCTGATCTTCAGCGAGATCAGCTCGCTGACTCGGACGCCTGTGTCCGCCAGAACCCGGACGATGAGCTTGTCCCGTTCACTGGTGGCGGCGTCCTCGAGCTGCTGGATTTGCTCCCTGGAGAGCACTTCGACCAGGTGCTTGGGCAGTCGCGGCGCCTGTGCACGAGCGGCTCCGCTTGCCCCCTCCGCCTGGGCCCACTTCAGGAACCCGTTGACGGCGCGCACATAGCTGGCGACTGTGAACTTGGAGAGCTGTCCTCGTGGGCCGCCTTGGTCCAGCAACCCAGTGGTCCAACGGTCGAGGCAGGCGCGGTCGAGAGCGCTGAGGGTTTCGACCCCGGTCTCTCGGCAGTAGGGGAGGAAGATCCGGCGCAATGGGAAGCCGTAAGCCTCTCTGACTGTGCGCGGGGCGAGTCCGCGGGCCCGGCAGTGAGCCAGGTACTCTTCGATGAGGCGGCCGACTTCGTCGGTCTCAGGAAGGTTGGACGGCGGCTGAGTGAGCCTTCCGGCGATGGACGTTGGAGCTTTCCGGATCATAGCTAGATCTTATAGCACCGATCTCCAAAATTGTGCTGTATTGGAGCACCAGACTGTTGCAGGTTGTGGCACAGATTATCTGGCTCTAAGGGAGTCTTCAGGGGCTCTAAGCCCCCTTTCTTGATCTCAAAAGTGGAGGTGGTGCGCCCAGAGGGATTTGAACCCCCGCAAACCCAGATCCGTAGTCTGGTGCTCTATCCGGGCTGAGCTATGGGCGCCCGCGCCAAGATTCTACCCCGTGGCTCGATCCCGCCCGCCGATCAGTCGCCGGGTTCCTGCTCCGTGGCTTCCTCCAGCGCCCGGGTCGCCGCTATCCGGCAGCCCACCTGATCCAGCGCAGCGGTCAACTCCTCCCGGAGGGCATTGTCGAAAGGGATTGGATGGTTGTCCAGCTCACGGAGCAGGGCCGACAGCTGGAGTGCTTTCAGCTCGATCTTGCCTACTAGCTCTCGGGCCGCTGGACTGGTCGCGGTTATCGCCTCCAGACTTTCCAAGGCAGACCTCCTCCTTGCCGGTATTGGCGTGCCCGGCAGGCATCACTCAGCCCACCCGCCGATGGGGACATCGTATCGCTGCTTCGACCGGGTGTCGACCCGGCGGGGCCGGAGCGCAGCAGGGATTCCTCATCGCTCTGGAGCGCCGAACTCACACGGTTGGAGACCGTCACGGGGTCGGCGAGGGCCTCATGCTGGGAGATGCCGTCGCTGGCGGGCTGGAGCTGGTGCCCCTGGGCTGACGGTGCGCGGCGGGGCAGCTGCTACAGCGGGGGGCCGTGCCGAGGCCCGCTGAGCTGGTGCCGGCCCGGAGCCGGTCTCCGGGCTCGTCGAGAGGTTGGGAGTGGGACCGTCGGGAACGCCGCTGCCGGTGGGATCAGCCACAGTGCCGGGTTGGGACAGGGATCGATTCAGCTCTGCAGGCATCGCGGAATCCCTCATATGGACAGGGCCAGCCGGGTTCAGGCGGGCACCGGCTCCCGGCCGGTCCCGCTCCCAACCCCACCAACGCCGCGGAGGCGAGGTGGTTTCACCGGCCGAGTCGGGGTCGCCCCCTGATCGATGCTCGTAATTGGATATACTCGGCCCCGCGCTGCGGCCCTGCCGCCAGCGGTCGGCGCGGATGGCGGAACTGGCAGACGCGCGGGGCTTAGAACCCCGTGGGGCAACCCGTCCGAGTTCGACCCTCGGTCCGCGCAGCATATTGTGAGAGGTTGAGAACCAGCATGAGCCCAAGTCCCGCCGATGCCCCAGCTCTGGATGTGGAGGTCGAGCACCTTCCCGGGTCGCAGGCCAAGCTGACCGTGGTTGCTCCAGTGCAGGAGGTCGAGCGAGGGATCTCGCGGGCTCTGGGGAGGCTCTCGGGGCAGGTGCGGCTGCCGGGCTTCCGTCCTGGGAAGGCTCCGGCAGCAGTGGTGGAGCGGGCGGTGGGCTGGGCCGCCATCCAGCAGGAGGCGGTGGACCTCCTCCTCCCGGAGTTGTACGCGCTGGCGGTCCGACAGGCGGATCTGGAGCCAGTCTCCCAACCCCAGGTTTCCGAAGCTGAGCTGGAGCGAGGGGAGCCATTCCGCTTCGTGGCCACGGTCGGGGTCCGCCCCGAAGTCACGCTTGGTGATTACCACCAGCTGAGGGTCCCGGTGGAGGACAGGGTGGTTGCGGACGAGGACGTGGCGGGCACCTTGGAGGAGCTGCGACAGCGCTACGCGCAGTTGACCGATGCTGGAGACCGCCCGGTGGAGGCGGGGGACGTGGTCACTGCGGAGCTGACGATGCGTCACAACGGCCAGGTCGTGGGCACCGAGGGGCAACCGCAGACTCTGGACCTGGAGCGCGGGGGCCTGCTGCCGGGGATGGCAGAACAGCTGGTGGGTGCCACGGCGGGCGGCGAGCCCGTGGAGATAACCGTGACCATGCCGGAGGACTACACCAGAGAGGAACTCCGAGGCGAGCTGGTCACGATCACCGCGACCGTGACCCGGGTTCAGGCCAAGGAGCTGCCGGCTGTCGACGACAACCTGGCTGCGATCGCAGGTCATGGCGAGACGCTGGAGGAACTGCGCTCGCATATCAGGGAGCAGATCGCAGCCGACCTTCGCCGCGAGGCGGAGCAGGCTCAGGTAATAGCTGCCTTGGACGAACTGCTGGGCCTCACCAAGGTGGATGTGCCCGAGACCATGATTCAAGCCGAGATCGATCACCAGATGCGCGATCTGGACAGGCGGCTGACAGAGGCCGGCATCACTCTCCAGGCCCTGCTCTCGGCCCAGGGGTCGAGTGTCGAGCAGTTGCGGGGAGAACGCCGCCAGCCAGCGGTGGAGTCGGTCCGGCTCGACCTCGCACTGAGCGAGGTGGTCAGGCGGGAGGGCATCTCAGTTTCCGATCAGGAGGTCGACCGGCAGCTGAAGGGGCTCATTCCCAAGGGGGCCTCGAGAAGCGAGCAAGTTCGTCTTCGAGAGGTCTTCCGGCGCGAGCTCGAGATTGGCAAGGCGAGGGAGTTGGTGGTGAGGCTGGCACGCGGGGACGAGGACTCTTCCCAGATTCCGATGGGTTGATTTCCCGGCCGCGGGTATACTCGGCTCCAAGGTCGCTGATTGCCGTTTGAAGACTTCGGGCAGATTCCAGGAGGAGACCATGGCCCTCATTCCGATGGTCGTCGAGACCACCACCAGGGGCGAGCGAGCCTTTGACATCTACTCCCGACTTCTGAAAGACCGGATCATCTTTGTCGGCACCGCCATTGACGACCAGATCGCCAACTTGGTGATGGCGCAGCTGCTGTATCTGGAGAGCGAGGACCCCGAGCGCGACATCAACATCTATATCAACAGCCCCGGGGGTTCGGTCTCCGCCGGGCTGGCGATCTACGACACCATGCAGTACGTCAAGCCCAAGGTGAGCACCTTCTGCATGGGGCTGGCGGCTTCGTTTGGTTGCATTCTCCTGGCCGGAGGTGAGGCGGGGCAGCGGTTCAGCCTTCCCAACACCCGGATCATGATGCACCAGCCCAGCGGGGGTTTCCAGGGGCAGGCTTCGGACATCCAGATCCAAGCCCAGGAGATCCTTCGCCTACGCCGGACCATCGACCAGATCCTGGCCCAGCACACCGGCAAGGCGGTGGATCAGATCACCCGAGACTCTGACCGTGACTTCTACATGTCGCCGGAGGAAGCCCTCGAATACGGGCTCATCGACCACATCCTGACCAAGGAGCGGCCCGGGGCCGAGGCAGCTAACGGCAAGCCCAAGGCGGTGCCAGAAGCAGCGGAGGCGGTTGCACCGTCTGGTCGCTGACGACAAATTGAGATGGCAGAGGTGAAGGACAGCAGGCGACAGCCGGTGGGGGTGACCCAGGACCGCCGCGGGGTTCTGCGGATGGTCCGCAGATTTGGGTCCCGCTGCGACTTCTGTGGCCGCCTGGCCATGGGGGTCGCCGTGGAGTCCGGCCCCGAGGGGCGCCAGGTTGCGATCTGCAGCCGCTGTGTGGGCGAGGCTGCGCGCCGCCTCCATCCCCAGGGCGGAGGTGACGCCGCATGACCGAGCGAGAGGACCGCCGTCGCCACACGCGCTGTTCCTTCTGCAACAAGGGTCAGGAGCAGGTCCGCAAGCTGATCGCGGGTCCCGGCGTCTACATCTGCGACCAGTGCATCGAGCTCTGCCAAGAAGTCCTGGAGGAGGAGACCAAGGGACCCGCGGCCCGGCGGCCGCGCACCAACGTGGTCCCCAGCCCGCAGTCCATCTGGAACTCGCTAAACCAATACGTGGTGGGCCAGGACCAGGCCAAGAAGGTGCTCTCGGTGGCGGTCTACAACCACTACAAGCGCATCAACAGTTCCCGTGAGACCAGCGATGTGGAGCTGCAGAAGTCGAATGTGCTCTTGGTGGGTCCCACCGGCTGCGGCAAGACCCTCTTGGCCCAGACTCTGGCCAAGATCCTTGACGTGCCCTTTTCCATTGCCGATGCCACCTCTCTGACTGAGGCTGGCTATGTGGGCGAGGACGTGGAGAACATCCTCCTGCGTCTCATCCAGGCTGCCGACTTCGACATCGCCAGGGCGGAGCGGGGCATCATCTACATCGACGAGATCGACAAGATCACCCGCAAGTCGGACAACCCTTCGATCACCCGCGATGTCTCCGGTGAGGGGGTGCAGCAGGCCCTGCTCAAGATCCTGGAGGGGACAGTCGCCAATGTGCCTCCCCAGGGGGGCCGCAAACATCCCCACCAGGACTTCATCCAGATCAACACGGGCAACATCCTGTTCATATGCGGAGGCGCCTTCGAGGGTCTGGAGCGGTTGATCGAGCAGCGCGTAGGGCAGCGCACCATCGGATTCAGCAGCGACCCGGGGGGACGGCGAACCAAGGAGAGCACGCAGATCCTCCAGCTGATGCAGGCGCAGGATCTCCTTCGCTACGGGCTCATCCCAGAGTTTGTGGGCCGTCTCCCGATCGTGGTGGCGCTCCAGAGCCTCGATGAGGACGACATCACCCGTATCCTCACCGAGCCCAAGAATGCCTTCGTCAAGCAGTATCAGAAGTTCTTCGCGCTGGACGAGGTCGACCTGACGTTCGAGGAGGCGGCCCTTCGCGCCATCGCCAGCCAGGCGCTGGCGCTGGGAACGGGCGCCCGCGGCCTGAAGAGCATCCTGGAGTCAGTGCTGCTGACCAGTATGTTCGAGATCCCCTCGCACCCCGAGATCAAGCGTTGCGTGATCACTGAGAAGTCAATCCTCGAATCTACGGAGCCGGACCTCTACCAGGAGGACGAGCCCCAAGCCGCCAGCGCCTGAGGGGCTGTTCCTTTCAACCTCTCGGCCCCCATGGCCGCCCGGTCGGTAGACTGAAAGGCTCATCACCAGCCGCGGCTCAGCAGGCCCTCCTTGGGGCCGGATGGCGGGCCGTCACCAGGATCATCACTTGACCATGTCTCCTTCACCTTCGCGTCATCTCCTCTCCAGCAACCTTGGTTATCCCCGAATCGGGAGGGCCCGGGAGCTGAAATGGATGCTCGAGTCGTATTGGGCGGGGCAGGCCTCGGCCGAGGAGCTGCAAACCCGGGCCGCGGAGCTACGCGCGGTGCGTTGGCAGACTCAACGTGACGCCTCCATTGACCAGATCCCCAGTAACGACTTCTCCCTCTACGACCACGTGCTGGACCTCTCCCTCAGCTTGGGGGCTGTGCCCGACCGCTTCGAACCGCTGCTCGGCGCTTCGGAACTCGACCTGATGTTCGCGATGGCGAGGGGAACCAAGGTCGGGGGCAAGGAGATTGCGGCGCTCGAGATGACCAAGTGGTTCGACACCAACTATCACTACCTGGTCCCGGAGCTCAGCCCGCGCCAGCAATTCCAGTTGTCTTCGCTGAAGCCGGTTGAGGAGTTCCGGGAGGCGCTGGCACTGGGCATCCAGACCAGGCCGGTGGTGCTGGGTCCGGTGAGCTACCTGCGACTCGCCAAGGCCACTGAGCCGGGCTTCTCGCTCCTTTCCCTGCTGGATCGCCTCCTGCCGGCATACGCGGACCTGCTGACCGGCTTGGCGGCCGCGGGCGCCAAGTGGGTGCAGCTGGACGAGCCGTGCCTGGCCCAGGACGCGCCGGTGGAACTGCTGGAGGCGGTGGAGGCGGCCTACTCCTTCCTGAGGCGGCGGGTGCCCGCACTCAAGCTGCTGGTGGCCTCCTACTTCGCCGGGCTGGGAGCGAACCTGGAGGCGGCGCTCATGCTCCCGATTGATGCCCTGCACCTGGACCTGGTGCGTGGTGCCGCGGACCTCGAGCCGGCTTTGGAGCTAGCCCCGGATGGGCTCGCTCTCTCCCTGGGTTTGGTCGACGGGCGCAACATCTGGTCACTGGACCCCGAACCTGCCCTGCGCGCCATTGACCTGGCCGTATCCAAGCTTGGCCACGAGCGAGTTCTGGTGGCGCCCTCCTGCTCCTTGATCCATGTCCCGGTCAGCCTCAGCGGGGAGGACCGGTTGCAGCCCGAGATCCGTGACTGGCTGGCATTCGCGCATGAGAAGCTGACCGAGGTGGCGGTACTGGCGGGATCGACGGGCGATCCCGCCTCGGCGGGGCTGACCCTGGACCGACTGCGGAAGGTGGCGGAGCTGAGGCGGCGATCGGCTCTGCGCGCGGATCCGGCGGTTCAGCAGCGGGTCGCCGCGGTCGGGCCAGCTGATCTTCGGCGGCCTGGTGATCTTGGCGAGCGGCGCCGCCGGGCGCGCCTCGACATGGGGCTGCCACTGTTGCCCACGACCACGATCGGCTCCTTCCCGCAGCGTCCTGAGCTGCGCCAGGCCCGGGCCAGACTGCGCCGGGGGGAGATTGATCAGGACGCCTACCACCAGCTGATGCGTGACGAGGTCCGTCGGGTCATCACCTTCCAGGAGGAGGCCGGCCTGGACGTGCTGGTGCACGGCGAGCCGGAGCGCAACGACATGGTGGAGTACTTCGCGGAGCGGCTGCGTGGAATTGCCACCTCCAAGGGGGGCTGGGTCCAGTCCTACGGCTCGCGCTGCACCAAGCCTCCGGTCATCTTCGGGGACGTCTCGCGCGCGGAACCCATGACCGTTTTCTGGTCCTCGTTCGCCCAGAGCCTGACCCCCAAGCCGGTCAAGGGAATCCTGACCGGTCCGGTGACCATCCTGCAGTGGTCGTTTCCGCGAGAAGACGTGCCGCGCAGCCAGACGTGCGTCCAGATCGCCCTGGCGCTCCGGGACGAGGTAGCCGACCTGGAGCAGGCGGGGATCCGCATAATCCAGATCGACGAGCCCGCCCTGCGGGAGGCGATGCCGTTGCGGCGAGCCGAGCAGCCTGGCTACTTGCGCTGGGCCATCGACGGGTTCAGACTGGCGGCCGCCGGCGCCGGTGAGGGGGTGCAGATCCACACTCACATGTGCTATGCGGAGTTCGGCGACATCATGGAGGCCATCGGGGAGCTCGAGGCAGACGCGCTCTACATTGAGGCCGCGCGTTCGGGCATGGAATTGCTGCGCTCCTTCGCCGCCGTCGGGTACGCCAGCGAGGTCGGACCCGGTCTGTATGACATCCATTCCCCGGTGGTGCCGACCCAGGCGGAGATGGCGGACAGGTTGCGGGCGGCGGCCCGGGTGATCGCCCCAGAGCGGCTGTGGGCCAACCCCGACTGCGGGCTCAAGACCAGGAGATGGAGTGAGGTGGAACCCGCGCTGCGGAATCTGGTGGCTGCCGCCAGGGAGGTCTCTGGTGAACTGGCGGCGGCTCCAATCGGGTCTCTCTGAGAGCTTGGGGGTCCTGTGAAGGCAGCCTTCGACCCAGCCTCCACCGAGGCCCATTGGCGGCGGCGGTGGGAGGAGTTGCGCCTGGGTGAGGCTGACGCTCTGAGTTCACGGCCTGCCTTCTCGATAGCGCTGCCGCCACCCAACATCACCGGGGCGCTGCACATGGGTCACGCGCTCAATGCGGTGATCCAGGACTCACTCTGCCGCTTTCATCGGATGCGCGGGTACGAGGTCTGCTGGGTGCCTGGCACCGACCATGCCGCGATCGCCACTCAGAACGTGATCGAGCGACAGCTCGCGCAGGAGGGCACCAGCAAGGAGGAGCTGGGTCGAGAGGCCTTCGATCAGCGGGTGGACCTCTGGTACAGCACCTACCAGGGCCGCATTGTGGAGCAGCTGCGGCGCATGGGCGCGAGTTGCGATTGGACTCGCGAGCGCTTCACTCTGGACGAGCGTTACGTGCGGGTGATCCGCACCGCCTTCAAGGAACTCTTCGACCAGGGTCTCATCTACCGCGGGCCTCGGATAGTCAACTGGTGTCCCCGCTGCCACAGCGCCATCTCCGATGAGGAGGTGGAGTATCGCGAGCACCACGACATCTTCTACCAGGTCCGCTACCGGGGCGCCGACGGCACCCAGGGTCTGGTGATAGCCACCACCAGACCGGAGACCATCGTGGCCGACGTGGCGGTGGCGGTTCCTCCTGGCGATCCGCGTTATTTGGGCCTGGCGGGAGCGACCGTCCTGGAGCCGCTGACAGGGCGGCCCATCCCGGTCATCGAGGACCAGGCCGTGGATCCGAAGCTGGGAACCGGAGCTCTGAAGATCACCCCCGGGCACAGCGCCGAGGACTTTGACATCGGGTTGCGGCATCAACTGCCGGTCCTGACCGTGATCTCGCTGGACGGCATCATGGTGGTGCCGGAGATGCCGGCCCTGGATGGTCTGGACGTGGACCACGCCCGCGAGGTCGCGGTCACGCTGCTGCGCGATAGCGGGGCGCTGGAGAGCGAGCGGCCATTGGTTCACCAGGTGGGGCACTGTGATCGTTGCGGTACCGTCATCGAACCGCTGGTCACACCCCAGTGGTGGGTCAGGGTGGCGCCGCTTGCCCAACCTGCGATCCGAGTAGTGGAGGAGGACCAGGTCGTACTCCACCCCACCCACTTCCGGCGCCAGTACCTGGAGTGGATGAGCGGGCTCAGGGACTGGTGCATCAGCCGCCAGATCTGGCTCGGCCACCGCATCCCGGTCTCAACCTGTGGCAACGGGCATACCTTCGCCTGGATCGAAGAACCGCAGGCGTGCCCGGAGTGCGCGAACCAGCACCTGATCGCAGATCCGGACGTCCTCGACACCTGGTTCTCAAGTTCACTCTGGCCATTCGCGATTCTGGGGTGGCCGGAGCCGAGCCCAGACCTCCAACGCTTTTACCCAACCAGCGTGCTCAGCACGGGTCGGGACATTCTCTGGCTCTGGGTGACTCGCATGGTCATGATGGGCCTGCGTTTCACGGGCGAAGTTCCCTTCCGTGATGTCATCCTCCACGCCATCATCTTGGGTGCCGACGGGGCCCGTCAGTCGAAGTCGAAGGGCAATGTGGTCGACCCTCTGGAGATGGTGGATCGCTACGGGGCTGACGCCCTCAGGGGCTGGGGGGCTACGGTTGCCATGGGAACTCAGGACTCTCGGTTCGATGAGTCCCGGTTGGACGGCTTCTCCAAGTTTGCCAACAAGCTCTGGAACATGGTGCGCTTGCTCCACCTCATCCACTTCCCAGAGGGCGAGGGACGTATCCCTGTCACCTCCGAACCCGCTGCTGATGACCTGCAGGTGGTGGACCGCTGGATCCTGTCCCGGGTCTTTCGCCTGGTGGGCTCGGTCACTTCGGCTCTCACCGAATTTGAGCTGGGGGTCGCCATCGACGCCATCTACCAGTTTGCCTGGAGGGAGCTCGCCGACTGGTATCTGGAGCTGGTCAAGCAGCGACTTCAGGAGCGGGACCGGGCAGCCCTGTGGACGACCAGGACCGCTTTGGTGACCGTCCTCGAGCTCCTCCATCCCATCATGCCGTTTCTGACCGACGCCCTGGCGGAGCAGTTCGACCAGCTGCCGGAGACTCTCGACCGTGCGAGTTGGCCGAGCCCGGAGCCGGGCTGGGAGGACTTGGAGGCTGAGACGAGCATGGTGGAGTTTCAGCAATTGACTGGGGAGCTGCGCAGCTGGTTGCAGGACCTGGGGGTCAGATTCGGTCGCCAAGCTCCCCGGATTCCCATCAGTGTGACAACCGGCAGCGACGCCGCCGTGGTTGATCTGATCCGTGTCTACCTGCCTGCCATGGCCCCGGTGGCCTGGGTCGAGGCCGAGCTCGGCTCTCTGCAAGGGGTGGCGCCGTTGGTGGTGGGCCAGACCACAGTTCGGCTGGCGCCGACCGCCGCCGGCGAGAGCCCGCAGATAAGGGCGCGGATGGAGCGGGAGCTCGAGCAGCTGATGCAGTTGCGCCTGCGCCTCGCCACTCACCTCAGCGGCCCCTTCGCCACCGGCGCGCCTCCAGAGGTCGTACAGCGCGAGCGGGACCGGCTCGAGGAGGCGTCCCGGCGCGAGGCCATGCTGCGCGCCTCCTTAGGGATCTGAGTCGGGGACGGCCGCTTGCTGTCCCTGACCACGCTGCCGCTGCTGGTCCTGCTCCCGCCCGCGGTCGCGGCCTTCCTGGCGGGGGCCAGCTCTCGCTCCCTGGTCCCCAATCCAGGGCTGGTTGCGAGGTGGACCGTTCGTCTGGGATTGACGCTGTCGTTGATCGCCGCCGGCGCCATCCTGGTGCGGCTGCCGCCCACCGGCATTGTGGACTTGACCCTCTGGCGGCTTGACTCGCAGCTGCCGGTGACACTGCAGTTCGGGGTCGGGGGGCTAGGTCTGGCCGCGATGGTGCTGGCCGCCGCTCTGGTGGTGAGCTTCAGCGCCGGCGATCGCCGGCCGCTGGTCTCGTCGGCGCTGGCGGTGGCTGCCCTGGGAGGGGTGCTGGCCGCAATGTCCGGTGGCTTGTTGAGTCTCTTCGTTGGTCTACAGCTCTCCGCGGTAGGGGGGATCGGCATCAGTTACGCCCGCTCTCCGCGAGCCGCCAGCCATCGGATCGTCTGGGCGGCGGTCGCCGACCAGGGCGTCGCCGTGATCTGGCTGGGAGCGGTGGTGGCGCTCTACCACAGCGCCGGGACGGTCCAGTTCAGTGACATCCCCACCAGTTCCATCAACTTCGTCCTGGCGGTGATCCTGCTGGTGCCCGCCGTGGTGCGTCTGAGTTCAGCCGGGCTTCTCTTGGGATCTGCTCCCGGAGCCGAGGGGGCGCGGGCTCTGGATTTGGCGGATTGGCTGTCGGTGGTGGCGGTGCCCACGTCACTGGTGATCCTGCTGCGGGATCTTCAGCTGAGCGGGGGCGTTTGGCCATCGCACGCGTTCGGCACCATGTTGGACGCGGTTGGCCTCACAGCCGCCCTGGCGATCGCTGTTGTCGTCCTGATCCGGCGGCGGCCCGGCGGTGAGGTCGGCGCTCTGCTGGTGGTGGCGGTGGCACTGACATTCCTCGGCTTTGGGTCCAACTCGCCGGCGGGGACCGAGCTGGGGGTGGGAGCGGGCCTGTTCCTGGAACTGCTGGCAGCGTTCTTGCCGCGGGCCCTGGCGACTACCTCCCAGGGACTTCGATCCGACACCCAACGCGGCCAGTGGGCCTCGGTGGCCCTCCGGGCGGTCATCCTCGCGGCCGGCTCGCCGGTGTCCCTGGCGTTCACCGCTTGTCTCCTTGGACTCAGCCTCGGCCTCCATGCCGGGGGGCTTGCGGGGTTGATGCCGACCCTGGGGTATGGTGGCTGCCTATTCTCCCTTTGCCTTCTGATCCCTCTGCTGCTACGTCTGCGCGGCGGGGGATACTCGTGGAGGAACTCGTTCCTCCTCCTGCCGGGGGGGCTCTTGGCGGCGGGAGCGATCGCTGGCGGCTGGATTCTGACCGGACCGGTGGCTGCTATCGCCTTCTCGGGCGCGACCGCACCGGTGCCCATCACCTCGCCGGATCCCCTGTCGGTGCAGATCCCAGGGATCCTCTATCCCCAAGGGTATGTGGCGCTGCTGGCTCTGCTCTTGCTGCTGGCGCTGGGAGCGGTGAGGTATGCCGCGGGGGCAACGGTGTGGCCACGGTGGGATTACTCGGCAAGCCTGGAGGGGCCCGCGGAAGCCATGCTGAGACCTTTCCGGATCGATCTGGACCTGAGTCGATGGACGCGCCGTCTGAGTCGTGTTGGGCGGGCCGTCACTCTGGGTCTGGATCTCTCGGAGCGCGAGTTGGCGGAGCGTCCGATCTGGTTCTGGCTCGCAACCACCGCCGCGGTCGCCTGGCTGATGGCTCAACGATGATCGTAGCGGCCCTGCTGGCGGCCGGTGGCTTTGTGGCGGCTGCGGTAGCCCTGGTCAGCGTCGGGCCCAAAGGAGTGGGGGTGAGCGCACTCGCGATGGGTCTGGGCATGGGGGGGCTGGCATCCCTCACCGATGGCTTCGCCGCCTTTCTGACCCTGGCCGGCGTGGGGGCGGTTGCTCTCACCCTGATCTTGCTGGGGCAGCGGGTGCCCCGTGTCGCCAGCGCTCGCTGGCTGCTCGGCATGGCTCCGGTGGTCGGCCGAGAGCGCGTCTTCGACATCCGCAGCCTGCGGCTGCTGGCCGGAGTCGGAGTCTTGATGGTGACCCGCCTGCTGTCTGGACATCTGACGGCCGGCACCGTGTCCACGCAAGGGCCGGCCTTCGCCTGCCTGTTCGCCTGGGAGGTGGGGATCATCCGGGTGGTCACCGGACGCGGGCCCTCGGACCTTGCGTTGGGCGCCTTCTGCGCTGCGATGGGCACCAGCGCGTTTCTGCTCTTGAGCTCACCGCATGACTCCCTGGTGTGGGCGGTGCTGATCTCAGCCGTCCCCGCGGTCCCTCTGGTCCTCCTGGCCCGGTCGGCTCCTTGGGAGAGTGGTTCGTGATCCAGGCCCTCGAGCTGGTCGGTTGTGGCCTGGCGGCCGCATTGGTGTGGTGGTTGGGACCCCGGTCACGGTGGGCTCAGGGTCCAGCGGCACTCCTGTTCTTGGGATCCGGTTGCCTGCTCTCGGCGCATCTACTGGCCACCACCTCACCACTCACCCCCCACTGGGTCGACGGATGGGGAGCCCTTCAGCCCACCCGGGTCGCGGCCGGGCTGCTGCTCGGTGGCGTGGCCGCCATGATCCTGGAGGTGGCCGTCGCCGGTGCGGCCGGACCCTCTCCCCGAGCCCAGGCGTTGCTGTTGGCCCTGCTGGTGCCGACCGCGGTCGCGGTAGCGACCAACTCCCTGGCCGTGGCCGCATTCGCTGCATCTGCTCTCATGGCGATGGTCTGGCTTCGTTGGCAGCGGGTGGCGGGACCTCAACTCTCGGTCCGCTCAGTCGCTCGGCAATCGGTGCTGGTGTTCGGCGCCCTGCTGGGGGCGGCCGCCATCATGCCCGGGGTGCGGCTCGGTTCTTCCCCGCCGATTCTGGCCGCCATCCTGATCGCGTCCGCCGCCGCGGGTCTCATGGGGGTCATGCCATTCTCAGGTTGGGTGGGGGCCGCCACCAGATTGGGCCGGTCCGAGGCGGTGTTCTGGCGGTTGCTGCTCCTGCCCGCTGGGGCTCTGCTGGAGGCCCGGATGATCGCCCTCAGTCCAGCCACGGTGGCGACTCCTTTGCGGGAGTTGCTGATCGGCCTGGGGCTGGCGACCGCTCTCTACTGGGGTGCCCGGGCCCTTCTCGGGCCCGACCAGGGCAGGTACCCCCGGGCCCTGGCTTCCGATTCCGGCCTGATCTGTATTGGGATCGCCTTTGGGACCGTGGAAGGCCTCGCGGCGGCCCTGATCCTGATCGTCGCACACTGGCTGGGAGGTGCCGTCCTGGCCGATGAGAACAGCCCCAGGGCCCAGCTGCTGGCCTGGGTCGGGATGTCTGGCATTCCCCCGTTCGGCGGCTTCACCGGGCGCCTCCTGACGGTGCTGGCCGCGGTCTCCTTCAGCCCCATCCTGGCCGCCCTGCTGCTGCTCAGCGGCGGCTGCCAGCTGGGGTCCGCGGCCGCCGGCATGCGCGCCACGCTCGCGCCGGACCAGACCCACGTGGGCCGATTCGCCGAGGTGCTCGGCCTGGGGCTCGCACTGCTGACTCTGGTCCTCGGGGTGGTGCCGGCCCAGGCGATCCACCTCCTGTTCGGGTTTCGGCCTTGAGCCACATTCTGATCGGACTCGCCCTCTGCGCCGGACTGCTCATCTATCCCGGCGGAGCGACCTTGGTTGGGCTTTCGGTGCTGGTCGCCAGCGGGGCGTCTTGGGGGCGCAGTCCTCGATCTTGGGCATGGGCCGATGCCGGGCCCAGCTTTGTGCCGCTGATGCTGGCCTCTCTGGTGGTCATCCCGCTGCCCTGGCCTGGCAGCCCGCTGGTCGGCCTATCCGTCGCCGGACTCGGCCGGGTGGGAGTTGGTGGTGTGGCGCTCAGCGCCATGGGGCTGCTCGGCCTGGACCTGCTGGCGCCAGTCCCCGGCCCTGACCGCTGGATCCGGCTCCTCTGGTCCGCGCTGTCGGTGACCGCCATCCTGGTTCTGGCCGAGCTGCTGTCCGCCGCCGATTGGAGCAGTCTTCTCGGGGCTTCTGGCGTGGGAGCCGAGGGCGGACGCCTCTTGGTGGGCGGCTTCTGCCTGCTGGCTGCTCCCTGGACCGCCGGCTCCCAGCCCGAGCTCCGACTGCGTTCCGCCTCCGCTTGGACGGCCCGGGTCTGCGTGGCCACGTTCCTGATGCTGCCGCAACTGGAGCGGGCGCCGGTCTGGTCTGCTCTGGGGGCGGTTCTCCTGGCCTGCTTGGTAGTGGGCATAGCCGCTGGAGTTGGTCGCCGCTTCCGGCCTCAGCTGGCTGGTCGTAGCGGGTGAAGGGCGCTCCGCTGGTAGACTGTAAGTTCCCGTGAAGCAGTTGGGCTGGTGCGGGGACAGGCCGAGCGCGGGCTGCGGTCAATCACTGGAACTGGGAGGCTTATCAAGGACGTGGCGGAGTTAGTCCTGGCCTCCGGTTCGAAGCGAAGGCGCGAACTCCTGGTCCGCCTGGGCCTGAGGTTCACCGTGATCTCCTCCGAAATCGAGGAGCGGCTGGTTCCCGGCATGTGCGCCGACCTCGCCGTCCAGCTGGTGGCGAGGGCCAAGGCCCATGCCGTCATCTCCCGGGTGGGGGCCCCGGCCAGCGCCTATGTGTTGGCCGCGGACACGGTCGTCATGGGTCCCACGGGGTTGCTGGGCAAGCCGCTCACCGAAGCCCGTGCCAAGGAGATGCTCAGAGAGCTCAGGGGCCAGCGCCACGTCGTGCTCACCGGGATCTGCGCGCTGTGCCCCGGCACCATGAAGGAGAGCACCGGGGTGGCGCGGTCAGCGGTGCGGATGCGCGCCTTCGACGATGAGGAGCTCGAGCAGTACGTGGCTGGCGGGGAGCCCCTGGACAAAGCTGGTGCCTACGCTGTTCAGGGTCTCGGAGGCTCTCTGGTGGATGCCATCGGAGGACGAACCGACACCGTGATCGGGCTGGACTGCCAGATGGCGATGCAGCTTCTGACCGAGGTCGGGTACCCGCATCCGCTGCCGACGGCTCCGGATCATCCCGTGCCTTTGGGCAAGTCGGCCACCACCAGGCGACCGCTGGCCAGCTCCAATCGCAGCGGAGGGACGCGCTGAAGTCGCGGCGACAGATGGGGGCGGCCGCCTGCGTTCCTGTGATCGGATTGGCGGCGTTGATGACTTCCTGCGGAAGTTCGTCGATACCCAGCACGCTCACCATCGCCAGCGAGGTCATCTCGCCCACCGGCAACTCTGGCCCCTCCGAGCCGGTTGCGCAGGGGACCACTGCCCAGGTCCAGGTGACCGTCACCAACACTGGCACCACCGCATTCCGAGGGGTCACCTTGAGGCTGGTGGTCCCGGCCGGTTTGGTCTACGCGAGCACCGCCTCCCTGGTGCAGAACGGCGACGCGGTACGCGCTGCCGACGTAGCGCCGGCGTCGCGGGATTCGACCCTTACCTGGGGGAGCTGGACCATCGGTCCTGGGCTGCCCGGGCTGCCCAGCCAGGTGGTGATCACAGCCAATCTCAAGGCGACCGGCGCGTCGGGACCGGTGCATCTCTTTCCCGAGGTATTTGCGACTGGCTACGCGAGCACGGTGTCGGGGGCACCGCTGACTTTGAACATCACCCCTGCCCCGGCTCTCAGCCTATCCCTGCACGTGAACCCAGCGGCGGTCACCTCGGGTTCGATGGTCACTTACAACGCGGTCATCACCAACACCGGGAGCGGCTCGGCTCCCGGCGCCACCTTGGCGATAACGCTGCCATCCGACTTCGACTATGTGACCACGGAGTCGACCGCGGGGAATGCCAGCACCTCTGGTGCCACCTATCCGGTGGTCGGCTCGGTCATTCCGACCTGGTCCGGATTCGACATTCCCGGGCAATCTGGATCCAGTCCCGGACTGCTCACCCTCACCTTTGAGGTCAAGGTCCTGCCGGACGTGGGCCGCGGCGCCTACTCGGCCTCCGCCGGCCTCATCGCCGGCAACGGCTCGGCGTCCCAGAATGACATCCTGTTGAACTATGGCTCGCTGGCGCCGGTGACTGTGACCGGCCCCTGACCGGATCGGCCCGTCGTTCCCCGGCCCGGCGCCACTACGTGCTCTGGTAAACTCCGCTTCCGGGTGGGCTGGCCGGTGACAGCTCTCACGCCCATGGCGGAGCCACCCGGCTCCCGCTTATCCTCAGGAGTTCTGAATGTACGCCATAGTCCAGATTGGCGGTCGCCAATACCGTGCCGCGCCCGGTCAGCGGGTGGTGGTCGATCGCTTGGAGGTCGAGCCAGGCGACGAGATCCAACTGGACGACGTCAGGATGGTCGTCGCCGAGGAGGGTGACGACCTGGCGACCTCGGTGGGGACGCCCCGGGTCTCGGGAGTGGCGGTCACCGCCACCGCCGTGAGCCACCTGCGCGGGCAGAAGATCCTGGTCTTCAAGTACAAGCCGAAGAAGCGATACCGGCGGCAGCGCGGCTTCCGCGCGGAGCTCACCGAGATCAGGATTGACTCGGTTGGAGAGCTGGCAGCGGAGCCCAAGAGGTCCGCCCGCTCCGCCGCGTCGCCAAGTATTGAGCCCAAGGCAGCGATTCAGGCTGAGGAGACAGTCGTCCAGGCAGACTTGCCAGAGGGGCGTGAGGGCGTAGAGGAGCCAGCCGCCAAGCGGCTCTCTGGTTCCAAGTCGGTCGCCAAGGCTGCGACGGTCCCAAAGCCAGCTGCCAAGGCCGCGGCGCCCCCGAAGTCAGCTGCCAAGACCGCGACGGCCTCCAAGCCGACTGCCAAGACCGCTCGTCGGGTGGCCGCTGCCGAGCCGCAGACCGAGGTGGAGGAGCACGGCGATGGCGCATAAGAAGGGCGGCGGGAGCAGTCGCAACGGAAGGGACAGCAACTCTCAGCGGTTGGGGGTTAAGGTCTACGGGGGGGAGGCGGTCTTGGCGGGGGCGGTGCTGGTGCGCCAGCGCGGGACGCGAATCCTGGCGGGCTCGGGAGTGGGGGTGGGCAAGGACCACACGCTCTTCGCGCTCAGCAGCGGGCTCGTGAACTACCAGCCGTATCGCACCAGTCGCACCCGCGTCTCGATCAGTCCAGCAGGCGCCCCTGTCGCCTGACACCGCTCGGGCCCGCGCCCGGGGAGCCACATGTTCGTAGACGAGGTGGTGCTTTCGGTGAGTGCGGGCCGGGGCGGCTCCGGGTCCAGCAGCCTGCGCCGCGAGAAGTTCGTGCCCAAAGGGGGACCCGACGGCGGTGACGGGGGACGAGGAGGAGACGTGGTGGTGCGCGCCGAGGAGGGCCTCAGCTCCCTGCAGCGGTTCCAATTGGAGCGAACCTTCCGCGCGCGACCCGGCCGGCCGGGCGAGGGCTCCAGGCGCCACGGAGCCGATGGCGACGCGGTTAGCCTGCCGGTCCCGTGCGGGACCATGGTGTTCGACGCCGACTCAGGACAGCTGCTGGCAGACTTGGAGCAGATTGGCGCCGAGGTGGTGGCCGCGCGCGGAGGCCGCGGTGGGCGCGGCAACATCCACTTTGCCACCTCGACCTATCAGGCGCCCCGCCGCCGGGAGCTCGGGGAGCCTGGTGAGGTCCGGAGGGTGAGGCTGGAGTTGCGCTTGATCGCTGACCTGGGATTGGTGGGGCTACCCAACGCTGGCAAGTCGACCCTGCTGGCTCGGCTCACCGGCGCGCATCCCAAGATCGCAGACTACCCCTTCACCACTCTGTCCCCGAACCTGGGAGTGGTGGAGTTGGAGACCGGGCACACCATGACTGCCGCCGACGTCCCTGGCCTGGTCGAGGGGGCCCACTTGGGGGCTGGCTTGGGGATCGGCTTCCTGCGCCACCTGGCGCGCACCCGGATCCTGGTGCATGTCGTGGACGGGACCCTGGGCGCCCAGGGAGCCCTGGCCGCGCACCGGCAGGTGACTGAGGAGCTGAACCAGCACAGCCCGGAGTTGGGGAGCAAGTCCACGGTGGTTGCGCTCAACAAGACCGACCTGCTGGAGGTGGAGGAGGTGAGGACCGTGCACCGGGCCCTCCGGACCGGGTTGGGGCGGGGGGCGCTGATCGTACCGATCTCGGCGAGCTCCGGCGACGGTACCGACCTGCTGATGGCAGCCTGCCAGAAGGCGATGTCCGCAGCCGCGCCCTCCACCGGGGCCGCCGGTACCTTCCGCCTATACCAGGGCCCGTCACCTCGGGATCTGAGCTTCCGCGTGGTCATCGACGGCGATCGGATTGCGGTCGAGGGCGAAGCGCTCGCCAAGCTCGTGGAGATGACGGATCTCGAGGACGAGACCTCGGTGCTGCGGCTGCAGCGCCAGCTTCTGAAGCAGGGGGTGGAGGATGCTCTGCAGGCGGCCGGGGTCTCCCCCGGATCGGAGGTGGAGATTGGCGGCGAGTCCTTCACGTTCTTCCCGGATTCCGGCCCGCCGCGTCCCGCGGCAGCGCACCGTTCCTCATCATGAGGCGGGAGCGCGTTGTCTTCGGTGGCACCTTCGACCCTCCCCACCTGGGCCACATGGCGGTGATCTCGGGCTTGCGCCAGAAGCTGGGGGTGCCGGTCCTGGTGGTGCCCAACGGGCGACCACCTCACCGGGAAGCTCCGGGCGCATCGGCTCAGGCTCGGCTGCGACTCCTGCGGCTGGCGGTGGCGGAGCTCGGCGACCCCTTGGTGAGCGTCAGCGACGTGGAGGTGCGCCGGGGCGGTCCTTCGTACACCGCCGACACTCTGGAGCAACTCCAGGCAGAGGCGCCGGCAGCGGGCCTGCTCATCGCCCTGGGCAGCGACGCGGCTGCCACCCTGCCGGAGTGGGAGCGGGTGGACGTGGTTCTGAGGCTGGCGCGTCTGGTGGTCTTCGACCGCTCTGGGGTTGAGCAGCGGGCTGCCGGAGTCATCTCCGACCTGAGGTTGGCAGGGTACCCCTTGCTCGACGCGCTGGCGGTCGAGGTCATGGCCCCCGAGCTCGAGGCTTCGGAGATCCGAGAGCGACTGGTCGCGGGGAGTGACTGTTCCGAGCAGCTGGCGCGGGCAGTCTGGAGCGAGATCCGGCGCGAGGGGCTGTATCGACACGGGCCGGGGGCGGTGGAGACGGACAGTGGGATAATCGCTTCCGCATGACGCCACTTCAGCTGAGCCGTCTGGTCGCGGATGCGGCCCTGTCCCGGAAGGCTCGCAACGTGGTCCGCATCGATCTGCGGGGCAGGACCACGATGGCCGACTACTTCGTGATCTGCGAGGGGGACACTGACCGCCAGGTCCGGGCGGTGGCGGAGGCCATGGTGGAGGAGGCAGGACGCGCGGGAGTGCATCCCCTGTCCAGGGCGGGCCTCGAGGAGGCGTCGTGGATCTGCCTTGACTTCGACGCCGTGATCGGCCACGTGTTCCTGCCGGGAGAGCGCGCCTACTACGACCTGGAGGGGCTCTGGGGGCCGGCCCGCAGAGTGCGCCCCCGGCCGGCAGGGGAGTCGGTAGCGGCCCGGTGACGGGTCTCAGACTGGGATGCTTCGCGCCCCAGGGGTGGCGGGGTGACATCCCCCCCGGGACTCCCGCGGAGTCGTTGTTCGAGACCATGGTCGAGGTGGCGTTGCGCGCCGAGCGCAGTGGATATGGGGTGGTGTGGGTCTATGACCATCTCCAGGGCGTGTTCCCCGATGACCGGGCTCCAGTCCTGGACCCGCTTCTCAGTCTCGCCACTCTGAGCTGGGCGACTACCAGGGTGCGGGTGGGTAGCATGTGCCTGTCCCTTCCCCTCCACCGCCCCGCGCAGCTGGCCCACCAGCTCGCCTGCCTGGATGTGCTGAGCGGGGGCCGGCTGGAGGTCGCTCTGGGTGCCGGCTCCGACCCGCGGGAGGCGCTGGCCTTTGGGTTCCAGGTCCCGAGCCTGCGGGAGCGGATCCTGGCCTGCGGGGAGGCTGTGGAGCTCTTCCGCGCCTGCTGGGGGCATGAGGTGACTCAGTTCGAGGGCCGGTACTCGGTCGTCGAGGATGCCAGGGTATATCCCAAGCCAATTCAGCGGCCTTCCCCACCGGTGTGGATAGCGGGCGGGGGTGAGCGGCTCACCCTCTGGCAGGTTGCACGCCACGCCGACGGTTGCAGTCTGTTCGGCCCGCCCTCGCGGGTCGCTCGCAAGCTCGACGTGCTGGCGGAGCATTGCCGGTCTCTGGGCCGCAAGCTGAGCTCGATCAGGGTGGCGGTGGTCCTCGACTGTCTGGTGGCGGACACTGAGGCGGGGGCCGACCTGATGGTCGAGCGCCACAACCGCCACCGAGAGGATCCTGGCTCCTACCGGGCGCGCCGGCTGGTCGGTTCGCCTGCCGCCTGTGCCCAGCAGGTCCAGGCATACCTGGACCTGGGGGTGACCGAGGTCTGCTGCCATTTCCCCGACGCTGCCATATCGGACTCCCCGGAGCGCCTGGCCCGGGCTGTGCTGGGCGCGGGAGGCTGACGCTCATGCAGCCGGGATTGGGCCCGCCGCAGGGAGAGCCCATGTACACGTGCCCGTAGCTGCCGGACGGCGGGTTGGCGCTCATATAGTTAGCCGATGCTGCTGATTGCAAGCGCCAACGGATCGGTCGGGATGGAGGCTGGCTGGGAGATCCTGGCAACTGGGGGCACGGCCCTGGATGCTGTGGAGGCGGCAACCCGGCTGGTGGAAGACAATCCCGAGGACCACTCGGTCGGGTATGGCGGCTATCCCAACCTCCTCGGCACAGTCGAGCTGGACGCCTCGTTGATGGACGGTGCCACCCGGCGGGCAGGGACCGTGGGAGCGGTGCGTGGCTACCGCCATCCGATCACCATCGCCCGTGGGGTCTTGGAGCGCCTGCCACATGTGATGCTGGTGGGCGAGGGAGCCGAGCGGCTGGCGGCGGAATTGGGGATGGAGCCGGAGCAGCTGCTGACTGAGGAGACCAGAAGGGTCTGGCGCGACGGCTTGCACGGGCGTCTGGACCCCTCCGATTCACGGCAGCATCTGCTCGACCGGATCTCCGGTCTGCTCGCGGACCCCGAGCACGCAGCGGGGACGGTCAACTTTCTGGCCATCGACAAGGCTGGGAACATGGCATCCGCAGTCAGCACCAGTGGCTGGGCATGGAAGTACCCCGGTCGGCTGGGCGATTCACCGGTGATCGGGGCTGGCAACTACTGCGACGACCGCTTTGGGGCCGCTGCCTGCACCGGCTGGGGTGAGCTGGCGATACGGGGTGCGACGGCGCACTCGGTGGTTGGTGGGCTGGCCTTTGGGCTGGGGCTGGCGGGCGCGGCTGAGCGGGCGGTCGCGGACCTCCGCGGACTAGACGTGCCCGGCGGTGAGCCGATCATGCATCTGGTCGCGCTCGACTCGGCGGGCCATCACGTGGGCTTGAGCACCCAACCAGGCAACAGCTACCTGGCCTGGGAGGAGAGCCAGTCGGCGTACTCTACCCTGCCCCGCCGGGTGGTGAGCCTGGGTCAGTAGGTCGTCGCGCCAGCCCAGTCCTGTGACGGTGCCCACGTGGTGTTGTTGGTGAGCGCGAAAGCCGGGCCGACGGTGTCGCGTAGTGGCTCGACCACCAGCAGGCGCCGGGCGGCGATCGGATACCAGCCGGCGGCACTGCCCGCCATCATGGTCGCGATCGAGCCGGCGTGGCCTCCGCCACCACCGCCCGAGGAGATGGCCAGATGGTCTGGATGAGGCCCGAGGTCTCGGCCACCCATCACTCGCAGGTGGATGTCGGAGACCGGGTAGAGGCGGCCGGTGAGCTGCGCCACGTATGCGGTGAGCGGCTGTTCGACCGTGCGCGCCCCGCCCGGTGGAGTCGTGGTCTTTCTGGTCACCGCGCTGGTGGTCAGAGTCGGCGACCCATTGCTGGGGATCGGAGTGCCGATGCCAACTCGATGGGCGTCTGGCAACCCGGAAGCCCAGTCACGCGGGGGGAGTGCTGGCTGACTGGCTCAGCAGATCCCGTTCCAGTTGCTCCGGTAGGCGGGCGGGCAGTTCACCGGCTGAAAGGCCTTGCTCACCGTGTTGGGCAGGTAATAGTAGGGGTAGGGGCCACTGCCGACCTGGACCACGTCGGCCGGCTTGGCGTACCACATCACCGGTTGCCCGGCCAGCGCCTTCTCCATGTAGGCCTGCCAGAGCGGGGCAGCCCCGCTGATTCCGGAGGTGACGCTGAAGAGGGTCTTGCCATCCGGATTGCCAACCCATACCCCGGTCACCAGTTGGGGGGTCCAGCCGAAGGTCCAGTTGTCCTCGATGTTGTTGCTGTAGTTTCCCGCCGCGTTCTGCTTGTCGGAGGTCCCGGTCTTGGCCGACACCGGCCGACCGGGAAGGGTCAGGTGGGCGTAGGGACCGAAGTCCTGGATCCGGTTGTTGTTGTTGGAGAGCATGGCGTTCATGATGTAGGCGACGTCCGGGGGGAGGACCTGGGTTGAGTTCTGGGCCACGTTGTACTGGTAGATCGTGCGGCTGCCGCTGACGACCTTGAGGATCGAAGTGGGCTTGTGGAGCACGCCCCCACTGGCCAGCACCGACGCTCCGGTTGCTATCTGCAGTTGCGTGAGCCCGATGGAGAGTCCGCCCAGGGTCAGCGCCGGCCCATAGGTGTTTTGGGGGTTGAGCAAGTCGGAGGCCCCCATGCGTTGCGCCATGCTCACCACATTGGGCAGCCCCGTGATCATCTCCACCTTCACCGCGGGGATGTTGATGGAGTTGCCCAGGCAGTTCTGCAGCTGACAGATTCCTGTGAAGTTGTGCTCGTAGTTCTGGGGGGAGTAGCCGTTGATGTCGATCGGCTCGTTCAGGACCGGGGTGGTCATGGTGAACTTGCCGGACGCGATGGCGGCGCTGTAGGTGAAGAGCTTGAAGGTGGAGCCGGGCCGCCGAGGTTCCACGGTCATGTTCACCTGACCTACGGGGCCGTTGTAATTGCTGGTTCCCACCATGGCCAGGATCTCGCCGTCGCGGGGGTCCAGGGACACCAGGGCCGCATCGCCGATGTTGTACTGCCGCAGCAGGCGGGCGTTGTTGGCCGGATTCTGGATGACCGCCTCCGCCTTCTGCTGATCGGCCATGTTCAAGGATGTGTAGATGGTCCAGCCGCCGGGGTTGATGTAGGCATCACCGAAGCGGGCTTGCAACTGCTGCTCCACATAGCCGACGAAGTTGGGGGCGAGCGTGGGGCTGGTCTGCGTCCAGGAGTAGTAGGTGAGCGGCTGCCGGTAGGCGGCATCGGCCTGGGCCTGGGTGATGTAGTGGTTGGTGACCATGGTCTGGAGCACCACCTGCTGGCGCAGCTTGGCGTAGTTGGGGCCCTTGGCCCCCACGTAGACCAGGGGATCGAAGGCCGATGGCGCGTCCGGGATCCCCGCCAGCATGCTCGCCTGGGCCAGGTTCAGCTGGCTGGCCGGGATGTGGAAGTACAGCTCCGCGGCGGTTCCGATCCCGACTGCCTGGTTGCCGTAGGGGATCCGGTTCAGGTACATCTGGAGGATCTGGTTGGGCTTGAAGGTCCGGGCGATCTCATAGCCCAAGAGCAGTTCCCGGATCTTCCGGGGTATGGTGTCGGCCGGGGTCAGGAATGAGATCTTGGCCAGCTGCTCGGTGATGGTGCTGGCCCCCTGTAGCGATGAGGGGTGCAAGATGTCATGCACGCCGGACGCCAGGATCCTGGGCAGGTCGACCGAGGTTGTGTTCTGGTAGAAGTAGCGGTCCTCCACCGAGACGGTCGCCTTGGCCACCCAGGGACTCACCTGATTGAGGTTGACATGGATGTGCTGCTGTCCCGGCTGGTGCAGCACGGTGAGCAGGGTCCCGTTGCTGGCCAGCAGGTAGCTGTTGCGGGGCGGGCCCAGGTTGGGCAGGTCGGCGACGCTGGGCAGGCCGACCTGGAACGCAGAGAGCACCAGGAACCCGGTACCGACTCCGGCACAGCCCATCAGCACCATGGCGACCAGCACCACCCCGGTGCGGCGCAGCCAGCGATGGCGCCCCCAAAAGCCCGGCTTGCGGGCCTGGACCCCTGGGCGGCGCCGGACCGAACGGCCGCGGGCGGCGCCCCTGCCGGTGGTGGAGATATTGACTTCCTGCATCAGCTGGGAGAGCGAGGCGACTGGCCTCGCCGCTCGCCGATTATGGCAGGCTTCGGTGGGTCGGGCGCCGATCCGAGGTGCGGTGGCCGGTTACGGGACCGTGGCAAGCTGTTCACAAGGGTGCAAACAGCGAGCCCCCAGGGGATGCGATCTGGGCCAGCGGTGGGACAGTGGACCGACGAAGCAACCCGGGAGGGATCCCGACCAGGAGTTGAAGCCCAAAACCAATGTCTGCAGTTCCAATGACCGCCTCGCCCCCGGCCCGCAGCCAGATCGGATTCCCTCCCGTGCCCCAGAGTCCCAAGGAGGCGGGGCTGCCATTCTCCTTCATCTGTGATCTGGTTCTCAAGATCCTGTACTTCAACGGAAGCATGCTCGGCCGCGACCTAGCGCGCCACGCCTGTCTGCCCTGGGTGATGGTCTCCGACGCCATCAAGTTCCTCTCCGACGAGGGCTACTGTGGCACCACGGGGATTCGAGGCGCCGTGGGCGGTGACGAGGGCTTCGCCGAGGGTTTGCAGTACGCGATCAGCAGCGGCGGTCGGCAGCGAGCGCGCGAGCTGATCGAGATCAGTCAATATGCGGGTCCTGCCCCGGTGCCCCTGGAGGTGTACGCGGCAGTGGCTCGCCACCAGGGGCGCACCACCCCAATGGTCACCCACCAGATCCTGCGAGCCGCCCTCGATCATCTGGTGCTACCGCCCAGCGTGCTCAACCGACTGGGGCCGGCCCTGGGGTCGCGCCAGTCGATCTTCCTGTACGGGCCACCCGGCAACGGCAAGAGCACCATCGCCATCGCCTGCGCCAGCCTGCTCGGGGATCCGATCTTCGTGCCTCACGCCATCTACGTCAAGGGCGAGGTCATCCGGATCTTCGACCCGGTCCACCACAAGCCGGTGCCAGCCGAGCTGCCCGCCCATGACACCCGCTGGTCGTTCTGCACCAGACCGGTGGTCATTGCGGGAGGCGAGCTGACCGGACGGGAGCTCGAGCTGAGCTTCGACCCCAAGGTGGGGTTCTACGAGGCTTCCTTGCAGCTAAAGGCCAACGGCGGGCTCTTCCTGGTCGATGACTTTGGTCGGCAGCAGTTGAGTCCCCAGGATCTCCTGAACCGTCTGATTATCCCCCTGGAGGCTGGCTACGACTACTTGAACATCTCCCGGGCGGGGACCACAGTCCAGGTGCCCTTCACCGAGATCCTCATCCTGTCCACCAACCTGCGGCCCAAGGAGTTGGTCGACGACGCCTTCCTGAGGCGCATCCGCTACAAGGTGGAGGTGCCCAACCCGGGGGTGGTGGAGTACGGGAGAATCTTCCGCCGAGCCTGCGAGAGCATGGGCCTGCCCTTCGACCCCGAGGCGGTCAACTATCTCCTGGACGAGCACTACAAGAAGCAGAATCGAGCCCTGCACGGCTGTGAGCCCAGGGACATTCTGGAGCACCTGGTGCATGCGGCGGCCTACTTCGGAGTGGAGCCGAGGCTGACCCCGGAGCTTCTGGATCATGCGGTGTCCGCCTACTTCGCCAACCTCGACGACGCGGATGGTATCCCGGTCAAATCCGCTCGCTAACGGGGCTCGCCGCTGCTGGTGGCCCTTCGCCCGGTGGCGGGAGCCGGCCGGCGGCTCTCCAGATCGCGGGCGCCGGAGGCTTGGGATAGTTGTGAGCTCAGGTCGTAGCGACGGTCCCGGGGATGGGGAACTGTTGCTCGTGCGACGTGCTGTGGTTGGCGCTGATGAGCTTCAAGGGGCGGTAGCCACTGCACAAGATCTCCGAGACTGGCAGGACATACCCAGCCAAAGCGGTGTAGTTGACGCCGCGGCCCCGCCCGCCGGCGAAAGCAGCGACGGCCAGGACGCTGGATCATCGTGTCGTGCCCCCGGGTCTCCTGCAGCGGCTCTGGCCAAGCAACGCAGTACTCCCGGAGTGGGCGGCGGCGGCGCCTGGGCAGTGGGGCGTGGTGTAGTCGTCGCCCTCGGGGAGAGGTCCTCGGCGGGGCCACAGCCCGGGTGCTCACCAGCTGGCCAACACGACTGGCGACCGCGTCTCGGCAACTCTAAGGGAGCGGAAGCTGAGCTCCCGGGGACCAAAGTCGCCGCGAAGGAGGGCTGCGGTGGCCTGGCGACGGACGCTGAGGTGGTGGAGCGAAGGGGATTCGAACCCCTGACCTCTGCCGTGCGAGGGCAGCGCTCTGCCAGCTGAGCTATCGCCCCTGGGCGCCCCAGTATAGAAGACAGCGCGCCCGGCGAACTCAGGAGGGAGCGCCGATCAGGCGCTGCGACGCTTCCAGCGGGTTCTCTTGAGCATCTTCTTGTGCTTGTGCTTGCGCATCTTCTTGCGCCGCTTCTTGATCACAGAACCCACGAAGAAGCCAACCTCGAATAAGCCCTCAGGCAGATGACGGGTAGAGACAAACGGATCCCTTACCCTGGTACAGCCTAAGTCTACGAGCCGGGGAACGGGCGCGTCAATCTCGAGCTCGAATTGAGGAGGAGCATGGACACTCTTTGGGCGCCCTGGCGGATGACCTACATCGAGCGCGTCGACGACCAGTCGCCGGCCAACTGCTTCCTGTGCGACGCTGCGCGTCCCGAGCTCGGGGAGGGCGACCTGGTGGTACACCGATACGGTGCCGCGGTCAGCCTCCTCAATCGCTTCCCCTACAATCCCGGGCACCTCATGGTCGCCCCCAGAAGTCACGGGGGAGACCTGGCTAAGCTGGACGCCCAGGAGATGGCGGATGTAGCCCGGGAACTTCAGTGCGCCACCGCGGTCCTGAGCCGGGCACTCGGCTGTGACGGGTTCAACGGGGGCTGGAACCAGGGGCGCATCGCCGGTGCTGGCATCGACGGGCACCTGCACTTTCACCTTGTGCCCAGGTGGTCAGGGGACACCAACTTCATGGCCGTGCTCGCCGACACCAAGGTGATTCCGGAGCATCTGGAAGCGACCCGGGACAAGCTGCGCCGAGCCTTCGCCGAAGACGCACAGAGGGGATGAGGCCGCAAGGGACCTGGGACGTGTCCGCCGGGGCAGCGGTCCGGTCTGGACGTGCCCCCGATCGTGTTGCCGTCCACGGGCATCGCCCAGATGGCGCGGTGATGGGCCGGAGAGCTGGCCAACGGCGCTGAACCACCCGGGGGGATCGGGGTCCAAGTGCTACGGCAAGCCGACGCCGCTCTGGTGGTTCCCAGAGACGTCACGAAGGTGACCGGTGCATGCCCCCCCGGTCGCCACTGGGGCTCTCGGACTTCTCTTAGGTGGTGAAGCAGAGCGCCCGGAAGCGCTCGGCAAGGTCCAAAGGGACGGTCCCGAGATCCAGCTCGATCCGCTGGTAGAGCCAGAGCAACAAGTCCGACGCCCTGGCGATGAGGACTGGGTAATGGCTGCCTTCCCCATCAATGACCTGGACCGTCCCGGGCTGTCGCCCATCGGTCACAGTCCACACCTCCGGGCGGTCACTGCACTTCAGAGCGAAGCCACCATCCAGGGCAGGTCTGGGTGGCTCTGCGGGATCGGAGTCGCTGGAAACGGAGAAGGTGAGAAATTCGTCGATCGAGTCCGTGGCGGTCGCGGGGCCAATCTCCAGGAGGCCCCCGCGGGCTCTCACCGCGTCCCAATGGTGGATCGCCGCCTCTTGTACCTGATGGCGGGCTATGAAGCCGATGTTGCGCTGTCCGGGAGCCCAGGTCCAGACCGGGTCTTGCCAGTCCGCTGCTCGCAGGATCCGGACCATCCGCTCGGCTCCCCCAAGGAGAGTTTCGGTCAGAGCGTCAGGCGTCGGCCGGGGCGGCTTTCGGGAGTCATCCGGGGGATCCTGGAGTCTCTCCTCCGCGATGGTGGACCAGAACCAGTGGACTTCGATGACGTGGGCGACGAGATCCTTGACCGACCAACCAGGACAGCCGGCGACTGCAGCCTCGAGGTTGTCGGCAGCCGCAGCGGCCAGGCCTTTGCTGTGTTCCGAGATCGTCGCCAGGTAGTCAACCGTCCCTGACTCCATCTCGCAGAACGGTACCCGCCAGAGTTCAGGCAGTCAAGCTGTTGGCGCCCCACGCTGGCTGTTGGCGGCGCCGAGGGCACCTGGGAGCTCGCCGGTGCCGGGTCCTGGCAACGAGATGGGGCGGAACGATCAGGTCGCCACCATCCCATCCGAGCCCGCGCGTGTGTCCTATGTCGCTTGGCGTGGATCCGCTGATCTCAATGGAAGGCACGGAGCCGACGCTTCAGTACGAGTTCTCGGAGCCCGCTATCTCGATGCGCCGGTGCTCCTACCCCTGACCAGGTTCTCGCCTCGCGGCGACAGGAGGGGCGACTGGGCCCGGGCGTTCCACCCGGAGCGGCGAGGGCTGCTTGGCATCCGCTCAGGCACGAGGACGCCACTGCGGTCCCGGGCCCGGAAGGTCTGCGGGTGTACCCCAAGCATGGCGGCAGCCCTCTGCATCGGCAGGAGAGTATCCATCGCCTTGGTCATAACAGCAATGCCGTGGCTGCTACCAACCTCTCGTTGGTCTGGAACTGACCAGCGAGTCAACCCAAGTTGGGGCAGCTTCCTCGACTGCCTCGCGGGACAGTTTGATTCTCGCCTTGGCCAACTTATCCATCACGGTGCTGGCGTGCTCCCACGGGAAGTCAGGTGCCCATGAGAGCAGACGGTCACCATCTTCACAGTCCCGGCTGCGGTACAGGCCGGCAATCACGCCGAGAGCGGTGGCGGTCGCCGCTTCAATCATGCCGAGCGTGACGAGCCGCTCTACCTCGTGGTCATAAGGCTCGACAGCTTCGCCAAGCAGCTCCCAAGCCGCGTCGGTGGGTTCAACATATCCCCACCGTTGACGTCCCGCCCGGCCGTTCAGTTCGTCAATTGACAAGGACTGCAGGTCAGACTCCACTGCGTCCGCAACTGCTTCCATGTCTGTGTCGGCAAGGCGCTGGCGCGCAAGCGCCTCGGCCTCGGAGCGTAGCTCGGGCCGCCGCCGGAGCAACTCCGCCAACACCCCAGCCAACTCGAGAGAGCCGAGCGTATCGAGAGCTGAACGCCTCTGTCGGGATCGCGTGCTGCCTTTCCCTGCTCCCGCCATCGCAATCCACTCAGCCAGCTCCGGGCCCCTCTGGCAATCCGAGTCCACTAGACTCCCACTGGGTCCGTGAACCGAGCCGCGCGGCTATGGTACGAGGACGCGCGGAGGGAGCATGTCTCGCACCAAATCTGGGCGGGGAGATGGTCGAGCAAGGCTGGGCTCAGCGTGCAGGGTCCAAAGGTAGAAGGTCGTCTCGGGGCCGCATAGTAGACGAGTGGCTCGGGCCGAGCGGGCCGGGAGGTCGCCGATCGTCCCCGATCGCCAGTTGAGGTGCCCGGTGGGCGCCACTGCCGGCTCGAGCGAGTCGCCGCCTCTTGCCCACATCAAGGCACCGACCCAGCCTCGACGACCCATCTGCTCCCTTGTCCAGTTGCCGTTGCCACCAGGTCGAAATCGGTGTGGTAGTGCAGGACGGGTAGGTTCGCGCCTTCGGCGGCAGCGGCGATCAGTAGGTTGGGGATGCCAACTGCGCGAACTTTGCCACTGTGCCAGAGCATCCCCTGGACATCGATGGCGCGGGTACAGACCGTTGGCGTGATGGGAATGGAGGGCAAGCCTCGAAGTTGCTCCCTAACCACGTCCCATTCGGGTCCATTCCGAGTGCTGAAGAGCACTTCCAGGTCGGTGATAGCACAGGTGGCCAAGCGTCCGTCGACGAGGAGGGGCGCAAGTACCTCCCTGACGGATGGGTGGACGAAGCGAGCGAGAGCTGACTTATCGACGAGAGCCTGGACCATCAGCGCCATGCGGCGGCCATCACCTCGTCACTGCCAAGATCTGGGAGTCCTCCCGATACCAGCAGGTCGGCCAGCATCTGCCTGAGCGCACGGGCCACAACCTCCTCCAGCGCCTGATTGACGGTGTCCTTGATGGTCCGGGTGCCGAGCTGCCGCTTGGCTCCCTCAAGGAGCGTCGGGTCGATGTCAACTAGGGTCTTGGTCATGGATTCAGTATATACTCCTCCGTGGAACGGGATATACGACAAGCTTTCTCAACGGCGGCAGCCGGGGCTCATCGCAGCCATGCTGGACGAGTAGCTCCTCTGAGCCTCCGGCTCCCTCCCATTGGCGACCACTGAGAGTTCACGCCCAGGACTCGTAACGGTGGGCGCGACCACTATCGGCTCGTCCTCGGTCGGGACCACGAGCCCGGCAGCGTGACGCTCGTTGGTATTGAGGGCCCCACGAGCGGGTGGAGCTGCTCCAGCATCTGGGTCGGCACCTCATGTCCGTGCTCAGCGAGCTCTTCGCGGATGTCGGGCGGAGATGGTCGCGTGGGGGCAGCGCTTGGTTGCGGCCCTGCTGCCATGCGCGGCACCGAAGCCTGGATCCACGACCTGCGCGACCGGGCAGGCTGGCATGGGTAGCACAGGTGGCGTGAGGGAGACGACCTTCGAGTTGGGTCAGGTGAGTGGTGGTTGAGATGCTCCTCAGCAGGGTTGACCAATTTGATCCACCAGCCTTCGGATGCGCGTGGGCGGTATCGCCGCTCAGGCCGTCCTGGCCTCGGGTATTCCTCCAGTAGTTCCCCCTGCTGATGCTCCGCGTGGAGCGTGGCAAGGCCGGGATGGTTGTCCCGCTCGACGGAAGAGCTATGGTGGCGGTGGAAGAGTAGGTGCTACGGGAGGTGCTTTATGGGGTGGCTGGGTTGGTTTCTGGCAGCTCTGGGGACAGTCGGCTTCCTACTCTCGCGCCCCAGCGTGGCGGCGTGCCGGTCCGGCGTGGATCTGGCGCGGACCATCGGCACGGCCAATCCCCAGCAGACTTGCACCTACTGGCAGTGGGGCTGGGAAGGCTCGATCTGCCTCGTCGCCGTGGCCGGCCTGCTCATCGTGTGGAATCTGGGCCGAGCGGTGGTGCTGGGCCTGAGGCGGTCGGATCGCGGCCAACCGTGACGCCACTGCGGGTCTGGCGGTTTGGCCGTGGCCCGCTTTCAGCGTCCTCTTTGAGTTGTCCTCGGGGCTCCCCACTTGCGGGCCCCGCCGTTGGTTTCGACCAGCTGGTCAATCATGTGCGTGAGCAGGATGGGCCGGTAGTCGATCCGCTCCACCGAGGCGTTGAAGTGCCGGGCAGTCGGTGGAGGGTCCTGGTGGATGTGCCCGTGGACGTTGAGCACGCCTTCGGCATGGCCTCCAGCGGGTGGTGACGCAAGGGGATGGTCCAGCCCGCGTACTCCAAGGCGAAGGGCTCGCCCATTAGCCAGCCGATGGCTGCCAGCAAGCGCCAGCTGGTCTGCCCCTATGGCTGCCTGCCTGCTCGGTTCGAGCTCCTGGGAGGGGCGGTGTTCGTCGACGTCCCGGGGTTCGTACCTGGAGCACCAAGACAAGGTCGCGTCATTTCGCTGCGCCGGCTGCGGGGCGGTGGCCTTGGATCTCGCCGCCGCCGCCACCGCCATGGCTCGGGAGCGAAGGAGTGCTCCAGCCACCACCGTCACCGGCCCCGCCTGCGGGGCGGTCCTGCTCCCTCCGGATGACTACGATGCCGGCGCGGAGATGGAGTGCCCCGAGCGCGAGGGTGTCTTTTCACTTGAAGAGGGCAGTCCCCACCTCCTGGGCGGCTCCAGTGAGGGAGCGGAAGGCAGCGAACAGAGGACCTCTGACCGGCGTCTCAGCGGCGCCAGGAAGCTCATGCGCCGGCCGGTGTGCGAGCGGTCCGAGAGTCCTCCCCGGGGCTCGCGGAACAGCCGTCGACATCGCCTCAAGCCCCGGTTGAAGCGCTCCCACGGGTCTGCGCCAAACCGACCACTGGGTCGCTTTGTAACTTAAACTTGAGGGATGCCAAGGCTGGTCGAGAACACCCGGGCCAGGCGGCGCAGGGTCCTGATCGACGCCGGCTGGAGCTGCCTCGCCCGCACCAGGTGCCGGGATCTCCGGGTCGACGACATCTGCCATGAGGCGGGTGTCAGCAAGGGTGCCTTCTACGGCTACTTCCCCCACAAGCAGACCTTCCTGCTGGCGCTGGTGCAGGACGACGCGGAGAGAGGCGAGGAGACGATGCTGAGGCTGCAGGCCGCGCCCATGAGGGCCGGGGAGCGCCTGCAGGCCTTCGCCTACGCCATGTTGCAGCGCGCTCAGGAACCCGGCCGGGTGCAGCTGGCCGCCGACATCTGGTCGGGGATGCAGGCTGATGCGACCATGCGCCGGCTCCTGGTGGCAGTCACCGCCCGGAGGCGGGACCGGCTCCGCAGTTGGCTGGAAGTGGGCATCGCCGACGGCGAACTGCTGGAAGCTCCCGCCAATGCCCTGGCCTCACTGGTGCTGGCGCTCGGCGACGGGCTCACGATGCATGCGGGGCTCGACCCGCAGGCGTTCCGCTGGGACAACATCCGTCGCGCCCTGGACATCCTGCTCTCCGCCCTCCAGCCGGCGTGAGAGGCCGGTTGCGGTCGGGGCTGGGCTCACTTGGCCGCCGGCTGAAGCGGGGGCTCCGGGGAGGCCTTGTCGGGGCCATCGAGGGAGGAACCTCCACCCACCTCAGAGCCGCCCGTCTCTGGAACCGCATAGCCCCCAGACTGCGACTGCCAGCAGCCCGCTGGAAGCGTCAGAGGCCTGCGGCGGGCGAGCCGCCTGGGGCCAGACTGCCTGCCGCTGCACGGGAGGAGCAGCCCGGGCTGGATCGTTCCGTGCTCACCTGGAGGCGGCCCATCTGGGGCCGGGGATGGCCGGGGTGGCGGACCCTTGGCAGCCACCTCGGCTCTCGCGTCAGCGAGATGTCCTACGTGGAGAAGTGGCTCGTGCTGGGACTGACCATCGGCGTCGTGGCCGGGCTGGGGGCGGTCCTCTTCTACTCAGCCCTGCAGTTGGGAACCCACCTCTTCCTGGTCGACCTCGCCGGCTATCACATCCCCACCGCGGGCGGCGAGGGCAACGCCGCGGGGTCGGCAGGTTACGCTCGTCCGTGGGCGATCCCGCTGGTGGTGGGCTTAGGCGGCCTGCTGTCGGGCCTGCTGGTGTTCACCTGGGCCCCAGAGACCGAGGGTCACGGCACCGACGCTGCCATCGAGGCCTTCCACCGCAACCCTCGCGGGATCCGCCTGCGGGCGGTGGCGGTCAAGATCGTCGCCTCTGCACTCACCATCGGGTCCGGCGGCTCGGGGGGGCGGGAGGGGCCGACCGCCCAGATCAGTGCTGGCTTCGGCTCCCTGCTGGCACGGATTCTCGACCTCTCGCCAGAGGACGGCCGCCTCGCCGTGGCGGTCGGGCTTGGCTCGGGGATCGGGGCGATCTTCAGCGCTCCCCTGGGCGGCGCCGTGCTGGCCGCCGACATCCTCTATCGGGATGACTTCGAATTCGCCGCTCTGCTACCGGGGCTCGTGGCTTCGATCGTTGCCTTCCTGGTCTTCGGAGCCGTTGAGGGATATCAGTCCCTCTTCGCAGTGGTCGGCGGCTACCACTTCAACGATCCCCTGCAGCTGGTCTGGTTCGCGGTGATCGGCCTGGCTGCGGGGCTGATCGGCCTGCTCTATTCCCGGAGCTTCTACGGGGTAGTGGCATTCAACGCCCGGATTCCGATCAGCCGCAAGCTCAAGCCGGCCCTGGGCGGAGTCATGGTCGGGGTGATCGCCCTGGGCCTGCCGGAGGTGCTGGGAACGGGCTACGGCTGGGTCCAGAAGGGACTTGGCCCTGAACTGCTGCAGATCCCCCTCTACGCCGTGCTGCTGCTGCCGTTCGCCCGCATCCTGGCCACCTCGCTGTCGATCGGCACCGGCGGCTCCGGCGGCGTGTTCGGACCGGGCATGGTCATCGGCGCATTCACCGGCGCCGCGGTCTGGCGGGTGCTGGAGCCGATTGTCCCCGGCATCCCCCATGATCCGGCGGCCTTCGTCATCGTCGGCATGATGGCCTGCTTCGGCAGCATCGCCCGGGCCCCGCTGGCAGTGATGCTGATGGTGGCGGAGATGACCGGTACCATCTCCCTGCTGGCACCGGCGATGGTGGCGGTCGCTCTGGCAACGTTCGTGGTTCGCCGCTTCGATGACAGCATCTACCGCAGTCAGCTGCGCACCCGCGCCGACTCGCCGGCCGCTCGCTTCCAGCTCGGTCTGCCGCTTCTGAACACAGTTAAGGTCAGCGCGGTCGGCCATCAGCCTCGTCTGGTACTGGAGGAGGGGATGCAGCTCAAGACGGCGCTGGCCGCCCTCCGCCAAGCCCAGGTGCCGGGCGCACCGGTGGTGGACGGGCAGGGAATCTATCTGGGCACCGTCTCCACCAGACAGATGGAGAGCCGGCCAGAGCAGGACGCAGACACACCGCTTGACCAGTTGCTGGATGCCACCGCACCCACCGTCGCGGGCACGGCCAGGCTCGATTCGGCGCTGGAGTCCATCACCCAAGCCGGCGGCCACTGGGTGACCGTGACTGATGGCGCCCGCCATGTGCTGGGTGTGCTCACCTTCGGTGACCTGATTGCGGGCTACCACGCCGCCCTGGACAGCAACATCGGAACCATGGCTCAGGTGAGCGCCCACACCATGGCCCTGGAGGAGCGCATGGGTGCCGGCTCGCCCCTGGTCGGGCGACCTCTGCGGGAGCTCGACTTGCCCTCTGGCTGCATCGTCGTCACCGTCCTTCGTGGCGACGACCTCACCTTCCCCAGCGGAGCCACGGTCCTGCAGGTGGGGGATGTCGTAAGCGCGCTCGCCGAGCCCCGCCAGGGGGATCGGATGCGGCAGCTGATGCGTGGCGATGAGGGCCTCATCGATCCCGCTGTGGAGCGCGGCAGCCAGCTCATGTAGCCCGCCCGCGCCGCAGCTGGGGCGGCCTGTGTGCCTCTCGGGGCGCGCTGGCGAGGGGCCGGTTGGGATCGCTGTGGTCGAGCCCCGCAGCAGCGCCGCCTCGATCTCCTGGGTCTCCGGCCGCCCCTGGAACGGACACTTGGCGGGCTCCGCCGCTGAACTTGCCGCCGTCCCAGGAGCGTCCGCTCCGCCGTTTCGGGTACCGTTGTGGCCGGGGGCCGTTCCCCCTCATGCGGCCGCAGCCGCGCCACGGTCGGCGACGCCTGGCGCGGGACGTACCTGCACCCGCTGCCGCCCGAGGCGCAGGTGTGCAGGGCAGGTCGACCTCGCCCGCATCAGCGGGAGGATCGTCGAACCCCGCAGCTGGAATCGGGCTCGATTCCGGGGTCCCCGGCTCATCCACGAGCTGGGTGCGACGGGGTTGAGCGTGAGCGGACCGGCCCATTTCGGGTTCGATCATGGGAGCCGCCACCTGTAGTTACTCACGAGCAACTTGGAAGTGGGATCAAAGTGGCGCTGAGGTGATGGTGGAGCCGGAGGGAATCGAACCCTCGACCTCTTCCATGCCAAGGAAGCGCGCTGCCGCTGCGCCACGGCCCCGAGATTCGCCCGAGATCAGACTGAGTGGGGCTGGGAGGCGTGCCGAGGATCCCGACCGGCACACTTGGCCGTCCCACGGCGCCACCCTTGGTTCGGATCTGGAACTCTAGGGTAGCAGGTGGCCGGCGGGGAAGCAGAAGCTCTGGTGCCCGGTCCTCAGCTCGGTCCAGGGGGCGGCCTGGGGGACTGAGTCATGCCCAGGATCGATCGCCCGCGCCCGGTACAGCGACCCGGCTGATGCCGGGCCGCTGCGGGGAGGGCGGTTTGGGTCCGGTACCGGCGTCTGCGGGCTACCAGTTACCGCTCCCTACGATGACGTCGTGACCTTGGGGAGAGCTGAGAGGCAGCTGGGAGCTTGATGGGACTTGTGCGGGGATCGGCCAGCTGATTCCGCAGACTGATGAATCGAGCCCTTCTCTCTGCGCGATCCCAGGAAGCTCTCAGGTTTCGGGGGCAGGATTGGTGTGTTGTGGGTGATCAGACCAAGGTGTTGGTGGTCGATGACGAGCTGAACCTGGCCGAGCTCGTCTCCACGGCACTGCGGTATGCGGACTTCGCCACTGAGACCGCCATGACCGGACAGGATGCCCTGAACAAGGCGGCCAGCTTCCGGCCCCACCTGATCATCCTTGATGTGATGCTTCCCGACATCGATGGGTTTGAGGTTGCCAGGCGGCTGGGTGGCACCGGCTCCGACACCCCGATCCTGTTCCTCACCGCCAGGGACGCGACCGAGGACAAGATCCGCGGCCTGACGGTTGGCGGTGACGACTACGTGACCAAGCCTTTCAGCTTGGATGAACTGATCGCCAGGGTCCGGGTGATTCTGCGTCGCAGCGGGCGGCAGGCGGAGAGCCGCAACGTAATCACCTTCGCCGACCTGGAGATGGACGAGGACTTGCGGGAGGTGAGGCGAGGTGGGGACGCGGTGGAGCTCACAGCCACCGAATACCGCTTGCTCAGGTACCTCATGATCAACGCGCGGCGCGTGCTGACCCGAGCTCAGATCCTGGATCATGTGTGGAGCTACGACTTCGGCGGCGACGCCGGCATCCTGGAGACCTACATCAGCTACCTCCGCAAGAAGGTGGACTGCGTCGAGCCGGCCTTGATCCACACCGTGCGGGGCATGGGTTACGTGCTGCGGCTGCCCCGCAGCTGACCATGTCGCTGAGGTTCCGACTGCTGCTGGGCTTGGTCTGCCTGGTGGCGATCGGGCTGGCCGCGATCGACGCGGTGACATACCTCACCCTGCAGGGGTCGCTCATCCAGCAGGTGGACAGCCAGTTGACCAGCTCCTCAGCCTCGGTCTACTCATGCCTGCTGCACGAGTTGGAGACCAGCAGCTACAGGTGCTTCGGCGTCTACGTGCCGGTGGGCAGCTTCGCCGAACTGGTGCATGATGGCGGCGGCGTCTACGGCCCCACCTCCTTTGGGCACGCCGCGCCGGCTCCTCGGATACCCGCCAGGCTGCTGGCGCGGGCGGCCTCTGGCCCGGTCGAGCGGACGGTGGCGGCCGTCTCCGGATCCAGTGCCTACCGGGTCTGGGCGGCGCCGGTGACGCCCCCTGGCCTCCAGCCCAGCATCATGGTCTTCGCCGAGCCGCTGAGCGGAGTTGAGGCGACCCTGGGACAGCTGCGACTGCTCGAGGCCCTGGTCAGCGCCTTGATCATGGTGGTGCTGGGGCTGGGCGCATGGTGGACTGTGCAACTCGGCCTCAGCCCACTGCGGCGCATCCGCGACACCGCCCAGAAGATCGCGGCCGGTGACCTTACCCAGCGGGTTGCCCCCACCGATCCTCGGACGGAGGTGGGACAGTTGGGGGTCAGTCTCAACGAGATGCTGGCGCAAATCGAGCAGGCTTTCGAGGCCCGGATGGCCTCTGAGGAGAGGCTGCGACAGTTCGTGGCGGACGCCTCTCACGAGCTCCGGACACCTCTCAGTTCGATACGCGGGTACGCCGAGCTCTTCAGGCGGGGCGCCTCCGCCAACCCGGAGGACCTGGGAACGGCAATGCAGCGGATCGAGAGCGAGTCGATCCGGATGGCGAAACTGGTCGACGACCTGTTGTTGCTGGCCAGGTTGGATGAGGGCCGACCGCTCGAGATGAGGCCGGTGGATCTGTCCCAGATAGCGGTCGACTGCGCCGCCGATCAATCGGCCGCTGACCGGCACCATCCGATAGCCGCCTCAGCGGACAGCCCGGTGGTGGTGGTCGGCGACGAGTCGAGGTTGCGTCAGGTCGTCACCAATCTGGTGCGCAATGCAGTGGTACACACTCCTGACCAGACCAGGGTCGAGATCTCGGTGGGTGAGCGCGCCGATCAAGGTTTCGTGGAGGTCGTGGACCACGGGCCTGGGATCCCCACCGAGTCCCAGGAGCGGATCTTCGAGCGCTTCGTGAGGATCGACAAATCGCGGGGACGGGCCCGCGGCGGAGCTGGGCTGGGGCTGGCCATTGTGGCAGCGATCGTGGCCGCTCACCACGGGCGCATCCGTCACTTCCCAACCCCCGGTGGCGGAGCCACCTTCAGGGTGGAGCTGCCCAAGACTCAGCCGACCTGGAGCCAGCATCCTGGGGACCATGGCGGCACCGCCGTCGCTCCGGATCACCCGACGGCCATCGATCCCGCTCAAGTGCCCAGCTGACACCCTGCGATCGGGGGGTGGCTCCGACTGGCCGTTTCGGCGAGCCCGCCAGCGCGCTCTCAGGGTCCGGGGCACACATCCGGCGACCTGGTGGCGGTGGGCACAGTGGCCGATGCCGGCGCTTCATCGGTTGCGTGAAAGTCAGCTGGAGGAGGTGGCGGTCTCCCGGGATCGCCGCGTCCAGGCCCTGGTCTCGGTGATCATGGTGGTGACCCCGATACCGACCACCGCGAACATGACCAGGAAGATCGGCAGGCCCAGCTGGTCGAGATTGTGGATGTGGATGCCCGTCGCCACGCTGAGGCTTGCGACCCTGGGAAACGCCAGTCCGAAGGCTCCACCGACTACGAAGGCCACCCCACCCCAGGTGAGGGTTCTGCCGGCGACCGTGAGCGCCACGTGGCGGATGGCTTCGGGGGTCATACCGCGGCGGGCGGCAACTTTGCCGAAGACGGCGCCGACCAGCATCTGGACGAGGGTGGTGCCCAGCCCGAACATGGCTCCAGGAACCCATCCCAGCGCTGCCGAAGGCATCGCCGGCGCAAGCACGGTGTAGATGATGATGGCAAACGCTCCGAAGCCCCAGCCCGCGATGAAGCCATGCAGGGCGGGCATCCACGGCCTTGGGTCCTCGACCCAAACCGGCGGCTGCCCGGCCGGCGCAGTCCCGGTGCTAGCCGCCTCGTGCTCGTGCCGCAGGCCGGGCAGGTGCAGGTGGAAGTGGAAGGGTAGGCGCCCCTGACGGACTATTAGCAACCCTGCCCAGATCATCACCGCGCCTACCACCACGTAGATGGCATAGTCGGCCTGCCCGTAGGTCAGGATCCGGCTGAAGCCGAGGTAGGCCAACTCGCTGGCCAAGGCTCGCTGCAAGGTGAACGCCGCCGAGAAGATCAGGCCTGCTCGCAGTCCCTTCTTGGTCGAGTAACTCCCAATCGCGTAGCTGAAGGTGATCGGCCAGGTGTGCTCGTCGGGGGTGATCCCGTGGACCATCCCCAGGAGCACTGCGGTGACGATGATCGCGAGCCCCGCTACATGGATCGGGTTCCATAGATTGATGACGGTGGCGATCATGCGATCCCACCTACCAGACTTCCTCCGGCGGCGGTCGCGCCTGAGCGCTGCTCAGACTGGGGGGCGGGCTGTTGACACTTCAGGCAGGTCCCGGTGAGCACCAAACGGTGGTCGGCGATGTCGAACCCGGTTAGGATCTCCAGCTGCTCGATGGCTGAGGCCATCGGGCCACAGGGCACGGCCGCCACCTCGCCGCAGGTCGCGCACCGCAGGTGGTCGTGATGCTCTGTGGTCACCTCAAAGTGAGTGCGCGCGTCGTCGAGTTCGACCCGGCGGACGTGGCCATCCACCTCCAGCTTGGCCATGGCCCGGAACACCGAGGAGAAGTCGGCCCTGACGCCGACCGATCCCAGCTCCGAGTGCAACTCCTCCAGGCTCCAGGTGTGATGGCCTCGGGCGTTCATCAAGCCCTTCAGAGCGGTTCCGATCTTGGCTCGCCTTCCCATGCAGCCATCTTACATTACGCAAGCCGTTTGCGCAACCCATTTGCGAAACATCCGCAGAGGGCCACCGGGGGCGCGCTTGTCCGCCGGTGGAGGCCAGCTGCGCCGCCACCGGCTCGGCTGGCCTCCACCTGAGAGAATGCCAGGATGAGCGCAGGCCCAGAGGGGGGTGGGAGAGGGGACTCTGAGGCTGAGCGTCGGGCCTCGCGCCGGTGGGGCCCCTACCTGTCCCTGCGGCAGTGGGGAACGGTCAGGGAGGACTACAGCGGAGATGGCGACGCCTGGTCCTACTTCCCGTTCGAACACTCTGGCCTTCGTGCCTACAGGTGGGGCGAGGACGGCCTACTCGGGGTCTGCGACGACCGCCAGCTGCTGTGCGCCGCACTGGCGCTCTGGAACGGCCGCGACGAGATCCTCAAGGAGAGGCCGTTCGGGCTCAGCAACGGTGAGGGCAACCACGGCGAGGATGTCAAGGAGTACTGGCACTATCTGGACGCGTTGCCTGACAGCCGCTACCTCAGGGCGCTGTACCGATATCCCATTGACGCCTTCCCGTACCAGGAGCTGAGACAGCGCAACCGGACCCCGGGCCCCGAGGTCAAGCTGCTGGACCTCGGAGTCTTCGACGACGACCGCTACTTCGACGTGGAGATCGAGTACGCCAAGCCGATCCCGGAGACTGTGGTGTGCCGCCTGGTCGTGAGCAATCGCAGCCGGGAGCAACAAGAGCTGCACGTGCTACCCCAGTTCTGGTTTCGGAACACCTGGAGCTGGCTGGAGCCGCCCGGTCAACTCCCGCAACTTGTCGCCGGCGGCGACCGTCTCATCGTCGAGCATCCGGAGTTCCCGGGATATCAGGTGGCAGTTGGAGGCCGGTTCGACTGGCTCTGCTGCGACAACGAGACCGACAACCTGGCCCTCTTTCACGCTCCAGGCCGCAGCCCCTACCCCAAGGGAGCCATCGGCGATGCGGTCGTGAAGGAAGACCCCAGTCGCTGCAACCCTGAACGCCGCGGTACCAAGGCTGCTGCTCATTTCAAGCTCTCGCTGCCGGCCGGTGGGACCGAGGTTGTTCGCTGGGTGCTGGGGCCCGATCCTGGCCCCCGGGTCGAGGAGGTCGACGCCATCTGCCACGCCGGGCGCCTGGAGGCCGACCGCTTCTACGCGGAGGTCAGCCCAGCCGGTTGCGACCGGGATGCGGTGCAGATACAGCGCCAGGCGTACGCCGGGCTCATCTGGTCTCAGCAGTACTACGAGTACGACGTCTCCCAGTGGTTGCGCGGCGATCCCGCCTGCCCATCCCCGCCGGCGCAGCGCCAGACCGGCCGCAACGCGGGTTGGGAGGGGCTCGAGGCTCGCGATGTCATCGTCATGCCCGACAGCTGGGAGTATCCATGGTTTGCCTCATGGGATCTGGCCTTCCACGCGCTCGCCTTGGAGCCCATCGACCCCATCCTGGCCAAGGAGCAGGTCATGCTCCTGCTCAAACCCCGCTACCTCCGGGAGGACGGGCAGCTACCCGCCTATGAGTGGAGCTTTTCCGACTCCAATCCACCGGTACACGCGATGGCGGTCTGGCAGATCTATGTGCGCGACCGCAACCGTACCGGCACCCCCGACCGGGCCTTTCTGGAGCGCGCCTTCCTCGCCCTCCTGTTCAACTATGGCTGGTGGGTGAACCGTCGCGATGTCAGCGCCCACGACATCTTCTCGGGCGGATTCCTGGGGCTCGACAACATCTCAGCTGTCGACCGCAGCCACCTGCCTCCGGGAGCGCAGATCTGGGAGGCGGATGCCACCGCGTGGGTGGGCATGTTCGCGGTCAAGATGTTCCGCATCGCCGCCGAGCTGGCGATCGAGGAGCCCCAGTACGAAGACATGGCGATGCGCTTCTTCCAGCACTTCGCCCACATCGCCGCAGCCCTCAACGGGAGGGACGGGGAGCCGGGCTTGTGGGATCTTCAGGAGGGCTTCTACTATGACCGGCTGCGGCTGGCCGACGGCCGCGACGAGGTTCTGCGGGTACGCAGCCTGGTGGGGCTGATGCCCCTGGCCGCGAGCGAGGTGGTGCATCGACACACCCTGGAGCGCCTGCCTCGGGTCTCCCGGTACCTGGAGCGGAGCAGGCGGGCAGAGGGGTACCACTATCAGGCGGCCGGCGACGACCCGTACGCCTGCCTGTCCTTGGTCGGTCCCAACCGCCTGCACCAACTCCTGGATCGGCTCCTCGACGAGCGGGAGTTCCTGTCCGAATTCGGTTTGCGGTCGCTCTCCAAGGCGCACCTGGAAGAGCCGTTCCAGTCCAACCTGGTGGAGGGCATGCTCCCCGTCAGATATGAACCGGGGGCGGCTGACGAGCGGATCATGGGGGGCAACTCCAACTGGCGCGGGCCGATCTGGCTCCCCACCGGCTACCTGCTGATCCAGGCGCTCCGGCTCTTGGGCGCTGGCCTGGGTGACAGCTTCACCCACGAGTTCCCGGGGCGGGGCGGGGTACCGATGGGGTTGAGCCAGATCGCCGATGAGGTGGCGAGGAGGACGGTCGCGATCTTCCGGCGTGGCAGCGACGGCCGCCGCCCCGTGTTCGGCAAGCTGTCCAAGTTCCAGGAGGATCCCGGCTGGCGGGATAGGCTGCTCTTCCACGAGTACTTTGACGGCGACGATGGCAGTGGCCAGGGGGCCTCGCACCAGACCGGCTGGACCGCGCTGGTGGCTCTGCTCATCGAGGAGCTCGCCCAGCCCTGGAGACCTGGCGCACCCCACTGACTGGAGTCCGGGCTCAGGAGAGGATCAGGAGTACCACACCGGGGCCGACAGGGCATTCAGGGAGAGGTTCTGGGTCACCTGCTGGGCGGCTCCGGGCTTCTTGCCGGCGGCCCCGGGGATCCAGAAGAGCTGGAAGGGAAGACCGCGAGAGGTCACGTTCATGAAGACCAGGCTCTTGCCGGTTGGTGACCAGGTAGGAGCCGCCGCCATCGGTCCCTGAGAAAGGATCCGTGGGGGGCCCAGGCTGGTCCCGTTCCAGCTGGCGACCTCCAGGGTGTCACTCTGGAGACGATTGTTGACGCAGATCATGGCCATCTCGTTGCCCGCCGGGTTGAGGGCCGGCTCCGAGCAGTTCTGGGCTGGGGTGGTGAGGTAGTCGGGAGTGGCCTGAGGAGAGCTGACGTAGACCAGCTGGGAGTAGGGGTAGCCGCTGTTGTAGGCGCTGTTGACGTTGTACTTGGTGTAGATCAGCCCGCCATTGGAGGTGGGGGTGGGGGAGACATCGCCGCCCGTGTAGTTGTTGGGGGTGCTCCACTGGGTGGGATAGGCGCCGGGGTTGGACAGCGGCACCGACTGGACCTCGAAGTCGACGTTGTAGTTGGCCGCCGGGTCGATCCAGTTGTAGGAGTAGAAGACGCTATGGCCGTTGGCGCTCAGCCGGGGGTAGAAGACGAAGTGGTTGTTGAAGTAGTAGGTGGAGCTCTCCTGGAGCAGGGTGCGCAGGAGATGCCCGGTGGGGCTGAGGAGGTAGAGGTTGCTGAAGCCGTTGTTCTTTGCCACCGCCAAGAGGTTGCCGTTGGGCCCCGGAGCCACCTGGTACCAATCGCCGGGCGGGGTCGCCAGTCTGGTGAACTGCAGTCCATGCAGGCTGTACAGCGAACCGTTCTCGGCCAGGAACAGGGTCCCGGGCAGCGTCAGCATGGCCTGCTCCTGAGTCGGGTCCACAGCGGTGGTGGTCTTGGTCTGGAGGGTTCCCAGCACGGTGTACACGGCTAGCCCGAAGACGGCCATCAGCGCGAGCGTGGCCAGGCCGGCCACGAATTGGCGAGTGCTCATCAGGGGAAGTTCTGTCCTACCAACGCGTTGATCGCTCCCCAGTTGGGAAGCAGCACCAGCTCTTTGGAGCCCCCGACTACTTCAGTTCCACTCGTGTAGTCGGGAGGCAGCATCACCAGCTCCTTGACGCCGCCGTTGCCGAAGCTCCGGGCCAGGCCGGCGATGGAGCTGATCTGGGTCAAGGAGATGTTGGTGCGCACCTCGGATCCCATGGCGGAAGCGATGCGGGGAATGTCGGCGAGGTTCAGGTGCTTGGCGGAGTCCTTGATGTCGACCAGCAGCTCCTGCTGTTTCTGGTTGCGGGCGATGTCCTCCAGGAGCGCTCCGTGCCGGGAGCGGACGTAGGTGAGCGCGTTCACCCCGTTCAGTCGCTGGGGGCCGGGTAGGATCGCGATCCTGGAGTTGGCGTACGGATTCTTGCCGGTGAGGTCGTAGGGGTACTGGACATCGAGGACCGGCATCTGGGCGATGGTGTCCACCCCTCCCAGCTGGTTGACCAGGGTGACCAGGCCCCCCAGTCCGATCCAGGCCCAGTAGTTGACCGGCACGTTGAAGTCGCTCTCCACGGTCTGGACGGCGTCCTTGGCGCCCCCCAGCGCGTAGGCGCTGTCGATCTTGGCGCTGCCGCCACTGGCGATGGGGACCCAGAGGTCGCGGGGGATGGACAGCATCACGGCGTGATGGGTGGCCGGGTCCACTCTGACCAGGATCATGGTCTGAGTGAGGACCGCCCCGGAGACGAACTTGGTGTCGTTGTCCGATCCGAGCAGGAGCACGTTGAACGGTTGGCCCGGGGGCGGCGGGGCGCCGACATGCTGCAGCTTGGAGGTGGAGGAGCCCTTGCCGGTCGTGCTCTGCCCCGTCACCTTGAGGGCCGTGGTCACGGCGGGAAGAAAGTAGGCGACCACGCCGCTGGTCCCGGACACCAGGAAGCCAAGTACCACCAAGAACGCGAGGAGCGTCCGGTGCCGGCCCCAGGTGAAGGACGAGCGGTGGGACGAACGGTGGGTCGAAAGCCCGGCGCGGCGGCGCCTCGGCTTGGTCCCGGCAGCCATGTCCGCTCAGTGTAACCACCCAGGCTGAGAGGGGGCTGAGCCGTTCCCGCTCCCCCGCGGAGCCGGGAGGCGGTAACCTTTCCACCCATGCTCCTTAGCGGCAAGCGGATCCTGATCACCGGGGTCCTCACACCGGCGTCGATCCCATTCGCCGTTGCCCGTCAGGCCCAAGAGGACGGCGCAGAGGTGGTGTTGACCTCCTTTGGCAGGGCGGCCAGGCTGACTCAGCGCAGCGCTGCCCGTCTACCCAGGCCCCCCGAGGTCCTGGAGCTGGACGTCGCTGTCGACGCCGACTTCGAGCGCTTGGCCGCCACGGTCAGGGACCGGGGGTGGCAGATCGATGGCGTCGTCCACGGGGTCGCCTTCGCTCCCACCGATGCCCTGGGAGGCAACTTCCTCAGTACCACCTGGGAGTCGGCCGCCACGGCCCTGCGGATCAGCGCCTACTCGCTCAAACAGCTGGCGGTGGCGCTGGAGCCTTCCATGCCGAGTCCGGGGGGCAGCATCGTCACCCTCGACTTCGATGCCACCCAGGCCTGGCCGGGCTACGACTGGATGGGGGTCTCCAAGGCGGCCCTGGAATCGGTCGTCCGCTACCTCGCCCAGTACCTCGGCGGTCGGGGCATCAGGGTCAACGCGGTCTCTGCCGGGCCGCTCTTCACCACCGCCGCCAAGGGTATTCCCGGCTTTGCCCACTTCCCTCGGGTATTCGCTGAGCAGGCCCCCTTGGGCTGGGACGCGCGCGACGCTGGTCCGGTGGGTAAGGCGGTGGTGGCCCTGCTCTCAGACTATTTCCCGGCCACCACCGGCGAGCTGCTCCATGTGGACGGTGGCTTTCATGCCGTGGGCGCGTCGGCCCAGGGAGGGGACGCGGCCGGATAGCTCCCGCTGCGGCGGGTTCGGCGCACCCACCAGATCGTCCCACCGGCGGCCGTGGCCACGGCGCTCATCCCTCCGATTGCCATCGCGGCGTGGCTACCCCAGGCCTGTTCGATCAGGCCGGCGATCGGGCTCCCGATGGGGGTGGTCCCCATGAAGACCCAGAGATAGAGGGCCATCACCCGGCCCCTCAGGGCCGCCGGAGTGAACAGCTGGATGATGCTGTTGGACATCGCTGAGTAGACGATCATGCCCGCGCCCGCGACCACCAGCAGCGCCACGGCTGGCACCAGGGTCTCCGCCTGCCCCGCCAGCGCCAGGAAGGCTCCGAAGACGGCGCATCCGGCGAGCAGGGCCGGCACCGTCGCCCGGCCGGCGTAGGCGACCCCGAGGGCGCCCCCCAGCGCTCCCACTCCCAGGGCTGCGCTGAGCACCCCGAAGGTGGTGGCGCCCGAGTGCAGGCCCTCCTTGGCGAGTGCGGGGATGAGAACTGAGAAGTTGTATGAGAAGGTGCCCACCACCAGCATCATCACCATCACCAGGGCCACCTCCGGGGTGCTGACCGCGTAGCGCGCCCCCTCTCTGATCTGGGCCATGGCGCCCGCCACCTGCCGGCCGGCGCGTTCCAGGACGTGGAGCTCGTCCTGGTGCATGAGACGGAGTGCCATCAGCACCGCCAGATAGGAGATCGCGTTGAGGTCAAAGCAGAGGGCGGTCCCCACTGTGGCGATCAGGATTCCGGCGGTGGCGGGACCCACCACCCGGGCGGCGTTGAAGACAGTTGAGTTGAGCGCCACCGCGTTGGCGAGCTGGTCGCGTCCCACCATCTCGGGCACGAAGGCCTGGCGGGTCGGCCCATCTACCACGTTGATCAGTCCGAACAGAGCGACCACCAAGAAGACCTCCCAGACCTGTACCACCCCCAACCCGACCGTGATCCCGAGAACCGCGGCCACCAGGGCGAAGGAGCCCTGGGTGAGGTACAGCAGGGTGCGCTTGGGGAAGCGGTCGGCCACCAGCCCGCCGAACGGTTGCAGGAGCAGATTGGGCAGGAACTGGACCATCACCAAGAGGCCGAGCATGAAGGCGGAGCGGGTCAGCTCCAGAATCAACCAGGCCTGGGCTGTGCTCTGCAGCCAGCTGCCGGTCACCGAGATCATCTGACCCGTGAAGAAGTAACGGTAGTTGCGGGTCGAAAGCGCCTGGAAGGTGCGCCCGGTCACCCCCTTGGCCGTGTATCTCATTGGTCCAGGTACACCAGGTGCTCCAGGGCTGGCAGGGCTCTGCTGATGGCCGCGACCTCGGCTGCGCTCAGGTGGCCGAGGCGGGCCAGAAACCAGGTGGCACGGGCTCGGCGGGCTGCCTCGGCCACCTCCTGGCCGTGACTGGTGAGGTTGACTCGCACACAGCGCCGGTCGCCAGGGTCGGGCTCCTTGGCCACCAGCCCGTCAGCCTCCAGCTGATTGATGACCGCTGTCATCGACGGCAGCTTGACCCTCTCCCGAGCGGCCAGCTCCGAGACCATGGCGTTGGGGCGCTCCAGCAACGAGTTGAGCACTGGATACTGGCCCAGGTTGAGCCCGATCGGACTGTAGGCGTGTCGCAGGCTGCGACCGAGCAACGACATCACCATCGGCAAGCGCTGTCCCAGCTCCGAGGATGCCAGCTCCCGCGGCGCCCGCTGGTGGGCATGAAGCGGGGGCGGCTTGGTCATGTCATTAGGATACCTAATTAGTGCTCCTAATGACCGCCGGAATCTGAACCTACTGCACGCAAGCCTGGGTGGACACGGCGGCGGTGTCATGCTGCCCCGTCGCGATGTCGGGGGCAACCTCCCGGGCCGTGAGGGCATAACCCTCGTTTCCGGTCACCAACGACTTGGCGAAGACGACTCCCAGGACCTGCCCCTGGAGGTTGACGAATGGACCGCCTGAGTTGCCCGGGATGACGCTGGCCTGCAGGACGTAGATCTGCCGGCTCACCAGTCCCCGCGAGTAGATGTCGCGCCCGACCGCCTGGATCTGACCCCTTATGGCTCCGGGCACGACCTGCTCCACCCCGCCGCCGGGGTAGCCGATGACGGCTCCCTGAGAACCGCGGGTACCAGCGTTCGAGAATGCAAGGGGGGCCAGGTTGAGCCCGGGCACCAGCAGCAGGGCCAGATCGGTGTGCGGGTCGAAGAAGACGACCCGGGCCGCCAGAGACCCTGCCCGGCCGGGGATCTGCACCGTGGTGGAGTGGCTCCCGGCGACCACGTGCGCGTTGGTGACGATGACGTCTGCAGCGATGGGGAAGCCGCTGCCCTCTATCAGGCCGCCGCAGCCCACGCTCACCACCTTGACCGTTTCGGCGGCGTCCCGGCTGATGGCGGCGTCGCCGCGGAGGTTGGCGGGCAGCGTCACCGGTCCGGGCAGGGGCGGAACCAGGTTGGCGAAGACCTCTGGAAACGGCACCGCGTTGAAGACGTGTTGCAGGTCTCCGAGCCAGGCGGGGCCCTGGGGGAGATCGCGATCCAGGGTGCGCAGGATGGTGGATCCTTGGATCTGAGCGGCCAGAGGCTGGATCGGTCCCTGGTCGAACACCAGCCCCAGAAACCAGCTCACCGCGAGCACCACCAGGAGCGCCCAGGCGGTGCCGGCGACGGAGTCAAGTCGCCCCAGATGGCTGCGCAGGGTGGTCACGCGCAGTCGAGCTCCCAGCAAGCCGCCCAAGCCGTCACCCAGGAAGGCCAGCGCCAGAACCAGCCCAATTGCGATCGCCGATCTGACGGTGACCGAATAGTGGTGGAACAGAGGTGGGATCGTGGCCGCCAGCCATGAGCCGACCACCAGACCGACGACCAGTCCGGCAAGGGAGAACAGAGAGTAGGTAAGCCCCCGTCGGTAGCCGACGGCTGCGGCGTAGCAAAGAGCCCCGATGATCACCAGGTCAACTAGGTCCATGACTCTCCTGCCATCATTTCCAGAGCGCAAACTCCGGTAGCTTCTCAGAACAGCTAACGATCCTGAGCGATGGCGTGCCTTCACGTCCTGGTCCCCAGTCCCCGTACGGACGGACTGGGGAGCCGTAGACGTTGCGGGGGAAGCCACGGCCCAGAGGCTCGCCACGAGGGCGGTGCCTGATTATCCGCTCGGTGCTGCTCGCACTGCTTTCGCACAGGGCCTGGCTGCTGGCCTCGGGCACCTGCCCCTCACGACGCTGTTCCGCAAGCCCTTGCGACCCGGCGGAGGCGGGGAGGCTGCGCTTGGCCTCTGCGGAGAGGATACCGTACATGCGTCCGCTAAAGGTGGTCACCAGCGACATGAAGTCGTCCAGCAGCTCGGGCAGGCCCCCGGCCGCTCCCCTCTCGTGGAGCACCTCGACCTTAACCCCGTCGCGTAGGAGGAGCAGTTCCAGCCAGGTGGTCCCAAAGCGCGCCAAGCGGTCCGCGTGGGTTACGGCCAGCACTTCGAAGCGCCCCTCCTCGGAATCTTTGAGCACCCGTTCGAGTCCCCGTCGGCTCTCAAGAAGCCCGGACCCCCTGTCCTGGTAGACGGCGACCAGACGAGTCCCGAAACGAGCGCGCAACTCGGCCTCCTGAGCCTCGAGTGAACTCTCCTGGCCGGTGGTGCCCGATACCCGGACATAGCTCGCCACCCGACTCTCACCCGACGGTCGGCTCTCTCCCGAGTCGCTCCGGAGAGCGTCCACGGCAGCGTCCACGGCACTGATTGGGAGGCGCCGCTCCCGTCCCACCCACGCGACTTCGATCCCGCCGGTGTCGGCCCATCTGCGCAGCGTCAGGGGATGGATACGGAGACGCCGTGCGGCAGCGCCGAGACGGAGCATCTCTGGTCAACTTGGAGTCATGGCGATAGCAAAGCATTGTTACGCGCGTCGGGCCACGGTTAGCTACCCTGCCCCTAGCCACAGTGCCGGAACACGTGCCGGGGATTGCGAACAGTTGCTCGTACGATGAGCTATAGTGGGCGGAGATGAACTTGAAGGAGTGGGCGAGGCTACAGGGCATTCATCCGGTGAGCGCATATCGGTGGTGCCGGGATCGGTTTGCCCGCTTCGGCGCGGGATATGTGGAGGCCGCGTTGTCCGCGCAGGGACGCCAGCTGCGGGTGGTGGACCCCGTCGAGGTCGACGACGACCTGGGGCGGGATGTGACCGAGATCCTCACCTCACTGTGCGCCCGCCTCTACGGCCGCCGAGCAGCGAAGAATCGGGCAGCGCGATTAACCGCCACGGTGGCCGGGATAGGATGCGCTTCATGACCACAGTGGCGGGCGAACACGAGGCCAGGAAGAAGCGGGCTCCGAAGGGGAAGTTCGCAATCCCCGACGGCTGGGTCGCCCGCGGCTTCAGCTTCGAGGTCGAGTGGCCCGAGGACAAAGAAGTTGCCTCGTCGATCCGCTCCCAGTTCGGCGGCCGACGCTACGCCTTCAACTGGGGTCTTGGCCAAGTCAAGGCCGACCTGGACGCCCACAAGACCGATCCCGCCCACGAGTCGGTTAAGTGGAACCTCTACTCGCTGCGCAAGCGCTGGAACGCCGAAAAGGCGGCTATCGCACCCTGGTGGGCGGAGAACTCCAAGGAGGCGTATGCCACCGGGATCGCCGACCTTAGCGTGGCGCTCAAGAACTGGTCCGACTCCAGGCAGGGAAAGCGCAAGGGCCGCAGGGTCGGGTTCCCCAAGTTCCGGTGCCGGCACAAGGATCGGGCCCGGGTGCGTTTCACGACTGGCGCGATCAGGGTCGAGCCCGACCGGCGCACCGTCACCCTGCCTGTCATCGGCACCCTGCGCCCGAAGGAGAACACTCGCCGCCTGGAGCGCCTGCTCGGCAAAGGCTCGGCCCGGGTCCTCAACGCCACCCTCAGCCAGAGATGGGGGCGGCTCTTCGTCTCCTTCGGTTGCATCGTCGAGAACCATCCCCGGTCCATGCCGACCGGGGAGCGAGCCGGCGTCGATCTCGGGATGCGGTCCCTGGCCACCATCGCCGACACCGACGGCAACATCATCGAAGTTCCCAACCCCGCCCCCCTGCGGGCGACGCTCACCAAGCGCCGCCGGGTCGGGCGGCAGCTGTCCCGACGCATCCCCGGCTCGCTGGGGCACAGCGCAGCGAAAGCCAAGCTCGCTCGCCTCGACCGCCGCTGCGTCAACCTGCGCCAGCAGGCGTCCCACCAGCTCACCACCTGGCTGGCGAAAACCTACCGCGAGGTTGTGATCGAGGACCTCGATTTGGCGGCCATGAAGAAGGGCATGGGGCGCCGGGCGTTCCGGCGTTCGGTGTCCGACACAGCGCTCGGCCGGATCAGGCCCCAGCTCACCCACAAGATGGGGTGGCGAGGAACTCAGCCTACGGTCGCCAACCGTTGGTTCGCCTCATCACTCATCCATCACGGGTGCGGCTGCCGGCTGATCGAACCCAAGAAGCTGGCCAAGCAGGTCATCTGCGCAGTGACGGGTGAGCCGGTCGACCGCGACCGCAACGCTGCGCAAGACCTCCGTGACTGGCCGGACTATGCCAGTTGTGGCTCAGTTGGAGCCACGGCCCCGTTCGTTCCCGGGCCGTCCTCGGACGGTACAGGCGGCGGTTCAGATGCCGAGCCACTCGGCACCTGGAGAGCGGAAGTAAGACCCCCGCTTCGGCGGTGCGCGTTCCGCGGTGAGGTCAGAACCGAACCCGGCAACGGGAGAGGAACCCCGAGCAGGGGTGCCACCAGCAGTGGGCTCACTAGAGTTCACTCAATGGCAGCGGTGCAAGGGAGAACTTGAGAGCCGACGGTAAGGCGAGGGGCCGGGTCAGCCGCTTACGCCGCGGTGGTAGCGCGGTCCAGAACGGGGTCTTCATCCCGCTGCCGGAGGATTGGCGCTCGTGCATCCTCCCGGTGATCGGCCTGGCCACCCCGATTGGGCTCCTGGTGGTGAACTTCTCAGCCTGGGTGATCTCCCAGCTGGGCGCATTTCGGTGGGGGGTGGCGGTCAGCGCCCTGATCAGCGCACTCATCCTGAACGGTCTGATGGCCATCAACGTCTACCGTTACATCCGCAGCCGTTGGCCCGACTTCTGGGTCAGCCGGGTGGAGCATGAGAACCTGGTATTGGTGGCCGCGATCGTGATCGTGATCATCATCGCGGCCCTGTCGGCGGTGTTTTCCTATGTGGGTATGTCCAATCCCAAGGCGCTACCCAATGGGATCGCGGTTCTCACCGGATTCGTAGGGGTCGTGATCCCCTTGGCCCTCATCATCGGGCTCAATCGCCGGCGGGGCCGAAGCATCTGATCCTGGCTTCTTTCAGGGACCGGGCCGATCAGAGACCGGGCCGTGCCGCCTCCAGGTCGCCGTAGACTCTGACGTCCTGTCCGTCGGAGACGATGGCGGCAGTGGCGGTTCCCAGGAACAGACCGTGCCCCAGCACGCCCGGGATCTCCTCCAGCTCGCGCACCAACCGGCCCGGGTCCAGGATCTCGGCGGGAAGACGGAGGTCGAAGACGTAGTTGCCGTTGTCGGTGATGAACGGGTTCTCCCCGCCGCGCAAGCTGAGCTGGCCGCCGCAGACTCCAGCCACCCGGGCGAACGTGCCCTGCCAATCAAAGGGAAGGACCTCCAACGGCAGCGGGTGTCGCTGCCCGAGCCGGGCCACCAACTTGTGGGAGTCGGCCAGCACCCAGAAGCGGCGGCTGCGTTCGGCCACGATCTTCTCCCGGACCATGGCGCCGCCGGCACCCTTGATCAGGTTCATGCCAGGATCGATCTCGTCCGCCCCGTCGAGATCCAGGTCGAGCGGCTCCCTGGTGGAGTCGAGGATCCCGATGCCCATGGACCGGGCGCGTTCCTCGGTGCGCTTGGAGGTGGCGACCGCCAGCAGGTGGAGGTTCTCGGCAAGCCGTGGCTCCAATGCGGCAAGAAAGGCGTCAGCGCTCCGACCGGTGCCCAGCCCCAGCCGCATCCCGGGCTGGATCAGGGTCGCCGCGTATTGGCCAACCAGCGAGACAGCCGCCTGGAAGTCCTCGGGTTCGGTGCTCACCCCGACTTCCGTGGGCCGGCCTCGGTGATCAGGAGGCGGACCAGCACTCGCTGCTCCTGGGCCATGGCGCGGCGATACTCATCCCAGTCGGGGTGCTCGCCCGCGACCAGGCGATAGTAGTCCTCCAGCAGCGGCAGGGCCTCGGGCAGGGTGATCACCTCCGCCGTCCCCCAGAACATGGCCCAGGGGCCGAAGAAGCGGTCGGTGAAGGCGACCAGCGCAGCCCTGGGATCGCGACGCAGGTTGGCGGTCTTGATCGCTCGCTCCCTGGTGCTGACGACCACCCGGCCCGCGGGGTCGACGGCTGCCACGACCGGTGACATCTGGACTGTCCCATCGCGCCGATAGGTCGCCAGCACACCGCGGTGGTGCTCGCGCACGAACTCGGTTGCCTGGCTCACTTCCATCTCAAACCTCCCGCTTCTGGCGTCGGCTCTCCCAGCCCATGGGCCGGGCCTTGGCCCGGGCGATCAGGAGTTCCTGGATCCCCAGCTCGGAGCACTGCGGATCGATCCTGGACCACGACCCGTCCCGGTTGAGCTCCCAGCTCTGGCGCCGATCCTGCCAGGTCATCTCCATCACCTCCAGCACCTCCTTGCGCGCCTGGGGATCCCGAACCGGCACCACACACTCCACCCGGCGGTAGAGGTTGCGGCCCATGAGGTCGGCCGAGCCCAGGTAGGCCTCGGGACTGCCGCCGTTGGCGAATGTGAAAACGCGGCCGTGCTCCAGGAAGCGGCCAATGACACTGCGCACCTGGACCGACTCGCTGAGGCCCGGAACCCCTGGTCTCAGTGAGCAGATGCCACGGACCAGCAGGCGAAAGCGCAGTCCCTCACGAGCGGCGTTGTAGACCGCCCGGATGGCTCTGCCGTCGGTGATCCCGTTGACCTTGATCAGGACTCCTGCGGGCCGGCCAGCCCGCAGGTGGCCGAGCTCGCGATCCAGCAACTCCTCCAACTTTTCGATGGTGTTGATGGGAGCCACCCAGAGACTGAGATAGTCACGCTTGCGGGAGTAGCCGGTGAGATAGTTGAACAGGTCGGCAACCTCCTGGGTCACCTCGCTGCGGGTGGTGAAGAGGCCGAAGTCGGTGTAAGTCCGGGCGGTCGCCGCATTGTAGTTGCCGGTCCCGATATGAGCGTAGTAGCGAACCCCGTTCTCCTCCTGACGCACCACCAACACCAGCTTGGCGTGGGTCTTGAGGCCGGGGACCCCGTAGGCCACGTGGGCCCCCACCTGCTCGAGCTGGCGGGCCCAGCGGATGTTGTTCTGCTCGTCGAAGCGTGCCTTCAGCTCCACCAGCACCACCACCTGCTTGCCGTCCTCGGCGGCCCTGGTGAGGGCGCCGATGAGCGGGGTGTCGCCACTGGTCCGGTACAGGGTCTGCTTGATGGCCAGCACCCGGGGATCGCGGGTAGCCTGCTCGATGAAGCGCTCGGTGGTGGCGGCGAAGGAGTCGTAGGGGTGCTGGACCAGGATGTCGCCCCGCCGGATCACAGCGAAGAAGTCCGGCTCCTGGTCCTGGACGCTGATGAGTCTGGGCGGGGTGGTGCCCCCGAACACCGGGTATCCGAGGTCTGGCCGATCCAGCGCCTCCACCACTCCGAACAGCCCTGTCAGGTCCAGCGGACCGTCGACCGCCTGGAACTCGTCGGCGCCGACCCCCAGTTCGGTCTCCAGCATGTTGTTGAGCTCAGCGGGAAGGTGGCCCACGGTCTCGACTCTTACCACCGCGCCGAAGCGGCGCCCGCGGAGTTCCTCCTCGATCGCGGACAGCAGGTCCGGCTCATCCTCATCCACGTCGAAATCGGCGTCCCGGGTGACCCGGAACACCCCGTGGTCGACGATCCTCATCCCCGGGAAGAGCCGCTTGAGGCGCTCGGAGATGACCCTTTCGATGGGGATGAACGGCCCCTTGGCCCCGACCTGGAAGAAGCGGGGCAGAGATGAGGGCACCTTGAGGCGCGCCATCCGTGGGGCGCGCTCGCCCGGTTCACCAAGGATCACAGCGATGGAGAGGGACAGGTTGCTGAGGTAGGGGAACGGGTGGGCCGGGTCGATCGCCAGGGGCGTGAGCTGGGGATAGATCTGGCGTTCGAAGAAGTCGTCGCATATCCGCTGCTCCTCGCGGCTCAGCCGACCGTCCCCGAGCAGGAGTCTGACGCCCTGTTCCTGCAGCGCTGGCACCAGCTCTCCCACCAGGCAGGCGAGCTGGGCGTCGACCACCTGCCGGCTGCGCTCCGCGATCGCCTGCAACTGTTCGGTGGCGGTCATCCGGTCGGGGTGGGTGGCTTCGAAATGCTCCTGTTGCTGTCGCTTCAGGGAGGCCACCCGGATCATGTAGAACTCGTCCAGGTTGTTGGCCGTGATCGCCAAGAAGCGCATTCGCTCGAGGACCGGCACCCTGGGATCGGTGGCCTCGGCCAGCACCCTGCTGTTGAAGTCGAGCCAGCTCAACTCCCGGTTGATGTAGCAGGAGGGGTCGTGGAGGGGATCCGCGGGTTCGTCGGCAAGTGTCCCGGCCGACTTCGGGCTTCGGGATGGGCGGCTCCGCCTCATCGCCTGCGCCTGGTGCTCCGCCACGATCGCTACGCTACTACGCCGATGGGTCCGAGCGGTCGGTCCTTCGGTCTCAGGAGCCCGTTGGAGGAGCTCGGATCCGGTGCAGCGGCGCTACGATGCCGCCATGGCGAAGCGAACCCAGGTCGTTGGCGCCACAGCGCTGGCGTTGGGACTTCTGGCCCTGGCGGGCTGCGGCTCGTCCCCCGCTCGCCGGAGTGACAAGCTGGTTGCGGCCAGGGTTCTGAGCACGGCCAATCGCACCGCTCTGTCGACCAGCTTCACCGCCCGCATGAAGGGGACGGTCCGGTTGACCCTGAGTGGGGTTGCTGGTCTGCCGAGTCAGACCCTGCAGCGGTTACAGCAGTTGCAGCAGCAGCTCAATTCGACCTCGATCTCCGGCTCGATCCGTTTCCAGAGTCCCACCGAGTTTGAGGTCACCTACAGCTTTCCTCCGTTCCTGTCATCTCCCCTGGAAGTGATCTATGCCGGTGGAGCCAAATACGCCAGCCTGAACGGCACCCAGTGGCACCGGCTGGGCCCGTCCGGCGGTGCCGCGTCACTGGGCAACATGCCGTTCGAGGTCGGCAGCCTGCCCGGGGAACTGAGAGCCCTGGGGACCGCGGCCAGGGGGGCCACCACCATCACGACCCTGCCGGCTGCGACCATCGATGGGGTGGCGGTCGATCACGTGCGAGCGGTGGTCTCGGGCGGTGGCCTGGATCGGATCCTGACCGGCGGCCTGGGCGCTGGCAGCTCAACTGCCGGTTCAGGTTCGGCGGTGCCCGCGCTGGCGGCGTTGATCAACTTCCAGCCGGCGACGGTCGACACCTATATAGGTCGGCGCACCAAGTTGCCGCTGCGTGAGTCCGCCAGCGGCGGGGCGAGTCTGAATCTGGCAGCGCTATCCCTGCTCGGGTCGACGGCCGCCGCCCAGGCCAAGGGAACCGTGGCGCTCGGGCTTGACTTCACGGTCAACTTCAGCGGTTACGGCTCCCACGTCTCCATAGCCGCGCCCAAGAATGTCGTGGCGGGGCCGCTAGCACTGCCGTCCCCGCCCTCCCTCAGCTCTCTGCCCTAAGCACCTAGCCATAAGTTTTGTCCTTGGGCAAGACGATGGTCAGGTCCGGCACGCACCACCGATGCGCCGACGTGGTCCCCGCGGGCGAGTGCCGTTGGGAGCTCATCCGGAGTGGTCGGCGGTGCAGACCCGGCACTTTGCCGAGCAGTCCGGCGCCATCTGGCGCTGGCCTGTGTCCTCCCGTCGCGACGTCTGCGGAGACGTTCTAGCGGAGCAGCACTTGACTCGGCCAGGGCCGCTTGAAGCCCTGGGATCTGGGCCGGGGCGAGCCTGGCAGCTTCTGAACCCCAGGCAGGGCCCGGGGTTCAGAAGCAGTAAGACGATGGCGCCCATCACCCCAGTGAGTTGGTGACGATGGCGAGAGCGGGGACATGACAACAAGTAGAGCAGAAACGGAACAGATGTGTGGCGGTGGGTATCCCTGTGGCAACACACCTGAGCATGGCACGGCCGCCTCGCAGTCAGCGTGGCTCCCGAGCCAGGCTGACAAGACTATTGGCCACCTGCCCTAGCCACCAGGCCCCGGCCCAGCAGCCGCCAGCCCGGCAACCGGGGAGGGTGCAGGGTCACGGCTACCGCCTCCCGCCGGGCCGCCGCCTCCAGGGAGTCGTCGAGTTCGGCCAAGACCTCACCTCCCAGCGCTGTCCGCAGCCACCAGTCCGCCAGGCTGGGATTCTTGGGCAGCAGGGGCCCGTGGAGGTAGGTTGCCACGACACTTCCCCGCCAGGCGCCTTCAACGCCGCTGGCGCCATCGTTGCCGCTGCCGCGCAGCACTCCTCCCAGAGGGGACAGACCACGATGCAGGAAGGTCCGGCCACTGTGGTTCTCGAAGCCCACCAGCAGTGGCTCGCGAAGGCCCAGGGCCGGGTCCGCCTCGACCATCAGATTCCCGACCAGCCGCCGGGGACTGGCCTCGGTGTGCAGAGGCAGAAGGCCCAGGCCGGGTATCCTGGCGCCCGCGCCGGTCAGGTAGTGGGTGCCCAGCAACTGGAAACCTGCGCAGACCGCCAGCAGGGGCCGGCCGGCCGCGACCGCGGCGTTGAGGCCGGGGCCCTTGTTGGTGATCAGGTCCTCGGCCACGGTTCCCTGGTCCAGATCCTGCCCTCCGCCCATGAAGAACCCGGAACAGGAGGAGAGCAGGCTGGTGGAGGTGCCGCCCAGCCCGATCTCAACCACCTCCAGGGCGATGTCCCGCAGACGCGCTCGGCGGACGAGGGCCAGGATGTTGCCCCGGTCGCCGTACAGGTTCATCTCCTTGGGGTAGAGATGCCCCAGTCTCAGGCGGCGCTGGCTCATCGGGAGGATCTCTCGGGTGCGCCGGACGATCCCGTCCCGCCCCCCAACAGCCGGTGCCATTCCAACATGGCGGTGTAGGTGACCAGGGCTGGCACCGGGATCTCGGGATCCGCCAGCTCGGCCACGGCATCGAGGGCGGACTCGGCCTTGGGCCGCACCAGCAACTGTTCCCCGGAGACCCCAGCGTACCCCAAGCGGAGCGCCAATTCGTGGGCCCGGCGACCGGAGACCACCACCTTGACCGTCCGATCTCGGCTGATTCGCTCCATCTCCACATCCCAGATCCAGGAGACATCTCGTCCGTCTGCCACCAGGTCGTTCAGGGCCAGTGCGATGACCGGGCTCCGGTCCAGATCCAGGACGGCTCCCAGGTTCTCCTCCAGCCCTGAAGGGTTCTTGGCCAGCATGAGACGGATCTGGGCACCCCTCCAGGGCTTGACCTGGAACCTCCCGAAGGCAGGCTGGAAGTTGCTGAGGCCGTCCGCAATCTGGTCCGGGGACACCCCCATGGCATTGGCGGCGGCCGCGGCCGCCACCACGTTGGCGGCGCTGAACACCCCACCCAGGCGCACCTGGGCGGGAACGCTCCAATCCGGTTCCGCCGCCAGCGTCAGCTCCAAATGGTCGAGGTCGCGGGCGCAGATGTCGCGGGCGAGGACATCGGGAGCGGGTCGCTGGAAGTGGCAGTGGGAGCACCGGTAGAGACCGCAGTGGGCGTAGAAGATCGCGGTGAAGCCCATCTCCGCCCGACATCGCGGGCAGGCGGTGGCGTCGGACACCACCGGGAGTCTTGGTCGCTCCGCTCCGCCGGCCTCCAGCCCGAACAGGATCGACCGCACCTTCGGGCGGGGCCCTTCCGGTGCCATGGCGGCTACCCGGGGATCGTCGGCGTTGCCGACCCAGAACCCTTCGTCAGGCATCGCTTGGGTGGCTTCCCGAAGTCGCTGGGCAACCTGGTCCACTTCGAAGGAGCGATCCAGCTGGTCCCGGAAGGCGTTCAGAACCACCAGCCCGTGCGGTCGGATCTCCAAGACGGCCCGGGGCGCGCTGAGCTCGTCAACCTCAAGGACCAGCCAGTCCAGACCGATACGGCCGCGGTGGTCGGCCAGTCCCAGCGCGGCGGCGGTCAACCCGAAGATCAGGTTGGAGCCACTGGGGTTGCCGCCGACCCTCATTCCCGCCCCCTCCAGGATGGTGCGCAGCATGGCCGCGGTTGAAGTCTTCCCGTTGGTGCCGGTGACCAAGACCGTTCCCATCCCCAGCGACGCGGTGAGCTTCCGCAGAGCCTGGGGGTCCACCATCCGGGCCACGTCCCCCGGCAGGGTGGTCCCCCCGCCCAGGTGCAGTTGGCGCGACGTGCTCCCGGTTAGTTTGCCCAGGAGCACGGCAGCCGCGAGCCTCACGCTCCTTCCCGCCACTCGGGCTCCGGGATCGCCGCCCTGATGGGCAACCCTGGGCAGTGGCGCGCGACCGCCGCGATGGCGCGCTCCGCCTGGTCAGGATCGGGAACCAGGCAGAAGAAGGCGCCGCCGCTGCCGGTCATCGCCCATGGCATGGTGGGGGTCGAGGCCGAGAGCCGCTGCCAGGCTCCCGCCAGGCCCGGGGTCACCCGCAGGGCGGCCGGCAGGAGCGCACTTCCCAGCAGCTCAGGGTTGGGCAACTCGGACGCGGCCAGGGCCCGGGCCACCGACTCGGCGCGACTGCCGTCGCTGAAGTCATCAGGGTGCACGGCCCGATAGGCGGACGCCGTGGAGACCGCCCCCAGCACGGTGATCAGGAAGACTCCTTGGTTCAGGGCTGGGATTGGGCGGACGGCTTCCCCGATTCCCGATACCTGGGCGGCCCCGCCCCGCATGGCGAAGGGTACGTCGGCCCCGCACTTGAGGGCCAGGTCGAACAGCTCTTGGTCGAGTGGCCCGGCGGCCGCCAACCGGATCAGTGCGGCCGCATCCGCCGAGCCGCCACCGAGCCCACTTCTGGTGGGGATCCGCTTCTCGAGGGCCACCCGAGAGATCGGCCGCGCCCGCCCCTCGGCTCGCAGAAGCCCGAGCGCGCGCAGCAGGATGTTCTGCTCGCCTGGTGGGACCTGGTTGGAATGGGGACCGTCCACCACCAGGTGGCAGGGAAGGGAAAGGTCCTCTTCGCCGAGCTCCACTCCCACCAGGTCGCTCCAGCCGACGGTCTGGGAGACGGCGGCCAGTTCGTGGTAGCCGTCGGGGCGGCGCCCGGTCAGCTCCAAGACCAGGTTGAGCTTCGCGGGCGCACGGCTCAAGCGCAACACCGGCAATACTCTACCGGTGGCGCAGCCGATCGCAGCACGAGCTTGTTATACTTTGAGGCCTGCCTGACCCAAGCGGTCAGGATTGCAATCGGTGCCGAGAGCGCCACCCTGGGGCGAGGAGAAATTGGCCAACAGCAGTTCTGCGCGCAAGCGCATCCGCTCGGCTCGGCGTAAGCACGAGCAGAACCGGGGGGTGCGCTCAGCCGTGCGCACCGCCATCGCCAGGGCCCGCCGCGCGGTGTTGCAGCCGGGGCCAGAGGGCACTGACGAATTGGTTCGCGTCGCCAGCTCCGCCCTGGACAAGGCGGCCGAGCACGGGGTGCTACATCGCCGCAATGTCAGCCGGCGCAAGTCCCGACTGATGAGAATGGCGGCCAAGGTCGGTGCCGAACAGGCTGCTCCGCCCGCCGAGGCGGCTCCCAAGCGCAAGGCGGCGAGTGCCAAGCCTGCTAAGAGCTCGCCAGGGGCCAAGAAGGCGACCGCCGCCAGCAAGAGCAGGACGAAGACGGAGAGGACCGCCGCGCGCACCAGGCGGACCGCCGGCTCAACCGGCGAGGGGCGGAGCTAAGCCCGATCAGTTGGCTCTGGGGCCCGCCAGGTCCCAGGCGATTCTGGCCAGAACCACCTCCAGGCCGTCGCGGGCGTCGACCTGGCCGGTTCTGGTCAGCCAGTCCAGCTCTGCCAGATCCACGAGCCAGCCCTGCAGGCGCGACGCGCCCGCTCGGGCGGCCTGGGTGGCCATCTTCCTGACACGCCAACTGGGGGCGCTGTCCCAGGTGGCCCGCTCCTTGGGATCGAGGTAGGAGATCAGGTCGCGCAGAACCCGGGCCAGCGCGCCCACCACCACCGGGGGCTGCACCTCCGGGCGGGTCCAGAGGGCATCCAGCCGCTGCCCCACGGTTGCCGGCTCGCTGAAGAGCGCGTCGGTGAGCCGGTATAGCTCCTGGGGTGGGGCGGCTGTGATCAGCAGGCGTGCCACGGTGGCGGTGATCGGACGCCCGTCCGCCGAGTAGAGAGCCAGTTTGTCGAGCTCCATCTCCAGCCAACCCATGTCCTGAGCGGCGATATCGGTCAGGAGATGGATAGCGGCGGCGGGCAGCCTCAGCCCTCGGGCTCGGGCCCTGGCCTCGACGTGACGAGGCACCTCCTGGCCGCTGGGGGTCGCCACGGCCCGGATCTCGCCGCCCAGAGCCTTGATGCCCTTGACGGCCGTGGAGGTGGCGGGGAGGAGCTGCCTCACCACCACACAGGCAGCCGTGGTCTCGGCCCGAACCGCCAGGGTCGCGAGCAGCGCCTGCAGCTGTGAAGCCCGGCGGTCCTGTTTGCGCTTGGAGTCTGGCGGCCGTGCCGAGCTGGGCCTCTTGGCGGGGCTCAGCTGAGGCGGATCCCAGATCATCACCACCCTGCGGACGGAGAGGAACGGAGGAGTCGCCAGGCTGCGCTGGATCTCTTCGAGATCGTCGGCCCCTCTGAACTCCTCCAGACCCAGTTCCGAAATGAGGCCTTGGGAGAGGTTGTCCCGAAGCTCCTGGGCGGCCTGGGCCACCAGGTAGGAGTCCTCGCCGTGGATCAGGATCAGGGGCTCGACCATCCCAGGATTATCGCCGGGAGGCAGTTGATCACGATGAGAAGTTGCCTAAGGGGGTCTCATCCCGTCAGCATTGGGGCGCAGTGCTGCTGTCAGCTTTCCCGGTTCCACAACCACGACTGCCCTTCGGTACCCTCGGGGCTGAGATCGCTATTGGGGCCGTGTTCCTGATCCACATCGTGCTGGTCGGGTTCATCCTGGGCTCCTCGGGGATCACTCCGTTCATGGAGCTGGCCGGCAGGCGCCGCGGGGGAGATGAGCGCTGTCTGCGGTACGCGAGGACCCTGGCCCACTCAATCCTCTACCTCTACAGCTTCGGAGCGACCTGGGCGGTCTTCGCGGTGGTGCTCCTGACCGGGCTCTACGGGCGCCTGATCGGCACCCTCCTCAACCTGCTCCTGCTGCCGCTGACGATCGCCTTTGCCAGTTTCTTCGTGGGCGTCCCCCTGCTCTTGGTGTACATCTACCGGTGGGACAAAATGAGCCCCAAGCTGCACCTGGCAGTGGGGTTCTCCTTCGCCGCGATCCAGTTCCTCTTCCTCTTCATGATCGTGCAACTGGACAGCTACGCTCTCACTCCGGGGACGGCCGTCAGCGCCGCCCATGCGATGTTCTCTCCCAGTTACTGGCCGCTGCTGCTCCATTACACCGGGGCCACCCTATCCTGGGCAGCCCTGTTCCTGGCCGCGGTGGCGATATGGCGCGGCCGAAGGGCCAAGACGGAGGCGGAGGCCCTCTACCAGCGCTGGGCAGCCAGAGTCAACTTCGCCATCGGTTCGGTTTTCCTGATGGCCCAGCCGGTGACCGGCTTTCTTCTGGCTGACACCATCAAGACCGCGGCCCCAGGCACCTTCGACAACCTCTTCATCTTTGGGTCGGGGTCGATGTTCGTGGGTCAGGTGGTGCTGCTGGCGACCGTGGTGCTGGGGGCGAACTGGGTGTTCTGGCGCCACAACCAGGAGGCCACGGAAGGAGGGGCGCCTGCCACCCTTACGGTGGTCGCCCTGCTGGGGATGGCGGGGGCCGCCATGCCGGCGGCGGTGATCCCCCAGCAGGTGGTCCTGCTTCGCTACGTGGCTCTGCTGGTCGCCTTCTCGGCGACCGCGGCCAACCTGGTTATCTATATCCGCTCGCTGCGGCGCTCGGGAGCCCTCAGTCTGCGGATCAGCCCCGCGGCCAGCCGGGGTATGGTTGTGGTCGGGCTGGCGGCTGTCATCCTCTCGATTTACATGGGGGTGATCAAGGAAAACGCCAAGCTCCCGTGCGGGATCGACCCGACCACCGGGCAGTCCGCCTGTCTGCTCAGCCTGCATCAGTCGGCTCAGAACTTCGACGCCCCTCCGGGGGTGCTCCCTTGAGCTACCAGTTCTTCGAGTCGGCCTGGTACCTGGGAATCATCATCACCGGGTTCTTTGCGATCCTGATCGTGGGATTCACCATGGCCATGCGCCGGGTGCGGCGGCTCTTCTCGGCTGGCGATCGGATGTCGGCCTGGCTCACGGTCGGGGCCAGCGCTTACACGATGGTCTTCTTCGTGGGCCTGTGTCTCGCTCTGCTCATCCTGATCGTGGTGCAGGGCAATGGCTGACGAGAAGATCTCGATCTCCAAGCGGAGGTTGTCACGCCGCAAGTTCATGATCATGGGGATCAACGCCGCCGGGGCGGGCACGGGCCTGCTGATCGCTGCCCCCATCGTGGGGTCGATCCTGAGCCCTGTCTTCTACAAGAGCAAACAGCCGTGGGTGCTGGTGGCCGACATCCAGCACGTGCCGGTGGGGGTTCCCACCGCCTACGTGGTGATGCTGAACCAGGGCGGCGATGCCTGGCAGGTGCCGCCGGTGCCGCGCACCGTGTATGTGGTCAAGGTGAACCTCGTCAACCAGGTCCAGTTGATCACGCTGTCCAACGTCTGCACCCACATGCAATGCGATGTGCACTGGGACATCAACCTCAATGTGTTCTTCTGCCCCTGCCACGGCGGCGAGTACAGCATGGAGGGGACCAACATCGCCGGCCCCCCGCCCAAGCCGCTCTTCCGCTACCAGCACAAGCTGGTGGGCACCACCCTGTACATCCGCAACGTGCTGACCGAGGGCAATTGAGGTGGCCCAGGGACTAGAGCGCAGCCGAATGGCTGGGAAGCTGACCCGCCCGGTCTCCGGTCTCCTGGCGACCACCTACCGATGGGTGGACGAGCGCCTGGGGGTGACCGACCTGATGCACCAACTGCTCTACGAGGCCGTGCCCCGGCGGGGCGCGTGGGCATATTCCCTGGGCAGCGCCACCCTCATCATCATCATCCTGCAGATCGTCACCGGGATGTTCCTGCTCTGGACCTACGTTCCCTCCACCACCGAGGCGTGGCAGAGCCTCAACTTCATCGAGCATCACGACGAGTTCGCCGCCATCGTGCGGGGAATGCATCTCTGGGGCGCCTACATCCTCTTCATCGTGATCGGCCTGCACATGGTGCGCACCTTTGTCAGCGGCTCGTACAAGAAGCCGAGAGAGCTGAACTGGATCATCGGAGTGGTGCTCTTCCTGCTGGTGCTCGGGCTCGGCATCACCGGGTCGATGCTGCCCTGGGACCAGGCCGCCTACTGGACGGCGACCGTGGTCACCCACGTCGTCAGCTACCTCCCCCTCTTCGGCACTCCGATCGAGGAGATCCTGAGGGGTGGCCCCGACATGGGACCGGCCACCCTGACCCGTTTCTTCGCCATCCACATCTGGCTGTTGCCGGCGCTGCTGGTGCCGTTGATCGGCCTGCACCTAGTCCTGCTGCGCCGTCACGGCGAGCACGGCTCATGGGTCAACTATGAGGGGGTGGAGGAGGAGACCGAGGCCGAGCGGGCCCGGCGGATGGCCGCCGCCGAGGCCCCCTACCCGGCGGTGCCCAGCGACCCGGGTTACGCGGTCCCAGTTGACCTGGACGAGTTCTTCCCATCCCAGGTGTTCAAGGACGCGGTGGTCAGCTTTGCCCTGGTGCTGATCATCTTTGTGATGGCGATCGTGGTGGGGGCCCCGCTGGAGCGAGCGGCCAACCCGGCCGCCCTCAACTACGTCCCGACCCCGGAGTGGTTCTTCCTGCCTCTGGACCAGCTGCTGGTCCAGTTCCCGCAGGCGTGGATGATCCCGGTCGGGGTCTTCGTGATCCCCGGAATCGGGACCACGCTGCTGATGCTGGTACCCTTCCTGGATCGGACCCCTGGCCGGGAGCCCTGGCGTAGGCCGGAGGTGATGGTTCCCGGTCTGTTCGCGGTGCTGTTCCTGATCTTCGAGGCCATGCTGGCCGTGGGCCGACTCTTCAATCTCTGATATGCCACTGCTAGCAGCCGCCACGCCCCAGCTGACCCAGGTCCCCATATCCACGGGAGTCGCCACCGCGCTGGTAGCCCTGCTGATGCTGACACATGTTCAGTTCGCGGCCTGGCAGCAGGGCGGCTACATCATCCTGGCGGTCAGCGACTTCGTGGGTTGGAAGCGCAAGAGCGAGCGCTATGACCGCTTCTCCAAGGGGCTGGTGACCGCGCTGGGAGCCACCTTCGCGGTCGGCGGTTCACTGGCGATCTTCGCGATCATGATCCTGTTCCTGGGCCTCTGGGGGCACTTCTGGGTCGACATCCAAAGAGTCCTGTTCTGGCCCTTCGTGGCGGAGGCCGCGGCTTTCGTGGGCGAGATCGCCTGCCTGTACCCCCTCTATGCCAGGTGGGAGAAGCTGGGCCGGGTCCGGGGCCTGCGGGTCGGGCTCGAGGTGCTCTTGTTCATAAACGCCGAGGTGCAGATGCTCCTGATCAACGTGGTCGCCTCCTACATGCTGACCCCCCGCAACGCGTTCGACCTGCCGGCGATCCTGATGAACCCGACCGAGATCCCTCTCGAGATCCACCGCTTGGTGGGCAACATCGCCTGGGCGGGGGCGATCATCGCCATGACCGCCGGGATCCGGCTCTTGCTGCGCAGCGGGCGCCGCCCCGAACTGCGTCCCTACCTCGACTGGATGGGTCACTACGGCCTGATCTACGCCATCGGGTTCACCGTCGCCCAGCCCCTGGTGGGCTGGGAGTACGCCAAGGAGATCCAGCTGCACGCCTACGCCTCCTGGTACGACATGATGCTGGGCGGGCTCAGCGTCGCCTTCTTGTTCCAGGTGTTCCTGCTGGGGTCAATCTTCACGGTTGGGATCTTCTACCTGTGGCGGCGGGTCAGAGCCAGTGGCTTCCGCTCGCCGGCGTTGGCGGTCTGCACCGCGCTCTCATTCGGCGCTTGGATGCTCATCTCCACTCCCTCGTCGCTGGCCTGGAGCTACGAGAGCGTCTTCGCGGCCAACGCCGCCGCCCCGATCTGGCAGGGTGGCCTGCTGATCCCATGGGGGGCCATGATCCCCTGGAAGCTGACCGCCCTGGTCACCTTCACCGGGGTCGGCATCGTGGCGCTCACCATCTACCTCAAGTACGCCAGTCGGGGCAAGCTGCGCTGGGGCGACGTGGGGCGGGCCCAGGCGTTCTCCCTGATCGCGGTCGGGGTGTCGGTCTCTTTGATCATGGCCCTGATGGGCTTCATCCGCGAGAACAGCCGGGGCCCCTTCCTGATCACCAACCACATGCTCATCAACCAGCAGCAGAACTTCTCGCCGCCCACCAAGACCGGGCCCGCGCTCAACGGCCCGGCCAGCAACATAGGCTTCTCGGTCATCCTGCCCACCCAGACCCACCCGTGAAGCTGATCTTCCGCCCCATCCGCAAACCGGCCGAGGAATTCGCCGAGGTGACCAAGGAGCCCATTTCCAGAGGCATGGAAACCTATCTGGAGATGCACTCCTTTGGCTTCCCAGATCGTCCGACTCCCGCCAACCTGCCGGTCTCGGTGCGGCTGGCAGCCACTGCCAAGGTGCTCCATGAGCGCATCGGAATCCTGAGCGACATCCTGCGGCGGCTGGAGAACATCGGCTGGGACGTCCACACCGAGGGTGACGTGGTGGTGGTCCAGAACCAGCTCTCTCTCGAGGATGGCTGGGATGTGCTGCGCAAGGAGGGGATCAGCGACCACGTCATGGGCCTGGCGGAGCGGGGATCCGACAAGCTGGCGGCCAAGGGCCCGGCCGGGGGCGGAGAGCGGCCGGAGCAGGGACTCTCGTAGGAGGGTGCCCCGGACGTCCGAGGAGAGGGTCGCCCTTGCTCGCGACCGTCCCCAGGACCAACTACCGGCCCGCGGGTATCGCCAACCGGGCAACCGGGAACGCGGCAAACTGGGGCCAGCGGGCGCGGCTCACGCGGGTCCAGGAACGCCCAGGAAGTCCGCGACTGTGGTATAAGACCTCTTCTATTAGGGGCGCGGCAGTCTGGCCCCATGGCTTGGGGGGCTGCGCACTGGGTAGCCGCCCGCCGCTGAGAGGAGGATGCATGGCAAGCACAGCACCGGGAACCGTCGGCACTGAGACGGCAGGAATAAACATGGTGGCCGACCCCGCCCCGGTCGCGGCGGGCGCGTTTGCGGGGGCCACCTTCGTGCTCAGCCTGATCAACGCGGGAGTGATCGCGGCGGCCGTGGAGCCGGTCGCCCTAACCCTGGCCCTGTTCTATGGGGGGATGCTGCAGCTGCTGGCCGGAATGTGGGAGTTCCGCAACAATCGCAACACCTTTGGCGCGGTGGCGTTCACCGGCTACGGCGTCTTCTGGATATCGCTGTGGTACCTGGTCACCCAGGTGCTCAGCAAGGGCGCCATTCCGGCTGCGGACATACCGACGGCAGTCGGCGTGTTCCTGCTGGTGTGGACGATCTTCACGTTCTACCTCTGGGTCGCCACCTTCCGGACCAACGGCGTGCTGGTGGCGATCTTCTCCGCCCTGCTGCTGACCTTCATTCTGCTCACGCTCGGCAACTGGGGAGGCAATCCAGCCATCACCAAGATCGGAGGCTGGACCGGGATTGTGACGGCCATCTTCGCCTGGTACCTGGCGGCGGCCCTGGTCATCAATTTCACCTTCAAGCGGGCGGCGGTGCCCTTGTTCCCGTTCGCCGCGCGGAGTTAGATGGTCGGTTCGGGGGCCACGCTCGTGAGTAGTTCGGCGCTGGCGACGCTTGGTCCGCCTGCTGCCGGGCGGTTGCGCATGAGTTTGACCACGGCCAGGCGGTGGGGTCCCGCAGGTCCCCCGGGGGGCCGCCGCCGAGCTCGGCCGGAGCCGAGGCAGATGGCGTGAAGGTACCACTGACCCCGTTGGAGTTCGCCCGGCGCTCCAGGAGCTTGTACGCAGATCGCGAGGCGGTGGTCGACCGGGACCTGCGACTGACCTATGCACAGTTCTTCGACCGCTGCGACCGGTGGTCGGGTGCGCTGCGGCGGCTCGGGGTGGGGCCCGGGGACAGGGTGGCCTACATAGCCCCCAACACCCATGGCCAGCTCGAGGGGTTCTACGCGGTGCCGCAACTGGGCGCCGTGCTGGTTCCGATCAACTTCCGGCTCACCCCAGGTGACTTCGCCTATGTGGTGAACCATTCCGGCGCCAGCGTCGTCTGCGCCCACTCCGATCAGCTGGAGGCAGTTGAGGGCGTCCGCGCCCAGATGCCCGAGGTCCGGCACTTTGTGGCCCTGGAGGGAGCATATCGGAACTGGCTGGACTATGAGAGCACCTTGGCCGCCGAGACGCCCGAGACGCCGCGGAGAGAGTGGCCCACCGTGGATGAGGACGATCTGATCTCGATCAACTACACCAGCGGTACCACCGCCCGCCCCAAGGGAGTCATGATCACGCACCGGAACGCCGCCTTCAACGTGATCGGCACGCTCATCCACCTTCCTCTGCGTCCTGGGGATCGCTACCTCTGGACGCTGCCAATGTTTCATGCCAATGGGTGGACCTACACGTGGACGGTGACTGCGGCGGGGGCCACCCACGTATGTCTGCCCAAAGTTGAGCCAGCGGCGGTATTCGGTCTTGTTCGCCGGGAGCGGATCGGGTGGATGTGCGCTGCCCCCACCGTGCTCATCGGGCTGGCCAACGCGCCTGCCGAGGCTCGAGGAGCCGTTCCCAGGGGGGTGCACGTGGTGACCGCCGGAGCCTCGCCCAGCGCCGCTACCATCGAGCGCCTGGAGGGCGACCTGGGCTGGGAGGTGACGCATGTCTACGGCCTCACGGAGACATCTCCATTCATCACGGTCTGCGAGCCGCGGCCGGAACACCAGGGGCTATCCCCATCCGACCGGGCCCTGATCAAAGCCCGGCAGGGAGTGGAGATGATCACGTCCGGCGAGCTGCGGGTGGTCGACGACCAGGGGGCGGAGGTGCCCTGGGACGGAGAGACGTTGGGCGAGATCGTGGTGCGCGGCAATGTCGTGATGGATGGCTACTACCATGACCCCGACGCCACCGCGGAGGTGATGGGTGACGGATGGTTCCACAGCGGCGACGGGGCCGTGGTCCATGAGGACGGCTTCGTGGAGATTCGGGACCGCTTGAAGGACGTCATAATCAGCGGCGGCGAGAACATATCGTCCGTGGAGGTGGAGGGCAGTCTGCTCCGCCATCCGGCGGTGCAGGAGGTCGCCATTGTCGGGCTCCCCGACGAAAAGTGGGGCGAAGCTCCGCATGCGTTCGTGGTGTTGCGGGCGGGAGCTTCAGTCTCTCCCGAAGACCTCAAGTTGTTCGCTCGAGATCGGCTCGCCCACTTCAAGGTCCCGCAGACTGTGACCGTAGTCAGCGAGCTGCCCAAGACGGCGACGGGCAAGATCCAGAAGTATGTCCTCCGAGCGGGAGCGGCCTCCATCGGCAAACAGTAGGCGAGGAGGCGAAACTCACGAGTCGAGGGGCCAGGCGAGCCGGCCAAAGCGCGTTGACGGGAGGAACCGATGTGGGAGTCTTTGACGAGGCATACCGGCGCAGCATCGACGACCCGGTCGGCTTCTGGGGCGCCGCGTCCCAGCTCATCGACTGGACCAGCCCCCCCCGGCAGGTGCTGGACACCTCGGACCTGCCCTTCGTTCACTGGTTCCCCGACGGCGAGCTCAACACCTGCTTCAACGCCCTGGACCGGCACGTCGAGGCCGGTCGGGGCGAGGTTGCGGCCCTGATCTACGACAGCCCGCTGACCCACACCGTTCGGAGCTACACCTACTCTGAGCTCCGTGACCAGACCGCCCAACTGGCGGGGGCCCTGCGGGGACTCGGGGTCGAGAAGGGCGACACCGTCGTCATCTACATGCCCATGATCCCAGAGGCAGTGATGGCGATGTTGGCCTGCGCCCGTCTCGGCGCGGTTCACTCCGTGGTATTCGGGGGCTTTGCCGCACCCGAGCTGGCGGCCAGGATCGACGATGCCAAGCCCAAGGTGGTGCTGACCGCTTCCTGCGGCATCGAGCCCACCCGTGTGGTGGGGTACAAGCCGTTGCTGGACGAGGCGGTGCGGCTGGCGGCGCACCATCCCGACTGCAGCGTGATCTTCCAGCGTCCCCAGGAAAGGGCGGCCCTGCATGGCACCGATCTGGACTGGGAGGAGACCGTGTCCGCCGCCAGCCCCGTCGACTGCGTCTCCGTCAGGTCCACCGACCCGCTGTACATCCTCTACACCTCGGGGACCACGGCCGGACCGAAGGGGGTGGTGCGGGACAATGGCGGACACGCGGTGGCGCTGGCTTGGAGCATGCCCAACGTCTACGACGTCCGACCCGGCGATGTCTACTGGGCGGCGTCCGATGTGGGCTGGGTGGTGGGGCACTCTTACATCGTCTATGCGCCCCTGCTGGCGGGCGTCACCACCGTCCTCTACGAGGGCAAGCCGGTGGGCACTCCCGACCCGGGAGCCTTCTGGCGGGTGATCGCGGACCATCAGGTGAACACCCTGTTCTGCGCCCCCACAGCCTTGCGCGCGATCAAGAAGGAGGACCCCGAGGGGGAGTTCAAGCGCCGCTACGACACCAGTTGCCTGCGGGCCTTGTTCCTGGCCGGGGAGCGGCTCGACCCCCCGACGTACGAGTGGGCCCGCCACTTGCTGTCGGTGCCCGTTATCGACCACTGGTGGCAGACGGAGACAGGCTGGCCAATCGCGGCCAATTGCCTGGGTATCGAGTCCAGGCCAGTCAAGCCGGGTTCGCCCACCCTGCCGGTGCCTGGTTACCAGGTGGCTGTTTTCGACGGAAGTGGCAACTCCGTGGCGCCCGGTGTCGACGGCGAGATCGTGATCCGACAGCCTCTTCCGCCAGGCACCCTGACCACCCTGTACAACGCCGATGAGCGGTTTGTCGAGGCGTACTTCTCCCGTTTTCCGGGCGTGTACCTCACCGGCGACGGTGGCCGTTTCGACGAGGACGGATATCTGTGGGTGATGGGCCGGGTCGACGACGTCATCAACGTCGCGGGCCACCGGCTCTCTACGGGAGCGATTGAGGAGGTCGTGGCTCGGCATCCAGCGGTGGCCGAGTGCGCGGTGATCGGAGTCCAGGACCCGCTCAAGGGGCAAGTGCCAATCGGCCTGGTGGTGCTCAAGGCGGGCGTCGACGTGGACCCGGAAGCGCTCCGCAACGACCTCACCCTGGCGGTCAGGGAGAGCGTCGGGGCCGTGGCTTCATTCCGCAGGGTGCAGGTGGTGACGCGGCTGCCCAAGACGCGGTCGGGGAAAATACTTCGCGCCACGATGCGAGCCATTGCCGACGGCCGCGCGTACACCGTTCCCAGCACCATCGAAGACCCCACGGCGCTGGACGACGTCAGCCAGGTCATCTCTCCCGAGGCGCTGAGCGCGCCAGAGGGCCCGGGAACCTAGGCCTCGGGGGGCGCCGCTGGAGCGGCCGCAGGGGACGCCCGCCACGACCGCGCCGTGCTCGCCAGCAGCGACGGCCAGGACCCGGGGTAGTCCGGCGCCATGGGGGAGGGGAGCGTAAGACCAGAGCCAACGGCTCGGGCGGCCCCCTATGGAGCCAAGATCAGTGCGGGGGCTCTGCCAAGGGGCGCCCGGAGTGGGCTACCCGAGTTCACCGGGCGGCACACTGCTCGAGCGGTGCCCCCATCGGCCACAGCCGGCCTGGAGATCCCAGGGCCCGCCGACTTGCCCTGGGCCGCGTCGGTCGGGCCTGCGCCCTGGTCCGAGCTGGCGCTATTCGAAGCGGTGGACCGCTGCGGCTCCTGCCGTCGCGAAGGGTGCGTTCACCAGCCAGTCCCCGGCGTTGCCAGACTCCACCATCTGCACCTGGACGTCGGCGGTGCGCCGGCCCGGCGAGGAGACGGCGACGGTGGCCTCGGCATCCGCGGCGTTGACCATCCGGATGGAGACGATCTTGAAGGTAGCTCGGTTCGACTTCACCCAGTTGAAGAATGGGATGAATGGGGTCCTGGCCTCAGCCGTGTTGGTCAGCAGGGTGTATGCGTAGACCACCGAGTGAGCGTGCACGTCCACCAGGAAGTCCTGCAGGGCAGCGCGAGGGGCGGCGGTTGGGACCGCGCAAGCGGTCATCAGGCTGCCACCCAGCAGCAGGGCGGCAGCCAAGGGCGGCAGCCTGCGCCGAAGGCGCCTAACCGGTAACGACCACACGCCCGAGCATCCCCGGATGCAGAGTGCAATAGTAGTCGTAGACCCCCGGGGCTTTGAACTTGACCGCCCACTTGAACCCGGAGCCCTCAGTGGGCGAGTTGATCAGCTCCTGATCCACCCACCAGACATTGTGCTGGTCGTACTGATCGGTCCAGATCCACTCCACAGTCGAACCCACCGGAACGGTCAGGCTCTCGGGGACGAACTCCCCCACGGTGTTGACGTTGTGGTAGATGATCACCTTGTAGTCGGGATGGGCCGGAAGCTTGGGCAGCACCGCCAGGGAGAGCGTGCTGTTGCGCTGCCGGATCTGGGTGCCCGGGGCGGTGAGAATGTGGGCGTCGGTTGGCTGGCCGACGTCGCCGAAGGCCCCGCAGCCAGCCACAATGAAGGTGACGAGTACAGCCAGCAGCCCCAGTGCCCACCGCGATCCACGGGCGCGCTCGCTGGCAGCTGGGAGGGGGAGGAGCGACATGCTGCCAGGATACCGGGCTCACCAACGGAGCTGCCGGTCGCAAGCTCGCCCGGGGGAATGTCGGCGATGAGCAGCTCTGCGGTGAGCCGGCCCCGAACTCCCAGGCAGAGGGCACGAGCGGCGGTCGTGGCTCTGCAGCTGCAGTACCCGGCCCACTGTGCGCTCCACCACCAAAGTCCTCTGGAGCTACTGGTGGCCACCATCCTCTCGGCGCAGACCACTGACCAGCGCGTGAACCTGGTGACCCCACCGCTCTTCCAGCGCTTCCGGTCTGCGGCCGACTATGCGAGCGCCGACCCCTCGGAGCTGGAGGCACTGATCCACTCCACCGGCTTCTTCCGGGCTAAGGCCAGATCCCTGATCGGAATGGGTCGGGCCCTGAGGGAGGACTTCTCAGGAGAGGTTCCAACTTCAATGGAAGGGCTAACCCGCCTGCCTGGGGTGGGCCGTAAGACCGCCAACGTGATCCTGGGAGTTGGCTTTGGGATACCGGGGTTCCCCGTCGACACCCACGTCGCCAGGGTCACCAACCGGTTGGGGATCGTCGCGACCAGGGACCCGGTCCGGATCGAGAGCGAGGTCGGTCGCATGGTCCCGGCCTCGGAGTGGACCGATTTCAGTCTCCGCCTGATCGCCCATGGCAGGTCGGTATGCGGGGCCCGGCGTCCGCGATGCCAGGAGTGCCCGATGCGGGCCTGGTGCCCGTCGTCCGAGTGTCCGGCTGCGGTCACTCTTGGCTAACGGTCCTTGAAGTTCGGCTCCCGGTGCTCCCGGAAGGCCAGCCAGCCCTCTCCGGCATCCTCGGTGCCCATGGACTCCCCCTGAGCGGCAGTCTCGAAGGCCAGGGTCGCCTCGAAGGTGGCTCCCGACTCCGCCAGGTCGAGGGTCCGCTTGAGGTCGCGCACCACCGGCCCCGGCATCGCGCCGATCTCCCTGGCCCAGCGCAGCGCCTCCTCCTGAAGGTCTGGGGCCGGAACCACTGCGCTGGCGAGCCCGATCTCGAGAGCGCGCTGCGCTGACACCGGGCGCCCCCGCAACAGCATCTCCCGAGCGCTGGCGGTGCCGGCGATTCGGGTCAGCAGCCAAGTACAGCCCCCGCCAGGGTGGATCCCCAATCGCAGGAACGGGGCGGCGAGCCTGGCCCCCTCAGCCACCAGGCGCAGGTCGCAGCTGAGGGCCAGGTTGAGGCCGGCCCCGACCGCGGGTCCGTTGATGGCGGCGATGGTGGGGACGGCAAGGTCGCGCAGGTCCAGGAACGCTCGGTAGTACTCCGCCAGCAGGGCGCGTCTGCGCGCCGGAGTGTCTGCTCCCTTGGTCAGGGCGCCCAGGTCGGCTCCGGCGCAGAACGCCGGTCCGTTCCCGGTCACGATCACCACCCGCACCGCCGGGTCAGAGCTCGCGCGGGCGATGTGGGACCGCAGTTCCAGAGCCAACTCGCGGGTCAGCGCGTTGCGCTGGTCGGGCCGGTCTAGGGTGAGCCGCAGAATTCCAGGCTCCAGGAGTTCAGCGAGGACTCCTGGATTGTCAGGCGGCTGACTCTGCGTCACCATCTGAGAATAACCGGGGGGCCCTGGTGACTGCTTCCGGGGGGGCGCGCCGCCGGGCGTCCGGGCGAGTTCCACGGTGGCGATCGCCGGGCCGCCGTCATACAATCGAGGTCAGGGTCAGTCGCGGACGGGTGGCCATCGGCGCCACCAGAGGATGAAGTTGTGAACCAACCAGCTCCGTACTTGCACTGGGCCTTCATCCTCATCTCGCTGCCCAACCTGGGCGTGATCCTGTTCATGATCCTGCTCTTCGTGCTGGCCATCTTCGTGCCCTTCCCGGGCCGGTCCCAGCGCCGCCAAAGTTACCGCGAACGAGACCGTGAGCGCTGATCCAAGCCGGGCCCCAGACCACGGCGAGGAGGAGGCTTCTCGAAGCTGGACGGTGTTCGTGCGCCGGCGCATCGAGCGCGAGCTACCGATAGAGCACCTCCTGCCGGACAGCGAACCAGCCTACGTGGGCTCCTGGGTGTACATCTTCGGCGTGGTCTCGATCGCGGCCCTGATCCTGGTGATAGCGAGCGGGGTGATCCTGGCCTTCTTCGGGCCCCAGTGGTGGCACGTGTCCCCGCAGGGCCTCTTCGTGAACAGCATCCACTTCTGGTCGGTGCAGATGTTCTTCATCTTCATGGTCCTGCACCTGTGGGCCCAGTACTTCGGCCAGGGGTGGAGGGACGGCAGGGCCGCCACCTGGATGGTGGGGGTGGTGATCTTCCTCACCGCCATCGTGACCGCCTTCACCGGGTACGTGTCGCAGCAGAACTTCGACGCCCAGTGGATCGCGGTCAACGCCAAGGATGCCATCAATGCGACCGGGGCCGGTGCCTTCTTCAATGTGCTGAACTTCGGCCAGATGTACGGCCTCCACATCGTCTTGTTCCCGGTCCTGGTGGCAGCGCTGGTGGGCTTCCACGTCGTCTTGGTCAGGCTCCGGGGTGTGGTCAAGCCTCCCGAGGACCCGGCGTAGTGCCCAGGCGAGGACAGGTGTCCCAGGCCGATTACTACCGCGGGGTCCCGACCTCCCCCTACGACCTGGTCAAGGAGATCTCGGTCGTCCTGGCGGTCATGCTGGTGGTGGTGATGGTCCTGGCGCTGGTGCTCTCCTCCCCCGATGAGCCGCCGGTCACGGTCCGGAGCTGGGCGCACGCGCAGCCCCTGGACTTCATGCAGACGGCAACCGGGGAGCTCCAGGGCACCACCATAAGTGCGGACTACGGGCCCCCGTACAACGTCGATGCGGACGGTAAGGATGCCGGTGACGTCATCGGCTCGGTCCAGACCCTGGGGCCCCTGGCACCGCAGGAGTGGGCCGGGGTGCACCAGCCCGTGGATCCGTCCCAGGCGTACGTCCTGGGGCCGCTGTCACTGGCCAGCGTGGGCCGGCCCCGACTGGCACATGCCCTCGCCGCCTATCGGGGGGCGTCTTCCGCGCAGCGCCGCAGTTGGCTCAACGCCTACGCCGCGGCGCTGGGACGCGCTCGGGTCAGCGGCCCGACGGTCGAGGTGCCCGCCGGCAATTACGGTCCTCTGAACGTGCTCATGCAGGCGCTCCTGGAGGATGCCCGGGGCGGCGCGCTGGACTCGCTGCTGGTGCGGAGCGGCCACTTCTACGACACCAACTACACCGGCCCGCTGCTGTTCCTGGGAGACGGGAACTACTTTCCGGGCCTGGCCGCCGCTCAGCACCTGGCCAGCTCCCAGTGGGGGATGACCAACGAGACCGGCCGGTACCCCGGCCAGTCGTGGCTGTGGCTATTCACCTTCTGGTATCAGATCCCGCCCTTCTCCTCCGCCCAGAACGCCGATCTCATGGTGGTCCTCATCATGGGCTTGCTGTCGACCCTGCTGGTCCTGGTTCCCTTCATCCCGGGCGTGCGCGACCTGCCGCGCTGGCTGGGCCTACCGCGTCTCATCTGGAGGGAGCACTATCGGCTCCTGCGGGAGACCAGGCCCCCCGATCGCGGGCCCTGAGTTCAGGGGCTGGCGGCAAGCGCTCGTTGGTATACTCGCCATCCGAGCCGGGGTGAGCGCGGCCGACCGCGAGGTGGAGAGTGGCTGACAGCACTTTGGTGCGCGCGGTGATTCTGGCGGCCGGCCGGGGGACGCGGATGGTGTCCTCTCGGTCCAAGCCTCTCCACGAGGTGGGGGGGCTGCCCATGATCCAGCATGTGCTGAGATCGGTGTCGGAGGTCGTGCCGGAGCCGCCGGTCGTAGTGGTCGCGCCTGGCGACCGCGATCTTGTGGCTCAGCTCGGAGATCGGGCGGTGGCTGTGACTCAGGCCACCGGCTCCGGGACCGGAGCGGCCGTCCTGGCGGCGCGCGCGGCCCTGGGCTCAGCCGGCGCGGCACTGGTCCTGCCCGCGGACATGCCGCTCCTGTCTCCCTTGAGCCTGCGCTCACTCCTGGCCACGCTGCAGTCCACCTCGGCGGGAGCGGCCGTGCTGGTAGCCGAGGTAGAGGACGCCGTGTCCTATGGGCGGATCGAGCGGGATCCCGCAGGCGGCCTGCTGCGCATCGTGGAGGCGGCTGATGAGCCCGCACGGCGCGGAGGCGCCGAGGTGAATTGCGGGGCCTACGTGTTTCGCCTGCCGCAGCTCTGGGATGCCCTGGCGGATCTGGGCAGTGACAACGCTCAATCGGAGCTCTATCTGAGCTGGGCGCCCGCTCGGATCGCCGGCGGCTGCGCCCTGGTTTCGTTGCCCGACCCGACCGAGGCCCTGCAGATCAACGACCGGATCCAGCTGGCCAGGGCGGAGGCGGCCCTGAGGCGCCGCACCCTCCGGCGCCTGATGCTGGAGGGGGTGACGGTGGTTGACCCGGAGTCGACCTGGGTCGACTGCGACGTTCGGGTGGGCTCGGACTCGGTGGTCCATCCCGGCACGGTGCTGAGGGGTGCGACCGTGGTGGGGCGGCACTGCGAGCTCGGGCCGTTCGCGGAGCTGGATTCCTGCGAGGTCGCCGACGGCTGCCGGGTGGGACGCAGCTCCCTGCACGGCTGCAAGTTGGAGGAGGGCGCCGACATCGGGCCCTTCAACCGCGTTCGTCCCGGGACCGTGCTCGGGCCCCGCAGCCACCTGGGGACCTTCACCGAGGTGGTGCGCAGCCGGGTGGGCGCCGGCAGTCAGGTGCCCCATCTGAGCTACGTGGGGGACGCTGAGCTGGGCGACGACGTCAATGTGGGTGCCGGCACCATCACGGCCAATTGGGATGGGATCGCCAAGCGGCGCACCGTGGTTGAAGATGGCGTGCGGCTGGGCAGCGACACCATCCTGGTGGCCCCGATCCGGGTTGGCAAGATGGCTTACACCGCTGCCGGATCGGTCCTGACTGCCGATGTGCCGCCTGGCTCCCTGGCGGTCGCCAGGGTTCCCCAACGCAATCTTGAGGGTTGGGTCGCGCGCCGTCGCCCTCACGGCAGGCCGGTCGCCGAGGTGGCGGTGGAGGAGGACGGTTGAGGGGAGCCGACGGGCCGCTGATGCTGCTGTGCGGGACCGCCCACCCCGAGCTGGGGCGCCGGATCTCGGAAGAGGTGGGGGTCTCCCTGACCCCGATGGAGATCACTAGATTCGCGGATGGGGAGTTCGACGTCCGGATCGGTGAGTCGGTGCGTGGGCATGACGTCTTCGTGATCCAGCCGACCTGTCCTCCGGTCAACGACAACTACATGGAGCTGTTCGTGATCCTGGACGCCCTGCGTCGGGCCAGCGCGGCGCGGATAAACGCGGTGCTGCCCTACTACGGATACCAGCGCAAGGAGAAGAAGACCAGAGCCAGGGATCCCATCTCGGCCAAGCTCATGGCCAACTTCCTGCAGGTGGCGGGGGCGGAGCGCATGATCGTGCTCGACCTTCACGCAGAGGCAATCCAGGGCTTCTTCGACATCCCCGTGGACGCGCTGACCGCGAGCAAGATTCTGGCCGGACACATCAGGTCGCGCCACGGCCGTCAGCCCATCGTGGTGGTCTCTCCGGATGTCGGCGGGACCGCCCGGGCGCGAGCCATCGCCCGCCTTCTGGAGTGTCCTCTCGCCATCATCGACAAGCGGCGCCCGCGCGATGACGACATCGAGGTCCTCAATGTCATCGGTGACGTCCAGGACAGCACCTGCGTGGTGGTCGACGACCTCATCTCCACCGCCTCCACCCTGGTCGGGGCCGCCCACGCGTTGCGGCAGGGAGGGGCCTCGTCGGTCGATGTCCTGGCTACCCATGGGGTGCTGAGCGCGGGCTCCCTCGAACGTCTGACCGAAGCCTTCGTGGATGAGGTTGTGGTCACCGACACCATCCCCCTCTCGGTGGAGGCCGCTCGCAATCCCAAGGTCACCCAGGTGTCGGTGGCTCCCTTGATCGCCGAGGCGATCGTGCGGGTGCATGAGGGGCGATCGGTGTCAGCTCTGTTTCGATGAGCGGGTCCGGCTGCTAAACTCGGGCCGAAGATGGGCTCTGGCTCACCCGCAGGTCGAACACGCAGGCGCCTCACCTGCGCCCTGAGTCACGTTGGATGGGACCCGTCCGCCGCTGCGGCGGACGCAGCCCGCCAGTCTGGGTGTCCGGGCATCCTGAAACCGTGGCGGCCCGAGGCCCGCCGATGACCGTCTGGCTGGTAGTCGTGCTGGTGGTGGCCCTGATCCTGGCCGCGCTTTCGGCTACGGCGGAGACCGCGCTCACCTCGGTGAGCCGGATTCGAGTTCGAGCCCGGGCGGACGAGGGGGACTTCCGGGCGGCGCAGATCGAGCGCCTGCACGGCAATCCCGGCGGCTACCTGGGCGCGATTCTGGTGACCAACACCCTTGCCCTCATGCTCGCCTCGTCGTCAGCCACTCTGCTCGCCGCCCGCCGCTTCGGTACCGGGGCGGGCTTCTGGTCGGCGGTCGTGTTGGCTGTCCTGGTCATGCTCTTCTGCGAAATTGGGCCCAAGGCGTACGCCCTCCAGCACAACGAGCGGGTGGCGAGGCTGGTGGCGCCGTCGGTAACGGCAGCCACCCGGGTGCTGGGGCCGTTGGTTGCGGTGTTGAGCTGGGTCACCTCGGGAATCACCAGGCTGCTGCCCGGTGACGGGGGGCGCGGGATTCCCTTCCTGACCGAGGACGAGCTGAAGGCGCTGGTCGCGGCCAGCTCGGTGGAGGGCATCGTGGAGGAGGAGGAACGCGAGATGATCCACGGCGTCCTGGAGATGACCGACAAGCCGGTCCGGGAGGTGATGGTGCCCAGGGTGCAGATGGTTGCCCTGCCCAGCGATGCCTCGCTGGAGGAGGCGGTCCAGGTCGTGCTCGAGCACGGCCACAGCCGGATCCCGGTCTACGAGGAGACCATCGACAACATCGTAGGGGTGGTCTACGCCAAGGATCTTCTGCGAGCCCGGGCGGGGTCGGGCCCGGCTCCCGTGGGAGTGCAGGCTCTGGCTCGGGCGGCCACCTTCGTGCCGGAGGCAAAGCATCTCGGGGAGCTGCTGCAGGAGATGCAGCTCGCCAAGGTGCACCTGGTCCTGGTGGTCGACGAGTACGGCGGCACCGCCGGCCTGGTGACCATCGAGGATGTCCTGGAGGAGATCGTGGGTCCGATCCGCGACGAGTACGACCTGGCGGAGCAGGAGGAGATCCAGCTGGTCAGTCCCAACGAGGCACTGCTGTCCGCCTCGGCGAGCCTGGACGATGTCAATGAGCTGCTCCAGCTGCATCTGGAGGGCGAGGACTTCGACTCCGTCGGCGGCCTGGTGTACTCGCTGCTGGGGCGGATTCCCCGGGTGGGAGAGAAGGTGGACGCCGGCCCGGGGCTCACAATCACAGTCGAGTCGATAGATCGGCAGGCCATTCAGACGGTCCGGCTCAGCCGGGTCACCCCTTTCGAGGTGGAGCATGAAGCGGCCGCGCCACCGGCCGATGGAGCCGGCCCCCCTGCCAACGGCTCCGCCTGATCCACTTGGCCTCACCGTTCTCCGACGAGGGGATCGTCCTCCGCCGCCGCGCCTATGGAGACGCCGACCGGATCCTGGTGATCCTGACCAGAGACCATGGCAAGCTGAGCGTGATGGCCAAGGGGCTGCGGCGTCCCCGGGCGCGCAACGCGGCCGGGATGGACCTCCTGGCCCGCTCCCAGCTCCTGCTCGTCCCCGGGCGGAGCATGGCGGTGCTGGCGCAAGCCCGGCCGATCGGACCCAGCCCCGGTCCTCCCGACCCGGTCGGGCTGGCGTGCGCCGGGGTGCTGGCGGAGCTGGTGGACGCCACCGTGGAGGAGGGGCATCCTGAGCCCAGGGTCTATGAGATCCTGGCCGAGGCCTCGGCCAGGATCGGCTCGGCGGATGCTGATCCCCGCCTCTGGCTGGCGCTGGCCGCCTTCGCACTCGCCGCCGTGGGGGGCTACCAGCCGGAGCTGAGGGTCTGCGTTGCCTGCGGCCGTGAGTTGGAAAACCGGGAGGGCCGGTTCGTCAGCGCCCTGGGGGGAGTGGTCCAGGGTGACTGCCAGGCCGGAGCCGCGGCGCTGCCGTGCAGCGCGGCCACCCTGCGCGTGCTGCGCCGGATGGCGCTGGCTGATGAGCGCACGGTGCTCAGGCTGCGCTGGAACGCGGTCCTCAAGGACGAAGTGGAAGCAATCCTTATCGCGCATCTGGAGCATCATCTGGACCGCCCCATCAAGGCGGCCCGGGTGCTGGTGGAGTTGCGACCGTGATCAGCCGGCTTGGGCAGCCGGCGCGCTCGCCAGGAGCAGGTCCTGGCGGTGGTGCCAGTGGTCGTAGAAGCGGCGGAAGTTGAGGCGGCTGAGCCGCTCGCGCTCATCCGGGTCGGTGTCCTCCCAGCCTCGATGAGTGTGCATCACGGCCGGCAGCTCGGGGAGCCGGCGCTGGGTGAGGCCCCGGGAGCGCAGGTTAAGGCACAGGTCGAAGTCCAGCATGCGGTAGAACCGGAACCGCTCGTCGAGCAGGCCCAGTTCCCCAAAACGGCTGCGGCGCAGGGCCAGGCAGTAGCCGTCGATGGCATCCACCTCCTGCTCCTCGGAGTCGAAGAACTCGCGCAGGTCCAGGGTGCGAGCCCCCCACCTCCCCACCGCGCCGACCTCAGGACTGGCCAGCGCTTCCGCGATGGGGCCGAAGGCGTCCCCAACCAGTTCCACGCCTGTATCCAGGATCAGCAGCACCCGGCCCCGGGCGGCCCTCACCGTGATGTTGCGGGCGGCCGCCTCCCCCAGGCGGTGGTCCGCGTGGAATGTGGTGAGGTTGAGTCCGCCGCTCGCCGCCCGCGCCAGAACCGGGCCGCAGTCGGGGGAGGCGTCGTTGTCGACCACCAGGACCTCCACCGAATGACCGTGGCGGTGGTCGCGGATGCTGGCCAGGCAGCGCCAGAGGTCCTCCGGGTACCCCTGGGTCACGATGCTGACTGAGACCTCGACGCGATCTGGTTGACGGCGCTGGTCCACCACCTCCAGAGGGGATGAGATGAGCGCGCGGCGCAGGTCCATGGTGGTCGCTGACCGGTAGTCGGTTCCCTGGGGGCGATCCTCGGGAACAACCCGCATGCCGATCAGCGCCAGCCGGGCGGCGTCGGCCCTGGCGAAGTCCCGGGCGGCCCGCAGGTGCTCTCTGGTGGCGGCGACTGACGTCCAGCTGCCAAAGGCGGGCCGTCCAACCGGCACTCGCTCCACCGCCAGGCCCAAGAACTCATCTGCCCGCCTCAGGCCGAGGGAGCGGGTGGCGGGTGAGAGGCCCCCATCCCGAGCAAAGCGGAACACCTCCGCCACCGCCTCCGGCAGGTCCAGGTCGTCCTCGAGAGCGGTCCGTACCTTCCCCTGCAGCCGTTGGGCCGTCACCTCGTCGCCGCCCTGCGGATCGGCGGCTGCGATTCTCCGCAGCCGTTGCAGCCCTCGTTCCGCCGCGGCCAGCGAGGCCAGGGTGAAATTGAGCCGGGTGCGGTAGCGCACGGTGGCGCAGAGCAGGCGGAAGGACAGGGGGTCGAACCCGCGCTCCACCAGGTCGTCCACGGTGTAGACGTTGCCGGAGGACTTGGCCATCTTGATGCCGTCGGCCAGCAGGTGCTGGCCGTGCACCCAGAGCTGGACGAACTGCTCACCGGTCGCGGCCTGGCTCTGGGCGCGCTCGTCCTCATGGTGGGGGAAGATGTTGTCCACCCCACCGGTGTGGATGTCGATCCGCTCGCCCAGGTAGGCCATCGACATGGCCGAGCACTCGATGTGCCAGCCGGGAAAGCCGGGCCCGTAGGGGCTATCCCAGACCATCAGCTGGCGGCCCGGTTCGGCCTCTCGCCAGAGCGTGAAGTCTGCGGGATGGTGTTTGTCGGGATCGGGCTCGGCGCCGCCGCCGACTTGGAGCTGTTCCATGGAGTTGCCGGAGAGCCGCCCGTAGTCGGGATGGCTCTTGGTGTCGAAATACACTGTGCCGCCCACCCTATAGGCGAACCCGCGCTCCAGCAGCCGAGCGATGAGGTCCAGCATCTGGGGAACGTGGTCCGTGGCGCGGGGAAAGCGGTCGGCGGGCTCGATACCCATCTGAGCCTCGGCGCGGTGGAATTCATCCTCGAACTGTCTGGCGATCTCTGCGGGAGTGCGTCCGGCCGCCAGGGCTGCCGCGATCACCTTGTCGCCTCCGCGCTCCGCCATCTCCTGGCGCATGTGGCCGACGTCGGTGATGTTCTTCACGTGGAGCACCTGCCAGCCCTGCGCGCGGGCGGTGCGCTTGATCCAATCCGCCATCAGATAGGTGCGCAGATTGCCGACATGGACGGATCGGTATACGGTGGGACCGCAGCTGTACATGGTGAGCCGGTCCGCCGTCAGCGGTCGCACCGGACGCAGCTCACGGGTGAAGGTGTCATAGAGCCGGAACACGGATCGATGCTATCAGTGCCCTCCTGGGCCACAGACTTGGCGAGCCGGGGCCAGCGGCACTGGTGAGCAGCTCCAGAGTTCCACTGCAACACCGAGGGCGAGGAGTGGGCCCGCCGCGCCCGCACGCTGACATCTGAGTTCGAGGTCATCGCGGTCGTGGAGATGACCGCCGCCTGGTGGGACGGCTCGGCCGGGGAGACGGTGGGACCGGGCTCGCGGCGGGGGCGGCGCCCTCGGCACCGATAGAATGACCTGATTCGCCTGAGTTCAGGTTCCCGCGGCCCACGGCCTGGGAGCCGCTGGAGGTCTTGATGGCTGAGCTGGTCCAAAACCGGCTGGAGACTTTGGTCTCCTTGTGCAAGCGGCGGGGCTTTGTCTTCCCCAGCAGCGAGATCTACGGCGGCATCAACGCCGTCTACGACTTCGGCCCCCTGGGGGTTCGGCTCCGGCGGCGGATCCGTGATCTCTGGTGGCGAGAGATGGTCGAGCTGCGCGACGACATCGAGGGGGTGGAAGCCGCCATCCTCATGAACCCGATGGTCTGGCAGGCCTCCGGCCACATATCCAATTTCAGCGACCCTCTGGTGGACTGTCTGGGCGAGTGCCATCAGCGCTGGCGGGCGGATCACCTGGAGGGCGACCGCTGCCCCAACTGTGGCGGCCCGCTCAGCAGCCCCAGGCAGTTCAACCTCATGTTCAAGACCTTCATCGGCCCGGTGGAGGAAGAGGGCTCGGTGGTGTACCTGCGCCCCGAGACCGCCCAGGGCATGTTCGTCAACTTCAAGAACATCCTGGGCACATCGCGGCAGCGGATCCCCTTCGGGATCGCCCAGATCGGGCGGAGCTTCCGCAACGAGATTTCGACTGGGAATTTCATCTTCCGGCTGCGGGAGCTGGAGATGATGGAGATGGAGTGGTTCACCGAGCCCGGCGACGACGCCCGCTGGTTCGAGTACTGGTGCGAGCAGAGAATGGCCTGGCACCAGGGCCTCGGCATCCGCGCCGACAACCTCCGCCTGCGCCCCCACGGCGAGGATGAGAAGGCGCATTACGCGCTCGCATCCTCGGACATCGAGTACCGATATCCCTGGGGCTGGGGGGAATTGGAGGGCATAGCCCGGCGGGGCGATTACGACCTCAGCCGTCACCAGGAGGTGAGCGGGAAGGACCTGCAGTACACGGACCCTGCCAGTGGGCGGCGATTCCTGCCCTTCGTGGTGGAGCCCGCCCTGGGCGTCGACCGGACCTTCCTGGCGCTGCTGCTGGACGCCTACTCCGAGGAGGTGGTGAAGGGGGAGACCAGGGTGGTCCTCCACCTCAACGCCAGGGTGGCCCCCTACCAGGTCGCGGTGCTGCCGCTCTCCAAGAAGCCGGAGTTGGCGGCTGTGGCCCGGCCGCTGGAACACGAGCTACGGGCTCGGTTCGCCACCGACTACGACGACACGGGATCGATTGGCAAGCGCTACCGCCGCCAGGACGAGATCGGGACCCCGCTGGCGATCACTGTTGACTTCGAAACCCTGGACGACCATGCGGCCACGGTGCGCGACCGGGACACCATGGAGCAGGTGAGGGTCCCCTTGTCCAGGTTGGCGGAAGTCTGTGAGGAGCGTCTGGGTTGACCAGCCAGGGCGCGGGATCGGGCGCAACCCGCCGGTGGCGGCAGCGCCCTCTGAGGGGGATTGGCGATGGCAAGTAGGGGAGTACTGGTGACTGGCGCCTCGCGTGGGATCGGGCGGGCCACGGCGCTGGCCTTCGCCCGAGCCGGCGACCGGGTGGCCGTCCACCACCGCGATTCCGAGCAGCTGGCCGAGCAGCTCCTGAGCGAGCTGCCCGGGTCCGGCCATGGGCTGGTGCAGGGGGACCTGGCGGATCCGGGCCAGGCGCGCCAGGTGGTTGAGGGGGCGGTCTCCCTGCTGGGGGGCCTTCAGGTGCTGGTCAACAACGCCGGGGTCAGCCTGCTCCATGACCTGACGAACATGGATTTCGAGGAATGGAGGGCGGCCTTCGACAGGACCGTGGCAGTCAATCTCAGCGGGGCCGCCTATGTCACCTATTTCGCGGCGCGGCAGATGCTGGAGCGCGGCGGCGCGATCGTCAACGTCTCCTCTAGGGGCGCCTTCCGGGGTGAGCCCGGCCAGCCGGGATACGGCGCCAGCAAGGCGGGGCTCAACGCCTTCGGCCAATCCCTGGCGGTCGCGCTCGCGCCCCACGGGATCTCGGTTGCCACGGTGGCCCCGGGCTGGGTGGCGACCGACATGTCCAACGAGGAGCTGAAGCGCCCTCGGGGAGCCGAGATCCTGGCCCAAAGCCCATTCCACCGGATCGCGGAACCAGAGGAGGTGGCGGCCGCGATCCTCTTCCTGGCCTCTGACGAGGCCAAGTTCGCCAGCGGCTCAGTCCTCGACGTGAACGGCGCCTCCTACCTCAGGACCTGAGGCGACGGTCTGGCCCTTGGACCGCGGTACCGGCACTCCGCTCTCGGGTCCAGATCAGTGCGACAGCCATCGAGCGAGCTGGGTGCGCACGTCAGAGGTCGGGGAGGGCCCGTCCAGGGTCCGGCTGGTCTCGGCGATGTAGTCGGTGTCCTTCAGCTGATTGCCGGTCAGGATCGCCACCACCTCGGACGAGGTGGGGATCTCCCCTGCCTGCCGCAGCTGCCGGACGCCGGCCACCGCCGCCGCGGAGGCAGGCTCGCAGCCGATTCCCTCGCTGGCGAGTTGGCGCTTGGCCTCCGCGATCTCCTCCTCGGAGACCGCCGCCGTGAGCCCGTTGGTCATCTCCAGGACGCGCCGCGCCCGCCGCCAGTTGGCCGGACTGCCGATCCTGATGGCCGTCGCCCTGGTAGCGGGCTTCTCCTCCGGGGTCAGCTCGGTGGCGCCGCTGCGCCACATTTGGTGGAAGGGACTGGCTCCCTTGGCCTGGGTCACCAGGATCCGGGGCATCCGGTCCAGCCACCCCAGTTCTCGCAGCTCGCGCAGACCCTTGCCCAGGGCGGAGCAGTTGCCCAGGTTGCCTCCCGGCAGAGCGAGAAAGTCAGGAGCCCGCCACCCCCGTTGCTCCAGGATCTCCAAGACGGCGGTCTTCTGTCCCTCGATCCGCAGCGGGTTGATCGAGTTGACCAGGTAGAGCCCGAACTCGGGCGCGAGATCGCGCAGGGCCTGGAAGGCTTGGTCGAAGGTCTCGCCTGCCTCCAGGATCAGTGACCCGAAGTCTGCTGCCTGCGCCAGCTTGGCCCGGGACACGGCTCCCTTGGGGACGAGCACCACCGAGCGCAGCCCGGCTCTGGCGGCGTAGGCCGCCATGGAAGAGGAGGTGTTGCCGGTGGAGGCGCAGGCCACGACCGGCCTTCCCAGGCGGGCCGCCTCGGAGATGGCGACCGTCATCCCCAGGTCCTTGAAGGAGCCCGTGGGGTTGCCGCCAAGGTGCTTGGTCGTCAGCCGGGCCACCCCTGCCCAGGCGGCGGTTGAAGGGGCCTCCGGCATTGGCGTGCCGCCCTCTCCGAGCGTGATCGGTGGCGCTTCGCCGAATTCGGGCAGCAGCTCTCGAAACCTCCATACCCCGCTTCGATCCGAGGGCGCCGCCGAACCAAGCCGGGATCTCCAGAGCTCCCTCCATCTGGAGCTGGCGGTGGCCTCCAGCTCGTAGGCGAACTCGAGCAGACCTCCGCAGGAATCGCACCGGGTCAGAGCGGAGTCGCGGTCGGCCACGGCCTTGCACCCCGGTTCGGCGCAGACCAGCCGGCAGGCGCTCACCGACGACCCCACTTGGCGAGATCGGCCGTGGCCCCACTGGCGGATGTGAGCGACGGTGGTTGGGCAGAAGACCTCGGCGCGCTCTGCACGGTGATCAAGGGCGCGGAACCACGGTAAGCCACCTGGAAAGACTACTCACTTGGCGCCCAGCTTCGAGAAAACTGCGATCCGACCCGGGCGGACAGTCATTGATCGAGCCCGGCGACGGGAAAGATTGGGGTGGTGGGCCGACCGCGACACCCACGGCCGCACGCCTCTTGTCCAAGCGGGCCGGGAGCGGGCCCGGGCGTCCGAGAAAGCGTTGCTTTCGAGTGGCACTCAATGTCGGCCTGCCCCGCACAGGGATGAGTGTATAATGAAATGGTATTCGTGAGTTCGGGAGCGTAGAACCTCCGTGGTTGATCAACCTGCGTCCGCCACCAACATGGCGAATTCGGCCGCATCGGCGCTGGGCTGCCGAGTCGCCGTCCGGCTCGATGCCGGGGCGGGGTCCTCAGAGGCCGGCCAAGGATTGGTGGTCCGGCCCCTATTGATGAGCTGGAACCTGGTTCGGCCGGCAGCTTGGTTGCGCTGTCCGGTGGCGCTCAAGCCGGGCGGCATCGCGGCCTTGCTCGGGATCCCTGCGCTGTGATGACCAGCGTTGGTGCCGTTACCGGGGCTCCCAGCAAGGAGCTGAAGGTGACTGCTGACGCGGCGCTCGCGGTTCCCATCACCGTCGCCTACGGCGACGGCATCGGTCCCGAGATCATGGAGGCCACCCTGCGGATCATCACCGCTGGAGGCGCCAACCTGGCGCTGGAGGAGGTCTCGATCGGGGAGACGGTCTACCAGCAGGGCATCACGGCCGGGATCGAGCCGGCGGCGTGGAACTCCTTGCGGCGGACCAAGGTGTTCCTGAAAGCCCCGATCACCACCCCCCAGGGGGGCGGGTTCAAGAGTCTGAACGTCACGGTCCGCAAGACGCTCGGGCTCTTCGCCAACGTCCGGCCCTGCCCGTCGTACGCGCCCTTCGTGGCGACCAAGCACCCTGGCATGGATGTCGTGATCGTTCGCGAGAACGAGGAGGACCTGTACGGCGGGATCGAGCACCGCCAAACCGAGGATGTGACCCAGTGCCTGAAGCTGATCACGCGGCCAGGGAGCGAGCGACTGATCCGGTACGCGTTCGAGTACGCCCGCCGATACGGTCGTTCCAAGGTGAGCTGCTTCACCAAGGACAACATCATGAAGTTGACCGATGGGCTGTTCCACCGGGTATTCGATGAGGTCGCCGCAGAGTACCCGGAGCTGGAATCCGAGCATCTTATCGTCGACATCGGGGCCGCCAGACTGGCGGATACTCCTGACGCCTTTGACGTCATCGTGCTGCCGAACCTCTATGGGGACATCATCTCCGACGTAGCTGCGCAGATCGCGGGTTCGGTCGGGATGGCCGGCAGCGCCAACGTCGGCACCGGCATCGCGATGTTCGAGGCGATCCACGGTTCCGCTCCCCGTCTGGCCGGATACCACCTGGCCAATCCTTCCGGCCTGCTGCTGGGGGCGGTGCAGATGCTGGTCCACATCGGCCAGGGTGAGGCGGGGTCACGGGTGCACAACGCGTGGCTGCGAACGATCGAGGACGGGATCCACACCCCTGACATCTACGACTCGTCCGTGTCCACGGCCGAGGTCGGCACCACCGACTTCGCCGACGCGGTCATCGCCCGCTTGGGGGCGGTGCCCAACACCCTGCGGGCTGTCAACTACCCGTCTCACTCCGAACCGATTGCCGTCCAGGTCCGGTCCCGCCCCCCGGCGCGGAAGGAGTTGGTGGGGATGGATGTGTTCCTCGAGTCGCGTGCTCCGGTCGCGGAGCTGGCGAAGGACCTCGAAGCGAACGCGGGACCAGACCTCAAGCTGGTGATGATCAGCAACCGCGGTCAGAAGGTCTACCCGGACGGGGTGCCAGAAACCTTCTGCGTCGATCACTGGCGATGCCGCTTCCAGGCCGTCCAGCCGGGTGGGTCGGTCACCCACACCCAGGTCATTGACCTGCTGAGCCGGCTTGCCGGCGGCGGCCTGCAGTTCATCAAGGCCGAGGGCCTGTTCACCTTCGATGGCCATGCCGGCTTCTCCCTCGGCCAGGGACAGTGAGCTTGGGCCCGACCGGGAGCGTCGCGCGCCTACCTCAGCAGACGGAGTGCCGGCCCGGCATCCCAGAGCGGCAGGCCCGGGACCCGGTTGCGAAGACCGAGGGCCCAGGCAGCGATCGTGAACTGCGGGCAGCGTGGCCGGCCCGCCCGATCAGGCTCCGGCGACCTCGGCATCAGCCTCATGGTGTTGGCCGATTTCTCCACCACCGGTTCCGGGCCGCCCGCAGTTCGTCCAGTGCGGGCCGGGGCCCGGCCCGGATTCATCCAGTCTTCTTTGATGGACGACCAGGCTCGGTCAACACCCGGAGTAGCTCCCCGACGTGATGGGTCTGCTCGAGCGGGTGGCGGAGAGGGAGGCTGCCGTTCAACTCGTAGCGGTTCCGGCGGCCCTCCCGAGACCTGGTGACGTACCCCGCCGCCACCAGGTCCGCGATGAGGCTCTGCGCGGCCCGCTCCGTGATGCCAACCTGGGCAGCGATGTCCCGGCCCCGCATCTGGGGATCACGCGCGATGCACAGCAGCACATGCCCGTGGTTGGTCAGAAAGGTCCATGTCGCTTCGCCAGTCATCAGGTTGTCAGGATTCTAATTCACGAAAGCACGAGCGGGTACGATTCGGCACCCAGCGGCAGGACCGCTCAGAGAAGTGAATCCCGCCCAGGCGGGCGGAGTGCACCTTGGAGTGCGCCGGGGGCGGGGGAGGGTCGGGCCGACGGTCGCCGGGGCGGAACTCCCGGATACTTCACCCGGGACCCCGGCTTACGAACCCAATTTCGTGAGAGGTGGCGCACATGTTGATGATGTGTGAAGCGGGAGGGCCGATCGGCCGGTCCCACGACCGCGCACCTGCATCCACGAGGCTGGCTGCCTGGGCCCGGGTTCCCATTTCCGTCGCCCGGGATCCGGGCGTGCGGCACTGGGATTCCGCCGCTGCGGGCGGTGGCCGGGGATTGGACAGCCCAGCCGACAAGTCGCAGATTGAGCGGCACCCAAGGTGTCGTGGTCCCCGACCGGTCGACGAACGAAGGGCCCCTGGTCCTACCCGCGCCCGCTCGCCACGTGGGCCAGAGGTCCCCACCCCTGCTTGAGGATCAACATGACCAAATGCGAGCGCAAGCCCCTGGCTTCAGACATGGGGTCGAGGGAGCCACGAAGTGGTACAATGAAAGCCTCGACATGGAGCGCGGCTCCACCTCCAGGGCTTCGGGGGTTGCCGGTGTCGAGGCTGCCAGAGAACCCACGAGTCAGCTGCTATGCGGCGGTACCGGAAGCGGGGCTTCCGGACAGAGTGGGTCGGCTAAAGCCAGTACAACCCCGGCCTACGGCGGGGACGGTGAAAGCCGTCCACGAGACAGTCGGGGCGAGACTGGAATCCCCCGGATTTATCCGTGGGGAGGAAGTCAAAGACGACGCTCCCAGCGTCCACGATGAGCCCAAGAGGATCCGGTGGCCCAGCGAGCGTCACCCCTACGCCGGCCAGAGTGCCGTGCTCGCGACCAAACACGCCAAGCTGCCGCTCATAGCCCCCCCGCTGGCTCGCGCCGTGGGGCTCAGCATCGATGCCGTCGCCGTCGACACCGACACCCTGGGGACCTTCAGCGGCGAGATACCCAGGACCGGCCCGCCGCTCGAGACCGCGATCCGCAAGGCTCGCCTGGGGATGCAGGCTGCCGGACTAGGACTCGGTCTCGCCTCCGAAGGCAGCATCGGTCCCGACCCGGCGATGCCCTTTCTGACCTCCGACCGCGAACTGGTGGTGCTCGTGGACGATAACGCCGGCATCGTGATTTGGGACGCCTACACCAGCTACGACATAGTGGCGGCCACGACGACCGCCCGTCCCGGTGACGACCTCGGCCAGTTCATCGCTGAGGCCGACTTCCCTGTCCACCGTCTCGTGGTGCGACCGAACCAGGGGCCCGTGCAGCCCCTCCACAAGGGCGTCGACAGCCGCGCGGCGCTGGATACCGCCATCGCCCAGGCGGCGGCCGCCGCGACCGACGGCTGCGCCCGCATCGAGACCGACCTTCGAGCGCACGCCTGCCCCTCCCGCCAACCGGTCATCGCCGGGGCCGCCGAACGGCTTGCGCAGCGCGTCGCGGTGCGCTGCCCATCCTGCTCCGCGCCCGGGTGGGGATGCGTCGACATCCTCATGGGAGTCCCTTGCGACTGGTGCGGCACCGAGGTCGACCAGCCTCGAGCAGAGATCGACGGCTGCCCTGCCTGCGATCACCAGGAGGTCCGGGCGCTAGTGGGTACCGACGCAACCGGCGACCCCGGCACCTGCCCCGTGTGCAACCCTTGATGCCGGGACTCGGGGGCCGGGCCGAAAGGCCCGGATGGATGGTTGCGCCCGCAACACGGATCTTCCCATCGGGCGCCATCCGCTTCGTGTGGGGGGATCGCCACCGTGCCGCAGCCCGTGGCTTGGGATTTCGACCACTCACGCGAGCTGCGCCCGGCTCTGCCCGGCGCAGGCCGGCGGCTCACGCTGGGGTTGGGCGCTCTCGTGAACGTGGAGCGGTGAAAGGATGAGCCCGCCCCTCTGGCAGGCGGTGGCCTGCGCCCTGTTGGCGGCGGTTGCCGCCAGCCGCCAGTTTCAGGGTTGGATGTACTTTTTTCAGTTCGACGAGTACCTCCCCTCTCGGCTCTGGCCGACTGCCCGCCGCCGTCTCGCGGCCCACTGGCCCTGGCAGCTGGGGCTGCTGCTGGCCGGCCTGGTCCTGGCGGCAACAACCGTAGCCGTCGGGGAGCGCTGGCAAACGCTCCCCCTGCTGGCGTCCGGTCTCCTGCCGCTGGCGTTCTTCCGTCCCTTTGCGACTCGTTCCCACCTGAAGTGGACCGGTCGAGTGCGCCGGCTGGTGTCGATTTCGGGCCTGCTCTGCTTCACCGCCCTGGTGGTGGCGTTCTGGAGCGGGCCGGCCGGGGCTGTGCTGATGGGCCTGATCGACATTCTGGTGGTGGCGGCGCTGAGTTTGGCCGCCCTGATCGCCAGGCCGTACGAGAGCCGGCGGCGGCGGCACTTCATGAGTCGGGCGGAGGCACGGCTCACGGCTGCGGGGCCGCTGGTGGTGGGGATCACCGGGAGCTACGGAAAGACCACTACCAAGGTGCTGCTGGCGCAGCTGCTTAATGAGCCGGACAAGCCCAGCTTCGCCACCCCTGAGAGCTACAACACCACCTTGGGGGTCTGCCGCGCGATCAACGAGGGATCGCTGCCCGAGCGCGGTGTGGCGATCGTGGAGATGGGCGCCTACCGTCCGGGTGAGATAGCCGAGATCTGCTCCTTCTCCCGTCCCCGAGTCGGGATCGTGACCGCGGTCGGGTTGATGCATCTGGAGCGCTTCGGCAGCCGCCAAAGGATCGCCCAGGCCAAGTCGGAGCTGCTGGCGGCCCTGCCGCGCGACGGATTCGCGGTGGTCCCGTCCAACATCGCTGAGCGGGACACCCTGCTCCGCAACCTGCGGGCGAGGTTGGTCTCGGTGGGCGCCCCCGGTGACCGCTGGTGGGTGGATCGGGAGGAGCTCACCGCCGCCGGCACCGCGTTCCATCTGCGCGGGAGTTCCGGCGAGGATGTGAGGTTCCAGGTCGCTCTCTACGGCCCTCACCTGGTGGCCGACCTGCTCTACGCGTTGGCGGCGGCGGCAGAGCTGGGGCGTCCCCTGGAGGTGCTCGCAGAGCGGGCGGCTCAGCTGCACGGAGCGCCGCACCGGCTTGAGGTGTCCCAGCACGGTGGGATCACGATTATTGACGACGCCTACAATTCGAATCCGGCCGGGGCCGCCGCGGCCCTGCGGCTGCTGGCCGCTCTGCCTGGGGGGCGGCGGGTGCTGGTCACTCCCGGATTCATTGAGCTGGGCCCGGAGCAGGAGCAGCGTATGCGTGAGCTGGGGCGGCGGGCGGCCGCCGTCTGCACCCACGTGATCTTGGTGGGACCCAGGCACTCGGCGGCTGTCGCCCAGGGGCTGGCGGGGGCCGGATATCCATCTGACCAGGTGAGCGTGGTGGTCGATCTCGCCGAGGCGCAGCTACGGCTGCCCGAGGTCGCGGGGGCCGGCAGTGTGGTCCTCTTCGAGAACGACCTGCCAGACTCGTACCTGGAGCCGAGGGGAGTGCCGCGGCCCGGCGGAGGCGACCGCGACCACAGGCGGATTCAGTGATGGGCTGGGTCTCCTGCACTCACCTGGAGACCTGGAAGCGGCGATCGGCGTCAGCGCGGGTATCCCCATCGGCTCTCGGACCCCGATTGGTCTTGCGGTGCTGCCGCGGGCTCCAAGCCAGCTGCGATGGGCTGGCCGCCGTCAGCCAGCCCCCAATTCGAAGGCGTCATGGATGGCGTTGACCGCAGCGGCCACGTCCTCGGCCCGGACCGCAGCGGAGACGCTGAGCTCCGAGGACCCCTGCGAGATCGCCACCACATTGATGTTCCGCTCCGCCAGCGCTCCGAACAACTTGGCCGCGATTCCGGGTGTTCCGCGCATGGAATCGCCGACCGCGACCACGATCCCGGCCTTGGACGTCACCTCGATCTCCCCTAGCACCCCGGTATCGTCGCGAAGTTTGCGCAAGATCTCGCGCACCCGCTTCCCGTGCTCGCCGCTGACGGCGAAACAGATCACGTTGTCAGCTGACGACTGGGTGACGATGAGGGTCGGTATCCCCTCCGCCTCGAGCCCGCCCAGGACCGCGGTCCCGACCCTGGTGAAGGCCACGCCATCCACCCCTCCGACGGTGAAGAGACGGGCGTCCCGGGTGTCGACGACCGCTCTCACCCCGGGCCGGGACTTGACCTTGGGCCCGATCACAGTACCCTGGCTGACGGGTTCGAAGCTGCTCAGTATCCGAACTCTGACGTCGTGGTGCCGGGGCAGGTCCATGGAGTTCGGGTGCAGGACCCGGGCGCCGAAGAAGGCGAGCTCAAGGGCCTCGCGGTACGAGAGGAAGGGGATGACCTTGGCGCTGGGCACCAGTCGCGGGTCGGCAGTCATCACCCCGGCGACGTCGGTGTAGATCCACACCTCGTCCGCCGGCAGCAGGGCTCCGATGATCGTCGCGGTGGAGTCGGATCCACCCCGGCCCAGAGTCGTGCAGCTGCCTTCGGCGGTCGCCCCGCGGAAGCCGGTCACAACCGGTATGACCCTATCCGCGAGCAGCGGCGAGAGCCTGCCCCTGATCAGGTGCTCGCTGGCTTGGGCAGCCACCATCGCTCTGCCAAAGCGCCCGTCGGTCTGGATGATCTGTTTGGCATCGACGGCACAGGCGGCCAGGCCAAGCTTGTTCAGTGTGTCCGCCGTGATGGCCGCGGAGAGCAGCTCGCCGGTGCTGGAGATCTCATCGAGCTGGGTGCCGGAGAGCCCCCGCTCGGCTCCCGCCACCTGGCACAGCTCGCGGACAGCTCGCAGATGGGATAGAATCGCGGCCGCGGGCTCCTCGGCGCCCGGGCTGAAGTCAGCCAGGTCAGAGCAGACTTCCAGGTGCTCGCGCTCCAGTGAGTCGATCAGCTCCCGCCAGGTCTCCTGCTCTCCCAGTTGGGCAGCGTTGGCGGCTCTGACCAGGGAGTCGGTGGTGGAACCCATCGCGGAGACCACGACCACCGGGACCGTCTCTGCGACCTGGCCCGCGATCAGCTGGGCCGCGGATCTGATCCGATCGGCGGACCCCAAGGAGGTGCCGCCGAACTTGAGGACGCGCTTGGTCGCGGAAGGGGGTCTCAACTCATCTCACCTATCAAGGAACCCGCGGAACACTCCGTCATTGTCGGCGGGCAGCGAGAGGGTCCGGGTATCGACCCCAGCGCTCGCGAAGGCTCCCCGCAGCAGCTCCTCAGCCAGCTCGGTGTGGCCGCGGGAGATCGCCAGGACCGCTGACCCGCTGCCGCTCAGGCACACCCCCAGCAGCCTGGGATCGCGCAGGGCCAGGCATTCCGCGGCGCCCGGTATCAGCTGGGCGCGCTGGCGCTGGTGCCAGCGGTCGTCGAAGAGGTCGGGCTGGAAATCGAACCTGCCCGAGAAGGCGGCCGCCACCAGCAGGGCGGTCCGCTGCAGGTTGTGCACCGCATCCTCCCGGCTGTAACTGGTGGGCAGGGTCGCTCGAGCGGCGTGGGTGGCAACCGTCTGGTCAGGTATCGCCAGGGTGAAGTCGATGTCCGCGGGGACATCGGTGCGAGCTGTGAGCAGCCGATCGTCCGGCCCGGTGCGGGCCGCCACCACGAATCCTCCTAGGTAGGCGGCGGCGACGTTGTCAGGGTGACCGTCCAGCTCGGCCGCCGATGCCAGCAGCACCTCATCCGAGGGCCGCGCCGGCGCCAGGGCGGCGGCGACGCCGAGCCCGGCCACGATGGCGGCGGCACTCGAGCCCAGGCCGACGCCGATGGGAATGTCGCTGCGCACATGAATCCCGAGGTGAGGCTCGGATCCTCCGAACCGCCTGACGCCCTCCTCCAGCGCCTGGACCAGCAGGTTGTCAGACCCGGTCCCCACCAGTTCCGGTCGAGAACCTCGGTAGGTCAGCTCGACACCCGGTTCATGGCGGGGACTGGCTATGACCTCCAGATGGAGGCGCAGGGCGACGGCGGCGCAATCAAACGCCGTGCCCAGATTGGCCGAGGTGGCCGGCACGGTGAAGCGGATAGATGGGCCCTCGCCCCAGGCGTCGACCGCGGCCCCGGAAAGCTGGCTCACACGGCGACCGCCTGTTCTTCCAGAAGCGCCTCGAACTCGGCAATCCGGGGCCGCACGGTCGGCCCCAGGGAGAGTCTTCCCGCCAGCGCGTCAGTGGTCTTGAGGCCATTCCCGGTGACGCACAGCACGGTGGTCTGCTGGGGAGCGATCCGTCCCTGGGCGAGCAGCTTGGCCGCACCGGCGACCGTGACCCCGGCCGCGGTCTCCCCGAATATGCCCTCCGTCTCTGCCAGCAGGCGCATCCCCTGGATGATCTCATCATCGGTAGCCGACTCGGCTGAGCCTCCGGAGTCCCGCATCACCCGCAGCGCCCGGTAGCCGTCGGCTGGGTCCCCGATGGCGAGGGAGTGGCACAGGGTGCGCGGCTGCTCGGGGACGATCTCGGATCGCCCCTGCTGGGCGGCCGCGGCGATGGGGGAGCACCCCGCTGCCTGAGCCCCGAAGAGGCGGACCGGGTGGTCTGCCACCAGGCCCAGGGCGACCAGCTCCCGGAAGCCCTTGGCGATCCGGCTTATCTGGGCGCCACCCGCCATCGGGACCACGACGTTGTCGGGCAGCCGCCACCCCAGTTGCTCGGCGATTTCAAAGGCGACCGTCTTGGAGCCTTCGGCGTAGTAGGCGCGCAGGTTGACGTTGACGAAGCCCCAGCGGTGCCGCTCGGCGATCTCGGCGCAAAGTCGGTTGACCTGATCGTAGTTGCCCTCGACTCTGACCAGCTTGGCTCCGTAGACCGCGGTCGCCAGGAGTTTGGCGGGCTCCAGGTCGCGCGGCACCAAGATCCATGCCTCGAGGCCCAGCCGCGCCGCCTGAGCCGCCACGGCGTTGGCGAGGTTGCCGGTGGATGCGCACCCTACCACTGTGAAGCCGAATGAGCGGGCGGCGGCGAGCGCCACCGCCACCACCCGGTCCTTGAAGGACAGAGTGGGAAAGCAGGCGGAGTCATTCTTCAGGAGCAGGTGCTGAGATCCCAACTGGCGGCCGAGGGATGGGGCCGCCAATAGCGGGGTGAAGCCCACCGGCAACTCGGTTTGGGCATCCGCCGGCACCGGCAGCAGCTCGCGGTACCTCCAGATGTCGAGAGGACGACTCTCGATGACCGAGCGGGTCATCTCCTCTCGCACCCTGGGCAGATCGTAGGCCACCTCCAGAGGGGTGAAGCAGTCGTCGCAGAAGATGGTCGTGCCGTCGCCGTGGGCATGACGGCAACTCGGACATTCGAGTTGAAACAGACTGGACATGACTTGGTGATGCTCCTGACAACAGGGAGTGCGGACAGCTGCGGCACTGGGCTCGGGCTAGCCCGCGGGTTAGCCTGAGCTGGGTCGGGGGAGCATCAGCGCGTAGGCGCTAGAGCTTGGTTCGCGTGTCCCCCGCGCCACGCCGACGCATTCGCGTGGCTGGGCGCAGATCCGCGTGGGGCATCAAGGGAACCGTGTGCGGGCGGGAGCTCACGTCGTCGCCGCGTTGGTTGATCCTGGCACCCCTGGTCAGCATGCCCATACTCTAGCGCTTTGGCGCCAACCTCGCCAGCCTCGCGGGGCAGCCGCCTGCGAAACTATCTCCCATGGAGTCCGGACGATATCGGGTGGGAGTGCTGGGGGCGACTGGTGCCGTGGGGCAGCACCTGGTCTCGCGATTGGCAGACCACCCCTGGTTCACCCTCGCGGAGGTGGTGGCGTCGGAGCGGTCCGCGGGCAGGTCGTACGGCGAGGCGGTGCGCTGGCGACTGGACGTTCCCATGCCCGTTGGTGCCGGCAGCCTCATGGTCAAGGATCTGCAGTCGGATCTTGAGTGCGACCTTCTCCTGTCGGCTCTGGATGCCGGTGCAGCGGCGGCGGAGGAGGGGTTCGCCAGGGCGGGCTTCCCGGTTGTGAGCAACAGTAGCCGGCACCGCATGGACGTGGACGTGCCCCTGATCATCCCGGAGGTGAACCCGGGCCATCTGCGGGCCATCTCGTCGCAGCGGGCCCGGCGCGGCCTCACCAGGGGGCTGATCGTGACCAATCCCAACTGCTCCACTGTGGGCTTGGCGATGGCGCTCAAGCCGCTCCACGACGCCTTCGGCATAGCGGCTGTCCAGGTGGTGACCATGCAGGCCATTTCCGGAGCCGGGCTGGACGGGGTGTCGGGATTCGCGATCCAGGACAACGTCATTCCCCACATCGGCGGCGAGGAGGAGAAGCTGGAGGCCGAGACCGTCAAGATCCTGGGCGGCTTTGGGGACGGCGGATTCTCGCCCGCGGACGTTGCGATCAGCGCCCAGTGCAACCGGGTCGCCGTGCTCGACGGTCACACCGAGTCGATCTCCGTGCGCCTCTCGACCCCGGCGACGGCGGAGGAGGTGCGAACTGCGCTCTCCGCATTCCCGGGGGAGGTGGCGGACCTGGGCCTGCCGTCCTCACCTCACGGGCCCATCCTGGTGCGGGACGAGCCGGACCGGCCGCAGCCGCGGCTGGACCGCTACCAGGGTGGGGGAATGACGGTGGTGGTGGGGCGGCTCCGCCCCTGTCCGGTCATGGACTGGAAGTTCACCGCCCTGGTGCACAACATGATCAGGGGTGCCGCGGGAGCCGCACTTCTGAACGCCGAGCTGCTGGTCGCGCAGGGCTTGCTCTAAACGGCTGGTGCGCCGCCCGCTGGGCTGGTCCAGGAAACCTCGGCCACCAGCGGCGCGTGGTCGCTGGGCCGCTGCCCAGAGCGCTCCTCCCGGTCCACGAAGACTCTGTCCAGGCACCCGGCCACCCCCGCACTGCCCAGGAGCAGGTCGATGCGCATTCCCAGGCCCCGGCGGAAGAATCCCTGGCGGTAGTCCCAGTAGGTGAAGCCGGCCGGTTCCCCGGTGGCCAGCGCCAGGTCCACCAGCCCCTGATTCAGCACCGCCTGCAGTGCTGATCTCTCCCGCTCGGTCACATGGGTCGCCCCCAGGAATGCCTGGGGATCGAAGACATCCTGATCCGTCGGGGCCACGTTGAAGTCGCCGCCCAGCACCAGCTCGCCTCGGCTGAGGTCCGCCTGGACGAACTGGCTGAGCTGCTGGAGCCAGGCCAGTTTGTAGTGGAAGAAAGGGTGGTCCACCTCGCGGCCGTTGGGCACATAGACGCTCGCCACTCGTAATCCGCCGCAGTTGGCGGCCAGGTAGCGGGGCTCGGCAGCGCCCGTGGGCGCTGCGGTGGCCAGGCCTCTGGTCACCCCGGAGAGTCCGACTCGGGAGAGGACCGCGACCCCATTCCAGCGTCCGTCCCCGTGGTGGGCGCTGTCGTAGCCGAGTTCCTCGAAGGCCGCTGACGGGAAGGCTGGGTCCGCCAACTTGGTCTCCTGGAGCAGCAGGACCTCGGGGCGGTTGCGTTCCAGCCAGGCCACAACCCGGGGGAGCCGGGCGGTCAGCGAGTTCACGTTCCAGGTTGCGATCAGCATCGAGGGGATCTCCTGGCGGTTGGCATCGGCCACGGTCAGCTGGCGGCGGCCACTCGCTCACTCGCGAACTGCTCAAGGTAGAGCTTGGCGTACGCCCCATTCTGGGCCAGCAGCTGGCTGTGGGTGCCGCGCTCGATGATCCGCCCGTGATCCAGCATCAGGATCTGGTCGGCCGCCAGGATGGTGGACAGGCGGTGCGCGATCGCGATGGTGGTGCGGCCGTACATCAGCTGCTCGAGCGCGCCCTGGATCTCCCTCTCGCTGTGGGTGTCCAGGGCGCTGGTCGCCTCATCGAGGATGAGGATCCGGGGATCCTTCAGAATGGCCCGGGCCAGCGCCACCCGCTGCTTCTCGCCTCCGCTGAGCCGGTATCCCCGCTCGCCGGACAGGGTGTCGTAGCCCTCGGGCAGCTCCATGATCCGCGCATGTATCGAAGCCGCCCGAGCCGCTGCCTGCAGCTCCGAGTCGGTGGCGTCGTGCTTGCCCACCAGCAGGTTCTCGCGGATGGTGCCGTGGAACAGGAATGTCTCCTGAGTCACCACCGCGATGGAATCCCGGATCGTCTCTTGGGTGAGGTTCCGGAGGTCGTGCCCGTCGAGCAGCACCCGGCCCTGGTCCACGTCGTACAGGCGGGCCGCCAGGTAGGTGAGGGTGCTCTTGCCCGCCCCGCTGTGGCCGACCAGGGCGACCAGCTGACCGGGATCGGCTCTGAAACTGACCCCATCCACCGCCGGGGCGGGGGTCCCGGGCTCGTAGCGGAAGCCGACGTCCTCGAACTCCATGGCGCCTCGGATCCGATCAGAGGGGATGCTGAGGGCGCCGGGGCGGTCCTCGATCTCCACCTTCTCGTCCAGGTACTGGAAGATGCGGTCGAAGAGCGCCAGGGCCCCCTGCAGCTCCACTTGGATGTTCAGCAGCTGACCGATGGGGAAGAAGAGTTGGGACTGGAAGGTGGTGAAGGCGACCAGGGTGCCGATCGAGACCCCGCCGCTGCGACCGGCGTGGAGGAAGAGGCCCGCCACCAGGTAGACCAAGGCCGGCAGGATGGAGAAGAAGGTGGAGATGAATCCGAAGAACCAGCGTCCCACCATCTGCTGGCGGATCATGAGGTCGGTGAGCCGGCCGGTCTCATCCACGTAGCGCTGGTGGGTGACCTTCTCTCGGCCGTAGACCTTGCTGAGCAGGATCCCGCTCACCGACAGCGTCTCCTCGGCGATGGCGGAGAGGTCGGCCAGGGTTGCCTGGGTATCCGAGCTGACCTTGCGCCGGACCTGGCCGACCCTGGTGGTGACCAGCAGGAAGACCGGCATCATCACCACCGAGATCAGGGTCAGCTGCCAGCTGAGGACGGCCATACCGGTCAGGGTGGCTGCGGTTCTGGTGAGATTGGAGACGATGCTGGTGGCGGTGTTGGTGATCACCGAGTCCACCCCGCCCACATCGTTGGTGAGCCGGGACTGAATCTCCCCGGTCCTGGTCCCCGTGAAGAATCGCAGGGGCAGGCTCTGGAGGTGGGAGTAGAGGGCGACCCTGAGGTCCTGCATCATCCGCTGCCCGACCACCGCGTTCAGGTAGGTCTGCCAGACCCCCAGACCAGTGCTGATCATCGGGGTGATGACCATGATGCCCGCGAATATCAGCAGCATCTTGGTCTTGTGCTGCAGGATCCCCTGGTCGATGATCAGCTTCAACATCACCGGGTTGACGATCCCGAGACCGGCCACCACCACCAGGATGCAGAGCACTCCGAAGACCTTCCGGCGGTAGGGGCGGAAGAGCTTCAGCACTCGGAGCAGGGTGCTGCGGTTGATGGGGGGTGGTGGATCCTGGCCCTGGTAGGCGGGTGTCAGCCGGCCCGCTCCCCCGCCCCCCATGTGCATGCCCATTGGGCAGATGGTTCCCTGGTTACTGGGTGGATGAATCCAGGCTCGGCAGGGCGCCGCCGCGCTCGGCCCTGGACATGGCTCCGATCTTAATTCAAGCTGTCCCCCCAACCAATCGCGGACTCGTACACTCGGTTCAGCTATTCAGGGCAGGAGGAGTCAATTGATGGCGAAGACCCCCGTGAGAACCCACCCCAGCTCCGAGCGCAAGCCGGCTCCCAAGCTCGTCTACGACTTCGAAGAGGGGAGTGCTTCGATGCGTGATCGCCTGGGTGGCAAGGGTGCCGGTGTGGCCGAGATGACCAGAGCCGGGCTGCCCGTTCCTCCGGGATTCACCATCACCACCGATGCCTGCCTCGCCTATCTGGGCGCCAAGGGCAGATTCCCGGATGGCCTGCTGGACGAGGTGCGCGAGCACCTGGCGGGCCTGGAGCGGCGCAGCGGCAAGCGGCTGGGAGACCAGGAGAACCCGCTGCTGGTCTCCGTCCGTTCCGGGGCCGCCTTCTCGATGCCCGGCATGATGGACACAGTGCTCAACCTGGGCCTGAACCAGCAGAGCCTGGAGGGCCTGGCCCGGCGCACTGGGGACCGGCGTTTCGCGCTGGACGCCTACCGTCGCTTCATCCAGATGTACGGGCGGATCGTGCTGGGGGTGGAGGCGGAGCTGTTCGACGTGGAGCTTGAGAGGGCCAAGAAGAGCGCGCACGCCGGTAGCGACGCCGAGCTCAAGCCGGCGGCCCTGGAGAAGCTGGCGGCCAAGTTCCGCCAGATCGTGGAGACGCATACCCGCGAGGCTTTCCCGGAGGATCCATGGGACCAGCTGACCGGGGCGGTGGCCGCCGTCTTCGACTCCTGGAACGGCCGACGCGCGATCGCCTACCGCGAGTTCAACCACATCCCGCACACCCTGGGCACGGCGGTCAACGTCCAAGCCATGGTGTTCGGCAACATGGGTGAGGACTCCGGGACGGGGGTGGCGTTCACGCGGGACCCGGCGACGGGGGAGCGCCGGATCTTCGGCGAATACCTGCTCAACGCCCAGGGCGAGGACGTGGTGGCCGGGATCCGCACCCCCCAGCCGATCGACACCTTGGAGAGGGCACTGCCGGCGGTCTACGCCGAGTTCGCCAAGATCGCGGAGCGGCTGGAGCATCACTACCGGGACGTGCAGGACATGGAGTTCACGATCGAGAAGGGGCAGCTCTACATGCTCCAGACCAGGACCGCCAAGCGCACCGCCGCCGCCGCGGTGAAGATCGCAGTCGACATGGTTGCCGAGAAGCTCATCACCAGGGACGAGGCGCTGCGCCGGGTGGACTCCGAGCAGGTGGACCACCTGCTCCACCGGGCGATCGACCCCAAGGCCAAGATCAAGGTGATCGCGACCGGACTGGCCGCATCACCAGGTGCCGCCACCGGGGCCGCGGTCTTCGATGCCGACCGCGCCGAGCAGATTGCCAAGCAGGGCAGGCAGGTGATCCTGGTCCGGATTGAGACCAATCCCGATGACGTGCACGGCATGATCGCGGCGGAGGGGGTGCTCACCTCCCGAGGCGGACGCACCTCCCACGCCGCCGTGGTTGCCCGGGGAATGGGCAAGCCCTGCGTGGCTGGGACCGAGGACCTGAAGGTGGATCTGGTCAAGAGGAGGTTCGAGGCCGGCGGAGTGGTGGTGAGGGAGGGCGACATCTTCACCATCGACGGCACCACCGGGCGGGTCATCGAGGGAGCCGTCCCCACGGTCGAGGCCGGGGTATCCGGCGACCTTGAGCAGCTGCTGCAGATGGCGGACAAGGTGCGTCGCTTGAAGATCTACGCCAACGCCGATACCCCAGAGGACGCCCGCCGGGCCCGCGAATTCGGCGCCCAGGGAATCGGCCTGTGTCGCACCGAGCACATGTTCATGCAGCAGGACCGCCTGCCCCATGTGCAGCGGATGATCCTGGCCCAGGAGACGAAGGATCGCGAGGCGGCTCTCGCCGAGCTCTTGCCCTTCCAGCGCGACGACTTCGTGGGCATCCTGGAGGCGATGCAGGGCCTGCCGGTGATCATCCGCCTGATCGATCCCCCGCTGCACGAATTCCTGCCCAGCCACGACGAGCTGCTGGTCGAGGTCACCCACCTGCGCGACGCCAAGAAGGCGGGCAGGAAGCTGGAACGGGCGGAGCACATGCTGCGGGCGGTGGAGGAGCTGCGGGAGCAGAACCCCATGCTCGGGTTGCGGGGTTGCCGCCTCGGCCTGCTCTTCCCGGAGATCATCGAAATGCAGGTGCGGGCGATTGCGGAGGCGGCCTCCGAGCTGCGCCGACGGCGGGTCAAGCCTGTCCCCGAGATCATGGTCCCGCTGGTCGGGCACGCGGAGGAGCTGCGTCGGTCCCGGCAGACCATCGAGGCAACCCTCAAGCAGGTTGCCAAGGAGCAGGGGGTGCGGTTCGACATCAAGGTGGGTACCATGATCGAGGTGCCCCGGGCCGCGCTCACCGCCGGTCAGATCGCCGAGCATGCTCAGTTCTTCTCGTTTGGCACCAACGACATGACCCAGATGACCTACGGGGTCTCCCGCGACGACGCCGAGGGCAAGTTCCTTGGCCGCTACGTCACAGATGGGATCCTGCCTGCGAATCCGTTCGAGCACCTGGACCCAGACGGGGTCGGCCGGCTCATGGGTTACGCGGTCACCGAGGGACGCGCAACGCGACCGGCCCTGGAGGTCGGGATCTGCGGGGAGCACGGTGGGGATGCCCAGTCGATCGCCATCTGCGAGAGGCTGGGATTGGACTACGTCTCCTGCTCACCGTTCCGGGTGCCCGGGGCCCGCCTGGCCGCCGCCCAGGCCCGCTTGGCGCAGACCCAGAACCAGGACGTCTGACCGGAGTTGGGTTGATCCGGCGGGATCGCTCCGGCGCTCAGTCGGGATGGGTGGGAGCGGGCATCACCACGACGGGGCATGCGACCCTGGAGGTCAGGCGCAGGACTCTGCGCCCGCTGACCAGGCCTGATGAGCGGTTCGGATGCGGCGGCCCCAACACCAAGAGTTGGGCGCCGGCCGCGGCCTGGGTCAGGACGCTCGTGGTCCCGCCTCTTATCGCCTGCGTGCTTACGCCGGGGACGGTGCCGATGGCGTCCTGAACCAGTCGCCGCAGCTGCTCGTCGGCCTGCTGATGCACCTCCTCGGCCGAGGACGGTGCGAAGGAGGGGCGAGGCGCGGGGCCGGGACTCGGCAGCGCCGGCTGCCAGGCGGTCACCGCCAGCAGCGGCACCTTGCGCAGTCGCGCCTCCTTCCAAGCCCAGATAAGGGCGCTGGTGGACCCGGTCTCGCGGCTGATGCCCACCACCACCGGGCGTCTGTCGCTGGCCCGAGTTCCGCTCGGGGTGCCGCTGCTGGTTGTTGTCATCGCCTCCAGCCTCCAATCCCGCGACCGCGATCACTGACGTGCGGTTGCCCAATCATGCGCGCGCTCCCTGGTGCGCGGGATCGCCTGGCGGTCGGTCAACGACCGAAAGTGGCCGGGCCACGCTCTCCAGCGGCTGGCGCTCCGCGTTGACCCCTATGAACCAGGCGATGATCCCGCCCGCGAACATCACCGAAGCACCCACGTAGTAGCCGATCGTCAGCGGCCCGGGGTTGTGCCCGGTGCCGACCAGAGCGGCGAACAGGACGGGAGCGCCCACCCCCCCGACCAGCTGCGAGATTGCGAAGAAGAAGGAGATGGCCTGCGCACGGAGCTCCAGCGGGAATATCTCGCTCACGGTGAGATACGCGGACGACGCTCCCGCCGAGGCGAAGAAGAAGGTGACGCACCAGAAGATCGTCTGGGTGACGGCGTTGAGGACGCCGGCGTCGAAGAGGGCGCCAGAGATGGCCAGGATCACCCCCGAGATGCAGTAGGTGAACATGATCATGCGGCGCCTCCCGACGGTGTCGAAGAAGCGTCCCAGGAGCAGCGGGCCAGCCAGGTTGCCGAGCGCGAAGGGGATGAAGAAGTAGGCGGTATGGTCTGCGGTGATCTTGTAGAAGTGGGTGAGCACCAGCGCGTAGGAGAAGAAGATGGCGTTGTACAGGAAGGACTGGGTCACCATCATCGAGAATCCCAGCGCGGAGCGGCTTGGGTAATCCCTAAACATCGTCCTGGCGATCTGTAGGTAAGAGACCTGGCCGCGGTAGGCCACCTCGATCGCCTGGTCCTCAGAGACCGGCTCCAGCTTCACACCATGGCTCTTGAGGTCCGCCTCAATTTCATCCACCGTCCGTTCCGCCTCGGCCTGGCGTCCGTGGGTCATCAACCACCTCGGGCTCTCGGGGATGTGGCGGCGGATGTAGATGATGATCAGGCCGAGCACAGGACCGATGAAGAACCCGATCCGCCAGCCCAGGTTGATGGGCAGGAGATGGGGGTTGAGCAGGAACAGAGTTCCCACCGACCCGATCAGAGCCCCCGCCCAGTAGGTGCCGTTGATGGCGATGTCGGCGCGGCCCCGGTAGCGCGACGGGATCAGCTCGTCGATGGCGGAGTTGATCGCCGTGTACTCACCGCCGATTCCGGTTCCGGCGATGAAGCGGAAGAGCAGGAGGAACCACAGGGTGGGAGACAGCCCGGAGATACCGCTGGCGATGAGGTAGATTCCCAAGGTCCAGATGAACAGCCGCTTCCGGCCCAGCCAGTCGGTGAGCCGCCCGAACACCAGCGCTCCGACCACCTCTCCGCCCAGGTAGACGCTCCCGATGAGCCCGGCTTCTGCGGTGCTCAGGCCGAGGGTCGAGTGGTGCTGGAGCACCGGGCTGACGCTGGATGCTATCTGGATCTCGAGGCCGTCGAGGATCCAGGAGACCCCGAGTCCGACCACGATCAGCCAGTGAAAGCGGGTCCAGGGCAATCGGTCCATCCGCGCCGGCACCAGGGTCCGTACAGCGTCGCGGCTGGTGCTGTCTTTCCGAGGGCTCATCCGGTCGCATCTCCGGTTGTTTACGGGGCTCCGCTCGATGTTGCCACAGCTCTCCGCCAGAGGATGTCTCTCGCGCCGTGGAATTTGGTCTGTGGCCCTGTGCGGATGATACGCGTGGGCACGCTGGTTCTGCCGGAACCGGGACGTGGTGGGGAACGCCGTCGCGGAACCTGGTTGGGGTTGCGAACAGTTGCACGTACGATGCGCTATAACGAGAGGAGATGAACTTCAAGGAGTGGTAGCCACTGCCCAAGACCTCTGTCACTGGCCGGACATAGCCAGCCAAAGCGGTGTAGTTGACGCTGCGGCCCCGTTCGCCAGCGAGAGCAGCGACGGCCAGGACGCTGGATCATCCGGCGCCGTGGGAGGGAGCGTAAGACCAGAGCCAACGGCTCGGGCGGCACCCGATGAGGCCAAGACCCGTAAGGGAACCCCGAGCAGGGGTGCCGCAGGAGTGCGCTTCCTATAGTTCACTCGTCGGCAACGGGCCGGCAGTCAGCGGGCCAGTCCCCGCACCGGGAACGCCTCGAGCGCGCTCCGCTGGAATCTGGAAGCGTGGATCGACCGGCGGCAGCCGGTCTCCGCGGCCCACTGGGCCGGCGGAAGAACTCAGTCGAGCGGAGGCGTGGTGGGCACCCGCCGGCCCCCCAGGACGGCATCCGCGCCAAGTACGTGCAGTCGCACCGTGGATCTGGCGATGGGCCGGCCCGCGGGTTGGTTGGCCTCGGTCGCCTCGTGGATCAGCACCTCCCAGACCTGGCTCGTCCTGCCAGGATGCACGGGAGTGGCGACGGCCACCACCTCGCCGTCGCGGACCGCGCGCAGGAAACTGGTGTGGTTCTCGAGCCCCACCACCGGGCGACCACTGTTCAGAGCTGCCCCGATCGAGGCGGCGGTCTCAGCCAGGGTGGCCCAGACTCCGCCGTGGATGACGCCGTAAGGTTGGCGGTGCTCGGGCCCAAGCCGCAAGCGCAGCCGCACCTCCTGCCCGGAAGCGTCCACGATCTCGGTACCGAGGCGGCCGTCGAAGCCGGTCTCGAGCGCGCCCGAGTGCTCCGACATCATGCTGGGTGCGCTCACAGTTGCAGGGACTTCGGCATCAGGAATTCCTCCATCCCGAAGCGACCAAACTCCCGCCCATGGCCGGATTGCTTGAGCCCACCAAAGGGTGCGGAGGTGCTGAACGCGCCCCCGTTGACCTCGACGGTGCCGGCGCGCAACCTGCGTGCGAAGTTGATGGCGCGGGCGCGGTCCGCAGACCAGACCGCCGCCGCCAGACCATAGGGGGTTCCGTTGGCTATCTCCACCGCCTGGTCCTCGTCGGAGTAGGTGATGATCGAGAGCACCGGCCCGAAGATCTCTTCCTGGGCGATCACCATCTCCGGCAGCACCTGGTCGAAGATGGTGGGCTGCACGAAGTAGCCTTGCTCCAGGCCATCCGGAGGCTCCGCTCCTCCCAGCACCAAGCGTGCCCCCTCGGCGACGCCTCGGGCGATGTAACTCCGCACCCGGTCCAGTTGGGCCTGGGAGGCCAGCGGGCCCAGCCTGGTGGATTCGTCCAGGGGGTCGCCCAGGACCAGCTTACGAGCGGTCGCCACCGCCACCTCGACCGCCGCCGCCGCCATCCGCTCCGGCACCAGCAGGCGGGTGAGCGCGGTGCAGGTCTGGCCCGAATTGAGAAATGCGTTGTAGACCGCGAACTTGGCGGCGGTGGCGATGTCGGCATCCTCCAGCACCAGGCTGGCTGACTTTCCGCCCAGCTCCAGGGTCACCGGCTTCACGGTTGCCGCCGCCAGCTCTGAGATGCGCCGACCGGCCTTGGTGGAGCCGGTGAAGGAGACCTGGTCGACCCCGTGGTGGGTGACCAGCGCCTCACCGGCCACGGCTCCGCGCCCCACCAGGACGTTCATCACTCCCGGTGGCAGCCCCTGAGCCTGGGCGATCTCACCGAGCATGAGCGCGGTCAGAGGCGCCACCTCGCTAGCCTTGAGGACCACGGTGGCACCCGCCGCCAGCGCGGCCGCTACCTTGGCCATCACCTGTTGCAGGGGATAGTTCCAGGGCGTGATCGCTGCCACCACCCCCACTGGCTCTCTGACCACCAGGCAGTTGCCGATCTCCTCCTCGAAGGGGTAGTCGCGCAGGATCTCCGCGATGTGGGCGGTGATGGCGATGGGGTTGCCCAGCTGAACCGCCCGTGACTGACGGATCGGAGTCCCCACCTCCTGCGAGATGGTCCGAGCCAATTCTTCGGTTCTGCCCTTGATGCCCTCGGCCAGCATGGCCAGGTGGTCGGCTCTCTGCACGGGTGGGGTCGCAGCCCATCCGGGGAGGGCTCGCCGGGCGGCCGAGACGGCTTGGTCCACATCCTCGCCTTCGGCGTCGGCCACCTCCGCCAGGGTTGCTCCGCTGGCGGCTTCGGTGACCGTCAGCCGCCCTGGCGATCGCGGGTCTGTGAATTCTCCGCCTATGAAGAACTGGCCCTGATGCTTCGGGTCAGTGCCGCCGTCTGCGCCCGCGGTCAAGTCGGCACCGTCTGCGGCAGAGGGTGGCGTGACCTGCGCAAGGCTGCCAGTAGCGACTCCACGGTGGGATGGTCTCCGAGGCTGGTGCCGATGTGTGACAGGAGCACAGTGGCGGGAGGATCGACGACCAGCGTCGCGCCCAGCTGGAGCACGTCACCCTGAAGCCCCTCGGGTCGGATGCCCATCCGTAGGGCCGCCAGCCAGCCCCTGAGCGTTCCCCGCCCGAGCAGGCTAAAGGGGGATCGGCGGGCGCCCATCGCCCTGTAGCTGCCCCGGTCAGGGTCGGTCACCACGGTGGCGCCACGGGCCTTCATCTGCCGGAACCTGAGCGCCTGCTCCGGGCTGCCGTTGCCGATTAGCAGGAGCTGGCCTCCGCACTCCTCGATGGAAGGCAGCGCCGCGGTCAGGGTCGCCACCTGCTGCAGGCAGTACTGGCATCCAAAATGGCGCAGCCAGACCGCGATGGTGGGGCCCGCCGCCCACAGTTGTTTCAGGGCGAGGCGATCCCCTTCGGGACTGAGGACTTGGATTTCGCCCAGTTCTGTGATCGTGCTTCTCATGCCGGCATCCTACCAAGCAGGTCTCGACGGGAAGGGTCCGGCGCGACATAATGGCCCCACCACAGGGGAGGTGAGGTGACAGCAGCCCTGGAAACACCGGCGACCGCGCGCATCGCATCGCCCGGCGGGAGGGTCCGCTCGCAATGAGCCCGGATCGGCAACCGGCGCCCTGGCTGCCACCGGCAACGATCCAGAAGCTGGGCCGGCGGGCTTCGCAGGAGCCGTCGCGGCCACTACCCCCGAGCTCCAGAAGGCTGCCGTGGGCTGAGCGGCGTGCCCAGCTCCTGGAGGCGTGCCTGGCGGCGTTTATCGCTCGCGGCCTGGAGATGACCACCATGGACACCATCGCCGCGCAGGCTGGTGTCAGCAAGCCACTGGTGTACCGGCACTTCCACAATCGTTCCGAGGCGCTCCTAGCGGTCGTCGATCAGCAGTCCGAGCGGCTGCTGGAGGCGCTGGCCCTGCCGGCTGACTCCTTGGACAGTCCCGACTTCGAGGCCATAGTCACCGGCTTCCTCAGCTTCGCGGCTGATCATCCCCGGTCGTTCCGCTTGCTCTTTCAGCTTGTGGACGGTAGCTCCGGGCCGCCAAAGAGGCGGCTCGATCGGTTGCGCGGCGATCTCAGTCAGGCGCTGTCCCAGGCGGTGCTGACACGAGCCAACCACCGTGAGGAGGTCGCTCTGGCGATCTCCGATTCCAGAATTGGCCAGCTCATGGTCTCGATTCTGGAGGGGGTGGCCGGTGGCCTGGTGCACGGCGAGGATCCGCGATCGGTGGCTCGAACCCTGCATCGCCTGCTGCGCCCGGATCGGGTGGTGGCCGCCCTCATGCCGGATCAGGATTCGACCGCTGCGCTGGACAGTTGGTGAGGTGCCCACCTGGCTTGCGCTCCCAGCCGCCCGCCCCTTGCCCGCCCCGACTGGTGAGGCAGCCGCCGCAATCAGGGAACTCGCCAAGGTTGGAACAGGTGCTCGTGGGAGCTGCGGTTCGCGCTGATGAACTTGAAGGAGTGGCAGCCACCGCAGGAAATCTCCGTGACCGGCCGGACATGGCCAGCGCCAGCGGGGTGGCCGCCTCTCCGCCTGCCAGCAGCGACGGCCAGGACGCTGGATGATCCGGCGCCGTGGGAGGGAGCGTAAGACCAGAGCCAACGGCTCGGGCGGCACCCGGTGAGGCCAAGACCCGTAAGGGAACCCCGAGAAGGGGTGCCGCAGGAGTTCGCTCACTATGGTTCACTCGGCGGCAACGGGGACGGCCCATTCCGGTCACCAGAGTTCACTCGGATGCCCGGCAGAGCCGGCCGGGCGGAGCCAGGAGGAGCTGAGGCCGCCCCGGGGGGCGGGGACTGCGTCGGCCTGGCCCCCTGCCGTACGCTCGTGCGCGGTGCGGTGCGCGGAGCGGCGGCGTCCACTTCAGCGACTGGAGGTCTGATCTGAGGGATTCGGTAGACCGTCTCTGGGTTGTCGGACCCACCCGGGTGACCGGAGGGCCGCGATCGGGCAAGACCGGGCTCCTGGCCCGGCTCGCCGCTGACTGGCTGGAGGGTGGTGGCAAAGCTGGTCGGCTGGTTGTGGTGACCCGCAGCCACTCGGGCTTGCGGGAGATGGAGGCGCGCATCGCGGCCCTGCTGCCAGACTGCCATACCCCCCCCTTGCTGCTCACCCAGGAGGAGCTGGCCCGGAAGGTCCTGGACGAGGCCGGGGAGCCACCGACCAAGAGCGCGGGGCTGAGCCGTCTCGGTGAGTGGATGGCGATGCGGGAGGCGCTGGAGCGCGCGCGCCCACTACTCAAGCGGCTCAGCGCCCTGGTTGATGACCCAGGGTGCATCGAGGATCTCTTGGAATTCGCCGCTCTGGTCAAGCAGGCCCTGATCGGACCCGGGCTACTGGCCGCGCGCCTGCATTACGAGGGTGGACTGCTGGCCGAGTTGGCACTGATCACGGCCGGCTACCAGGACGCCCTAAGGCGGATGGAAGCGCGCGACACCCGCGATCTGACGGTGGATGCCGTGGCCCTCATGGAGGAGGAGGGATCGTTACTGGACGGTTGGGCGGATCTCATGCTGGTGGACGAGGCGGAGGACCTCAGCCCTTCTCAGGGGCGCCTGCTCAGCTTGCTGGGGCGGCGTCTGACCGAGCCCTTCCGGATGGTCCTGGCCGGGGACCGCCGGGTATCGCTGCCCTCGTTCCGGGGACCCACCGCCAGCTTCTTCGACGAGGCGTACCCCAGGGAGTTTCACCCTGGCGAGTGGGCGCTCGGTGAGGGAGTCGCCGGTTGGGTTCAGACGGTCTCCGAAGACCTGGGGGTGGGAGGAGCGGAGCCGTCCGACGCCCGCTCTGGTGCCGGGCCCGGCGCAGCGGCTGGAGCATCTCCGACTTCGGCAGTCATCTGGGAGGCGGCTGACGAGGCGGATGAGGCCCTGGCGATTGCGCGGGAGATCCAGAGGGCTCACCTCACCGAGAAGCTCGCCTTTGAGGAGGTGGCGATCCTGCTGTGGGACCCCGCCCGGCAGCTGGGTCCGATGGTGGGGGCGATGTCAGAGGTGGGGGTGCCGACCCTAATCGAGCAGCGCCGGTGGGCCGACAGCGCAGCCGTGAGAGTTGTGCTGGCGTGGCTCGGGGCCCTGGCCGACCCCGACGACGAGTCTCGTCTGATCGAATGTCTGCGTCTCGGGCCCCGGGCCTGCGATCCGTCGGCGCTCTGGCGGCTGCGTCAGGAGGCGGCTCGGGATCAGATCCGGCTCGCCACGGCGCTGGTGCGTCGCGCCTCGGCGGCGGATGACGAGGGGCCGGGCACCCTCTCGGTGCTGGCGCGGCTGTGGGCCAGGATGAAGGGTGGGGTGCCGGGGCTCGCAGCCCAGACCATGTCTGGGGTCCAGTTCGCCGCCCTGGTGGCAGAGGTCGAGATGGGCACGGGCCTTGCCAGCCTGGCCCTGCGGGAGGCCCAGACCGCCGCGGCGATGAGCCAGCTGGCCAGGGTGGCGAGTGAGGCCGCGGCGACCGGTGGGGGGCAGGCGCCTGCGCTCAGACGCTTCGAGGACTGGGTAGACCTGCTACGGACAGGGGTGCGCCGAGCCGGCACCGAGCAACGGGGGGGGCGAGTCCAGTCGGAAGCTGGGGTTGCGGTGATGTCCGTCCAACATGCCAAGGGGAGAAGCTGGCGGCGGGTCTTTCTGCCGGGAATGGTGGATGGTCTCATCCCTGGTTCTCGGCTGGAGGCCGGGGTGCTGAGCTCGGCGGAGACGCAGCGCCTGGTGGAGCTGGTGCCTGAGCTGGAAGAGGTCATGGGTGATCCCGGCCACCGAGCCGAGGCGGAACGGCGGCTGTTGCTGGTCGCGCTCAGCCGCGGATGGGAGCGGGTGGTGCTGTCCTGGAGCCGACGGGGCGCGGGCCAGGAAAACCAGAGATCTCCCTTTCTCCAGGCAATTGAGGAAGCCGGGATCGGGGAGTTCCCGGCACCTCAGGCTTTCCCGGTCGCCTGGACGGACCTGGCGGTCGAGCTGGCGGTCGCCAGCCGCCAGGGCCGGGCCGTGGCAGAGACGAGGGAGTCGCCGGCGCTGGCCGATGAGGCCGCCAGAATCGCAGCCTGGATGGCGCCCTGGGATCCGACCAGGGGAGACCCGGTGGCCGCCTCCTCTGCGCTCAGTGCCACCTCGCTAAGCGGGTGGCTGAGCTGCCCGCGGCTCCACTTCTACTCGGCTCTCCACCTGCGCCGCAGGGACACCGTCGCGACCGTGCTGGGGGTGGCCGCGCACCGCCTGCTGGAGACGATCCATCGAGAAGGCCAGATCCAAGATCAGGTGCGGTTCAGGGCCATGGCCACCAGGGTGGTGCGCCGGGTGCTGATGCCGGAGGTGCGTGAGCGGCTGGTCGATCCGCTGGGAGCGCTCTATGTGGAGCTGTGGCTGACCAGGCTGGTGGAGCGCTGGGCAGGCGCGGTCATCGCCACCGGTGACATGGGGCAGGCATTGGCCAGCGAGGTGCCATTCCACTTGGATCGGCCCGGGTACTCGCTGCAGGGCAAGGTTGATGCTCTTTGGCGACGGCGGGATGGGACTTTGGAGATCGTGGATTACAAGACCTCCGAGGCGGAGTTGCCGGCGGTTCCCGAGATCCGCCGCCAGCTCTTCGGGGATCCCGCCAAAGGGCACGGACCATCCAGTTGGCAGCTGCCCATATACGTGCTGGCGGCCAGGGATGGAGCCTTCGACGCCGTGGCGGGGATGGGCCCGATCGAGGCGGCGCGCAACTGGTATCTGGGCGCTGAGGACGACCGGCAAGAGGGTGTCCCGACCAGGGGCTTTCGCCTTGGACAAGGTGGCGAGAGGGTGTCTCGCAGAGAGTCGCTGGTCACCTGGGAGGAGCTCGACAGGATTGAGGCGGAGATAGCGCGCCAGGCGGCCCTCATCCTGGCGGGACGGCATCCCGCCGCCCCTCGGCACGACCAGTACACCTGTCGCGGGTACCTCGGCTGTGAGATGGGGTTCTGCTGCGACGGCGAGGGCAGCGTGGGCAGCGACTTCGTAATTCCCGTGCCGCAGCCTTGAGTCACGGGGACGCCCTGCTGGCATGGTTGACCGAGGAGCAGCGCGCGATCGTGGAGCAGCTGGGCCAGGGCCCTGTGAAGGTGTCCGCCGCCGCCGGTAGCGGCAAGACCACGACCATGGCGGCGCTCTACACCCGCGCCCTCCAGGCGGGGGTTCTTCCCTCCCGGATTCTCGCTGTGACATTCACCGAACGAGCCGCCTCGGAGTTGCGCGAGCGCATCATCACCACGCTGCCCAGGGTGGGCCTCCAGAGCGAGAGCCGCTTCGAGAGGCAGCTGCCGGGGGCCTGGATTGGGACCTTTCACCACGTGGCGCGGCGCCTGCTAGCGGAGATGGCATATCGGGCGGAGGTGCCGATGGGCCTGCGGACCCTGGACGAGGTGGAGGCCAGGTTGGAGCTGGAGGCGGCCGCCTCAGTGGTCAGGGACTCCCTGGCCGGGCAGGAGGCGCTTCGCGATCTGCAGGAGTTCGAGCTGCCGCCGAAGACCCTCCTGGAGCTGGTGGCTGGCGCCACCGACGCGGTCACGAGATTGCGCTCCACCGATCTGACCGGGGAGGAGTGCCGCCGCAACTCGGAGGCCGCGTACCACCGTTTCATGGCCCTGGGAGATCCGGATGCGGAGGTGGCCTGGCACCGGCTGGCGCTGGACGTCACGCTGGCCATCTGGGAGCGGTACGAGGCCCGGCTCGAGGCCCTGCGAAGCCTCGACTTCGACGGGCTGCTGCGGATGGCCCTGGATCGTCTGCGACGATCCTCCGCGCTCTCGTCGTGGTGCCACGACAACTTCCAATTGGTCATCGTGGACGAGTTCCAGGACACGAGCCAGGTACAGAGCGCGCTTCTGGATCAGCTGGTGGGCGAGGATCGCCGCAAGCTCTTCGTGGTCGGTGACGCCAGACAGTCGATCTTCGCCTTCCGGGACGCCAAACCAGGGATCATGGCGGGCTCGCCGGGGCGCTCCTTCCGGCTCTTCCGCAACCACCGGTCGTTGCCGCCCATCCTCGCGGCCGCGGACCATGTCATCCGCGCCGATCTGCAGTTCGCAGCGGATGACCCCATGGAGGTGGGTCGGCAGCACCCCGTCGCTCCACCGGTGCTGCTGGGTCTGGCCGCCACGCCCGAGGAGGAGGCGGAGGGGATCGCCGCCTTCATCGAGGCCGTGCATCTGCAGGGGATTCCTCACGGCGGCGAGCACCACCAGGTGGGATACGGGGATTTCGCGGTGCTCGCCTATACATTCGGCAGGCTGGGGAGGCCACTTGAGGACGCCCTGCGGCGACGAGGCATTCCCTTCCAGACCGCGACCGGGGGATTGTTGGAGCGGCCCGAGGTCAAGGACCTGCTCGCCCTGCTGCGGGCGGTGGTCGACCCCGATGACGACGAGGCCTGGGTCCGGATTCTGCAGTCGCCCTGGGTTAGGGTCTCCGACCAGCAGCTCGTGGAGCTGGTCGGGGCCCGGGATGGCCGAAACCACTCGATCGCGGAGCGGGTCAGCGGGGCTGTCGGTGCCGGCGGCCTACCGCCTCAGGTCGAGGCCAGGGTTGCCGGCATCCTCTCCGCGGTGGCGGATCTCCGGGTGCTGGCCTCGCATCGATCCGCCGGCGAGGTGGTGGGAGCGGCGCTGGCGAACAGCCGCCTGCTGGCCTACCACCAGGCCCTGCAGGGGCTGGTGGTGGGCCAGGGAGAGCGGTCACTGGCTGCGGTTCGAGACCTTCAGAGGATGGCCGTAGCCGCCCAGTCGTCCAGCCGGTGGCTGGGCGTGGGTGAGTTCCTGGAGCGGATCGAGACCCTCGGCAATCTCCGGGGGCAGGCTGAGCCGGCGCCCAGGGAGCAGAGATCCCTGGTGACTCTGAGTACGATTCACCGGGCCAAGGGGCTCGAGTGGCCGGTGGTGATCCTGGCGGACTGTCGTCCCCATCATCAGAGGGGACGGGAGCGGGTGGTTTGGGATCGCGAGCAGCTGGCGGTGGTGATGCCTCTCCTGGCGCACCAGGAGACGGGTGCCGGCAAGCGCTTCAAGGGTTCCCGGGACTCCCGGGTGCCGGCCGAGGAGCACCGCCGGTTGATCTACGTCGCCATGACCAGGGCCAGGGATCTGCTCGCGGTGACCACTACCAGGGCGGGCACCAGGACCTCGGCCAAAGCCATCGAGGAGGTGGTGGCCGCGGTCCGGGGCGGCGACTCTGGCAAGGGCGAGTACGCGGAGCTGTTGCGAGTCGTCGCCGACGGCGGGCAGGGCTGGGTAGGGCTCCTGCCCGGCTTCCCCGGCGCGATCCAACTTCCGTGGGAGGTCGAGGTGGGGGCGGCTGTTGCGCCCCCGGGACCGCCGGCGGCGGTCCCGGGGGCCGACCTTTCGCGCGCCGCCCTGCGGCGGCTGGTGCAGGAGCCGAGCCCGAGAGTGGCCGAGGTCGCCTGCGTACCCCAACGACTCAGCTTCAGCGCTTTGCAGACGTTCGCGGCCTGCCCCCGCCAGTTCTGGTTCCGCTATGTGGTGGGCTTCCCGGATCCGCAGACGCAGGCAGACGGTGGGGTGGCAGAGGCCGAGATCGCCTCCGAGGTGGACGCCAGGGAACGTTCCCTGGGCATCGGATCCCTGGTGCATCGGGTGCTGGAACGGTGGCACCAGGGCAGCTTCCCGCCGCAGCCGGCGGACCTGGAGGTGTGGGTCGATCGCTTGGGCGTTGGGATGCCGACTGGCGACACGGATGAGGCCAGATCGATGCTGCGCGACTATGTTGCCCTGCCGGTGGCAGGGCTGCGCACCCAAGGGGTGGAGGTCCCGTTTGTGTGGCGGGGCTGGGGCGGACCGGGACTGCCGCCGTTGAGCGGGGTCATCGACCGGATCGCGGAAGCAGAGGACGGCTCTCGGCTGGTCGTCGACTACAAGACCAATGCGGCGCTCAGCGCGGCCCAGGCCGAGACGTATTCGCATCAGCTGCGCCTCTACTGCATGGCTCTGGAGGCGATGTCCGGCGGGACCGCTCCGATTGGCGCGGCGGCGATGGTGATGCTGCGGGATGGGCGGCTCCGCTTCGTCGATTGTGGGGAGCAGGCTCGAGGCGACACCCTGCGCTGGGCGCGGGCGCTGGCGCAGCGACTGGTGGGGGCTGGTGAACTTTCCGGGCTCCGACATCCAACCCGGCCCTGCCACTCCTGCCCATATCTGGCGGTGTGCCCCGAACGGCTGGAGATCCCGCCCCCGACCGCGGCCCTGTTCTGACCTCCACGGGTTTCCCGGGCCGGGAAGGGCCGCGGCGGGTCGGGACGAGGTTCGGCTCAGGACCCCAGGCGAAACAGCTGCGGCAATTTCATGGCCAGCCCCATGTCGCCCTTCACCTTGAGCTTGCCGGTCATGAACGCCATGGTGCCGTCGAGTCGCCCTGTGAGCAGTTTGACGAAGTTGTCGTCAGCGATAGTGATCGTGATGCTGGGTGACTCGGCGTCGCCCGGGTGGACCTGGCAGCTGTTGTCCTTGATCTCAACGTACCAGCGGCCGCCCTGGGACCCGGAGATGTCCCACTGGAACACGGCGGCCACGCCCTGGGCCTTCTCAGCCTGGAAGGCCGCGGGAATCTTGTCCATGATCTCCTGGGGGGTCATCTCGGCATCGGACATGGGTTCTCCTCAGACCCCGCCCGCGGCGGGGATGCTGCTGTTGCTTGGGCGGTGACGGAGGTCTGGCATCAGTCGCTGGCTGGAGGCTGCATCCGGGCTTTGCCCTCTCCAGCAGACTGAATGGCCAGCGCTTGGGACGGCGTAGGTAGCCGAGGTTGGGTCCGAGGCGCCGGGGCTCGAATCCGAACTGGGCCTGGATCGCGTTCTTGGCGGCGATGTTGGGCTTTGCCAGCATGTCCAGCTGCTGCGGTGTGACCAGGGGATTGCGCATCAGCTTATCCATGACCACAGCCCCCGGTCGGATCAGCCGGGGATCGAGATGCAGGGGCCGGCGCTTGGAGATTCCGAACCAGTCCTTGCCCGTGGCGTGGGCGATCGCCACTGTGATCTCCTCCAGCGTCAGCTGCTCCGGCCCCCCGATCTCGTAGATGTGACCGGGGCGGTCGGCGTCGTCAACTGCCGCACGCAGGCAGAGCGCCACGTCCTCGGCCGCGATGGGTTGAAATATGGCGGTGCCGTCGCCGGGGATGACCAGAAAGGGCGCGGGCATGCTGATCGCCTTGGCCAGCAGGCTGAAGAAGCCGTCGCGCTCTCCGAATATGACCGAGGATCGCAGGACGACCCACTCCAGGCCACTGGCCTGGACCCACTGCTCCCCCTGCCACTTACTGAACAAGTAGGGGAACAGGGGGTCCGGGTCGGCTCCGATGGCGGAGAGCTGCACCAGGCGGCGCACCCCGGCCGACTGCGCCGCCTGGACCACGTTCTTGGTGCCCTTGGCGTTCACGCTGTCGAAGGTCTGGACCCCCTGGTTGCGGATCACCGCGACCAGGTTGACCACCACCTCGGCTCCCTCGAAGGCGGCCTCCAGGCCCTCACCGGTCACCACGTCGCCGAAGGTGGGTGAGAGGCCAGGGGGCAGGGTGGTCGAGCGCGCCCCGCGCCCGACCACCCTTATCTCATGCCCGGCCTCCAAGAGCAGGGGCACCAGATGTGAACCGACGAATCCGCTGCCGCCGGCGACCGCTACGCGCATGGATTCCTCAGCCGAGGTTAGCGCTTGGCGGTGCGGCGCCGCGGTGCCGGCTTGCCGGCCACCGAGGTCTTGAGCGCTGCCGCTGGGTAGAAGCGCACCTTCTGGGTGGCCGGTACCTTGACCATCTCCTGGGTCTGGGGGTTGCGGCGCATCCCGGCTGCGGTCTCGCGGATCTTCCAGCGCCCGAAGCCGGCGATGGCTACCTCTTCGCCCTTCTCGAGCTGCTTGCCGATGAGGTCGAAGATCAGCTTGAGGGTGTCATCCGCGAAGCGGAAGTTGGGAAACACCGGGTCGTTGGGGTCGTTGTCGTAGAGGAGCGTGGATTGCAGGGTTTTGGCCAACTCGCGACGATTCATGGACACGCCTCCCTTTCTACTGCGGACTTGAACGTTATCCGCTTCATGCAAGGGATTTTAGACAGATGCGTGGGGGCGTGGGGGAGGTTGATCTCGCTGCTGACCCGCGCCCGGGCTGGCGCTCGGTCGGTCGGACCGGGGCTGAGAACGGTTTGACTAAGCCAAACGCCAGTTCGTATAATCAGCTGGGCTCGCCTCCTTCGAGATGGTTCTCTCCGGGCTGGGCCGAAGGACTTCTGGATGGGACTGGATACGCCTCGGAGGTTGCCGGGTGAGCGTGACCGCCAGCTCCGACACCACGCCTTGCAGGGGGCGCTGGCAGGGATCAGGCGCCGTTACGGTCCCGGGGTGGTGCGCTTGGGTGGGGATGCTCAGAGTGGGGGGCTGAAGACTGGAGCCAGTTCCCTGGATGCGCTCTTCCCCGGCCTGGGTATCCCCCGAGGGCGGCTCAGCTGGCTCGAGGGCGGACCAGGAGAGGGTGCCTTCGACCTCGGGTTGGTGTTGCTGGCAGAGATGTCGAAGGAGCTGCCGGTGGCTCTGGTCGACTTTGGGCAGAGCGTGGATCCCGGTGATGTGGCGGATTACGGAGGTCGGCTGGAGAACTGCTGGTGGGTGCGCCCCGCCCGGCCGGAGCAGGGCTGGGCGGCGGCGCGCGCCCTGGTGCTGGCCGGCGTTGACTTCTGCCTCTTGCTGGCGGGGAGATGGTCCCCGGTGGACAGGGCGGTCCCCGCTGTGCTGCTGGCGGCATTGGAGGAGAGGGGCGCGGCGGCGCTCCTGGCCGGAGGGTCGGAGGTGCCGGCGGTTGTGGGAGGAAGGCTGGGGGTGCAGATCTCCTGCCGCCGGGAGGGCTGGGCCAATGTCCACGGGGATGTGGCCGGGATCCGGGTCCGGCTCGACGTGGTCCGCAGCCGGCTCGGTCCGCCGGGAGCGGCCTGCCGGCTCAAGATCGGCTTCCCTCGGCCCTATCCGAACCGGGCTGGGATTGTGGACCCGGGGTAGGGAACAGTTGCTCGTACGATGTGCTATAGTTGGTCCTGATGAGCTTCAAGGAGGGGTAGCCACTGCCCAAAACCTCCGTGACTGGCCGGACATAGCCAGCCCAAGCGGTGTAGTTGACGCCGCGGCCCCGCCCGCCAGCGAGAGCGGCGACGGCCAGGACGCTGGATCATCCGGCGCCGTGGGAGGGAGCGTAAGACCAGAGCCAACGGCTCGGGCGGCACCCGATGAGGCCAAAACCCGTAAGGGAACCCCGAGAAGGGGTGCCGCAGGAGTGCGCTTACTACAGTTCACTCGGCGGCAACGGCGACTGGAGGCCGGCGATGTCGACTCCGAGGAGATGCGGGCGGAGGCGGTGGGAGGTTGAGGGGGCTGCCCCGCCTGGGGTTTCTGGGATTTCCGCATCTGGCCCTCATCCTGGCCTGGCAGGCGCACCCCGAGCTGGTCTCCGCGGCACTGCTGGTGGGCTCCCCGGCCGCCTTTGGCCGGGAGGCCGTGCTGGCCGCCTCGGAGGCGGCTGCAGCCAGGGGTGTCCATCCTGGGCAGGACTTTCGCCAGGCGGAGCTGGCCTGTCCGGAAGCCGTCCGGTTGCGGGCCGACCAGGTCGCGCTCGCCAGATTGCGGGAGCAGCTGCTGATGGCGCTATACGACTGCAGCCCGCTGGTGGAGTTGAGCGATGACACCGGGGCATATGTGGACCTCGGCGGTCGGGATCCGCGCTGGCAGACCGAGGCTGCTCGGGCCTCGCATCTCGGCCGCGCGGTGCAGCAGCTCTTGGGGCCGGCTCCTGCGGTGGGGGTGGGGCAGTCACGCTTCGTGGCCCAGGCCGCGGCCGCTCGAGCCGGCTCGGGGAGAATCCGGCTGGTCCCTCCCGGCGCCGCGGCCGCATTCCTGGCCGACTGGCCGGTGACCCGACTGCCATTGCCACCACGGACGGTGGATCAACTGCTCGGTTTCGGTCTGCGCACCTGCGGTGACTGCTTGGCCATACCCCTGCCAGACCTGCAGCGCCAACTGGGCCCCGACGGCCTCATGCTGCACCGGCTCTGCCTCGGCCAGGACGCTGCCACCATCCATCCGCGGCGGGAGCTGCCGCCCTGCTCGGTGCGACGGGTGCTGGCGGGGGTGGTGGAGAACTCGGAGTCGCTGCGCTTCGGCGCTCCAGAACTGGCTGCTCTGCTCGCCTCCGAGCTGGCCCACCTCAATCTGGCCAGCGGCCGGCTGCGGCTGCTGTTGCTGGATGAGGATGCCGCTGAGGGCGTCGTCCGCTCGGACCAGCCGGGCGTCTGCTGCGCCGAGGTGACCACCCCGTCGCTGGTAGCCACCGCCGAGGAACTGCTCCCACCCATCCTGGGCCTGCTCTCCCGAGCGCGCGGTAGGGCTCTGGTCGTCGAGCTCCATGCCCTTGACCTGGCTCCGCCCCCGGTTGCGCAGAGGCGCCTATGGGCGGTGGCAGAAGGCAGAGGCGAGGAGATAGGGCGGGCGGTGGCCAGGCTCCGGGAGCGGTTCGGCCCCGAGCTGGTCTGGAGGGTTGAACTCAGACCACTGCACCCAGGCGACATCCCCGAGGAGCGGCTGGTGTGGAGCTGAGCCCGCTGGTGGTCGATACCGAAGGGTCGGTCCCGATCGCTCTTGGCTGCCACCCTGGCCGCTCCAGAGTGGAGAGACGAGTTGCCCACTGGGTGGTCGAGGTGGGCTGGTGGCGAACCCCGCCCGCTCGTTGGGAGCGGCGTGACTGCTGGCGGTTGCTGTTCGAGGACGGTCGCTGCCTGGATCTGTACTGGGATGGGGCGGAGCGAGGCTGGCGCCTGGGCCGGGCTTGGGGATGAGCACCTTATCTGATCCCCACCTCCCCTCAGGATTCTTTCAGCGGCATCTGCTACTTTGAGTTCATGGCTCAGCACCAGTCGGGTTCCGGCCCCAATGGCCGTCCCGGCTCCGGCCCTCCCACCCGTCGGCCCGCCCAGTGGCGATCGATACAGTTCCTGCTGCCCCTGGGCATCTTCCTGGCCCTGAACGTCCTGTTTGCCAATGTCTTCTTTCCCCCCGCCCAGACCAAGAGCATCGCCATTCCCTACAACGTTTTCATATCCGATGTGAAGAGTGGCGACGTCGCCAGCATCACCAGCACCGGCAACACCATCCAGGGGACCTTCCGTCACCAGACCGGGGTGACCTCCAAGAGCAAGAACAAGGCGATGGCGTTCAGCACCCAACTACCCAGCTTCGCTGGCGGCCAGCTGGAGACGCTGCTGCAGCAGCACAACGTCACCCAGAATGCTGTCAACCCCAACCCTCCCGCCAACATGTTGCTGGTGCTTCTGGAGAGCTTTGGCCCCACCCTGCTATTCGTGCTGATCTTCGTGTGGTTCATGCGCCGCAGCGCCGCCGCGGCCGGGGGCGGGCTGTTCAGCCTGGGGCGGTCACAGGCGCGTCTCTATGATCCCGAGCGCCCCGCCACCACCTTCGCCGATGTGGCCGGCATCGAGGAGGCCAAGGAGGAGCTGGAGGAGATAGTCGACTTTCTGCGCCAGCCGGCCAAGTACCAGCGCCTGGGTGGCACCGTGCCCAAGGGTGTCCTCCTGGTGGGGCTGCCGGGCACCGGCAAGACCCTGCTGGCGCGAGCGGTGGCCGGGGAGGCCGGGGTGCCTTTCTTCAGTATCTCCGCGTCTGAGTTCATAGAGATGGTAGTGGGGGTGGGGGCCTCGCGGGTGCGCGACCTCTTCTCCAAGGCCCGAGAGGCGGCTCCGGCCATCATCTTTGTTGATGAGCTCGATGCCATCGGCCGCAGCCGCAGCGCCGGACCCAGCTTCGGCGGCCACGACGAGCGCGAACAGACACTGAACCAGATCCTGACCGAGATGGACGGTTTCGACTCCCGCGAGGGCGTGATCGTCCTGGCGGCCACCAATCGCGCCGATGTCCTGGACTCCGCCCTGCTGCGGCCGGGCCGGTTCGACCGGCGGGTGTCGGTGCTCCCCCCGGACCGGGTGGGGCGGGCCGCGATCCTCAAGATCCACACCAGGGGGGTGCCGCTGGGGCCCGACATCGACCTCGACAACCTGGCCTCCCAGACGCCGGGGCTGGTGGGGGCCGAGCTGCGCAACCTGGTCAACGAGGCGGCGCTCCTCGCGGCCCGCAAGGAGCGGCCGGCGGTCACCATGGACGACTTCACAGATGCCCTGGAGAAGGTCCTCCTGGGAGCCGCCCGCCGGATCGTGCTCTCCGAGGACGACCGCCAGCGCACCGCCTACCACGAGAGCGGGCACGCCCTGCTCGGGCTGCTGGTTCCCGCCGCCGACCCGGTTCGGCGGGTCTCGATCATCCCCCGAGGGCGGGCGCTGGGGGTGACCGTGCAGTCGCCGGTGGACGACCGCCAGAACTACCCCGAGACCTATCTGCGCGCGCGCATCGTCGGGGCCCTGGGCGGCCGGGCGGCGGAGAAACTGATCTACGACGTGGTCACCACCGGCGCTGAGAGCGACCTCCAGCAGGTGACTCAGATCGCCAGGCAGATGGTGATGCGCTGGGGCATGAGCCCCAAGGTGGGACCACTCAACCTCGCCGACGATGGTGATCAGTCCGCGATGATGATCTCCCAGCGCCCCTACAGCGACACCACCGCGGAGGTGATCGACTCGGAGGTGCGCCGGATAGTGGAGGAGTGCTTCGATGAGGCCCTGGGGCTGCTCAAGGACAACCGCGAGCGGCTGGACGCTCTGACCACGGCCCTGCTGCGTGAGGAGTCCTTGAATGAGGAGCAGATCCTCCAGGTGACCGGGCTGCCGGCCAAGCCAAAGGTCGTGTCCCGACCATCGACGGCTCGCCGGGCCCAGGCTGCGGCTGAGGAGAAGCCCGAGGTGCCGGCCGCGACCTGAGCCCCACCGTCTGGGGCGCTGCTCCTGGTGCTCGGCCCGGGGACAGGTCGGTAGGACGCCGCGCGATTCCTCGGGCGGATGCCGGTCACGAGACCGTCGGGCCTCTCGATCGATTCCCTGGGTAGGCGCCCCGCCCAGGACCAGGGCCGCCAAGGAACCTTCCCGGTGGCGCTGGACCAGGGCTCGCGGCGCATCGGCCCGGAACTGTTGGAAGGGGGGAGCGGTTGCCCCAAGAAGAGCTATGGGTGGCGCGGGTCAACTTGAAAGCGTGGTGGCCACTGCCCGAAATCTCGGTGGCTGGCCGGACACAGCCGGCACAAGCGGTGCGGCCGACGGCGCGCCCGCGCCCGCCCGCGGCGATGGCGGGCCGCTGGATCATCCGGCCCCATGGGAGGGGCGCAAGGCCAGAGCCGATGGTTCGGACAGAACTGGACGAGGCCGGAACCCATGGGGGAAGCCCGAGAAGGCGTGCCCTATGACTGCGCCGAACGGAGTTCCCTTACAGTGACGCGGCTGCTGGCACTGATTGGTCGCACCACCACCGTCAAGCGGATTGGGAGGGCGACCAGGGAGGGTAGCCGGGGGCCCTCGCCGTGCTTGGGCGAGGACCGCGTCAGGGGGAGCACCATGTGGTGCTCCCCCTGAACTGGTCGCGAGGTCAGGCTTGGGTCTTGGCCCGACGTCGGGTCAGAAGCGCGAGCCCGAGGAGGCTGAGCCCTGCGAGAACCAGGATCAGGGTCAGCAGGAGATCGAGGTGAGCTCCTGTGCCGGGAGTTGATGCCCCCAGCACCGCACCGGCGGGCGCGGGAGTCTTCTTAGTGGTGCTGGCACCCAGTACGGCCTGCTTGGGCGTGGGTGCCGTGGTGGTGACGGTGGCCGTGCAGGAGGCTGTTGTGGTGCATCCGCCGTCACCGGAGGTCGCCGTGACAGCGTTGGTGAGGCTGAAGAGGCCGTTCACGGCGGTGCTCAGGTTGCCCGGAGCCAGCATGGTGGCGCTGTAGGTCACCGTCGCTGTCTGCCCGACAGCCAGGCTGGCGTACTCCCAGGTGTAGGAACCCGGACCCGTCGATCCGAAGTTGATCGCCGCGGCGCCGCTGGGCGACGAGGAGAAGCTGAAGGAGTCCCGGGTGCCGTGGGTGCCATCGTTGACCTGGACGGCCGCGGTTCCGCTCATGACGTCGTTCATGACCACGTCCGTGGCCGCTGCGGTACCCGAGTTGGTCACGGTGATGGTGTAGTTGAGAGTCTGACCGAGCGTGGTCGAGGTGGTGTCGACCGCCTTGGTGACAGTCAGGATCGGGGCGCCGCCAGAGGTCGGTGGCCCGGGGGTGATGACTGTCGACGAGCTGCTGGCGGAGGCCGTCTGATTGTGGGCTGCGACATCAACCGTCACTGTGTCGGTGAGGCTGCTGCCGGCCGCCGGCCCGTAGCCGGTGACGCTGAAGTAGCAGGTGACGGTGTCGCCAGGCTGTCCGGCCGGGGCCAGGGTGGTGGGAGCACTGACAAGAGAGCCACACTCGGAGTAGGAGTGGCCCGAGTAGCTGTCGGTGATCAAGGTGATGGTCTCCGAGACCCGGCTGGTGTTGGTGATCACCGCCCGGAAGGGAACGGTCTCCTTAGCGGTGCCGAACTCGATCTTGCCGTAGCCGGCCAGGTTGGCGTCATTGGTCTTGTCGACGCTGACGCCGGGGGACCCAGGGGTAGGCGGGGTTACCCGTGGGGTGGTCACCGTGGAGGAGCTGCTGCCGGAGGCGGTCTTGGTGCCGGCGGTGACACCAACTGTCACGGTGTCGGTCAGGCTGGTCCCTGCCGCTGGAGCGTAGCCGGTGATCGAGAACGAGCAGGTGACGGTGTCGCCCGCCTGTCCGGCCGGGGCCAGGGTGGTTCCGATCAGCCCGCTGCACTCAGACGCCGGGGTGCCGTTGGCGATACCGGGGTAGTTGTCGGTTATCGATTTGATCGTCTCCGAGACATCGCTGGTGTTGGTGATCACAGCCTGGAAGGGGACCGTCTCGCCGACGCCGGTGGCGGTCTCATTCTTGCCGTAGCCTTGGCCGCTGGCGTTGTTGGTCTTGTCGACGCTGACGCCAGGGGTCCCCGGAGGCGGAGGCGGAGTCGGCGCCGGGCAGTTCACCCAGAAGGTCTTGTGCTTCTGGGGGTCCTGGGAGAACTGGAGCTTGAAGTGGTAGCCCTGCCCGTTGATCGGCGCGTCGCCGTTGGCCTGGGCGTCGGCGATCAGGATTCCCACGTTGATGACACTCATGATCTGGTCGCCGCTCCCCGTGTAGCTCCAGAGCTGAGTGCCTGACGCGGGATAGGCCTGGTCCGAGAACCCGCTGCCGCTGGGCGACCAGCCATCGATGGTGTAGGTGCCGGCGGAGTCGGCCATGAAGTTGCCCCAGAGGTTGATGTTGGAGCACGCCAGGTGGGGGTCATGCTCGTGGCCGGGCCCGGCGGGTTGGCCCACGTTGTCGAGCCACACATCCCCGTGGTTGTTGTCGCCCGCGGAGGTCGAGCTGGAGCCGCTATTGGTCCCGGGGGACGAGCTTCCGTTGGTGGTGGGAGGTGGCGGCCCGTAGTTGCCAGCGGAGTTGTTGGAGCCGGAAGGGCTCTGGCTGGAGGATGTCGATGAGTTGGAGCCAGAGGAGTTTGAGGACGAATTGGACTGCTGGCTGGAGCCACTCGCTCCACTGGAGCTGGATGTAGAGGAGGACCCGGAGTGCCCCTGTCCATGGCTTCCCGAGTTGCCATGCTCAGCCGACGCGCCCGGGGAGCTGCTGTTGGGGCCGTGGCCACCACCCGAGTCCGCCAGCACCGAGGCGGGGGCTGCCAGAAGCAGCGCAGCCACTCCCAGGCTGGTGAGAATGAATGACCATCGACTCGAACCCTTGCGTATCACTTGCCTCTCCTTGCGAAATGACTCTGACTGTCTTGCGAATCCGAAACTGTGCCGCTCCACCCCCAGCTGGCGTCTGGTGGTGGTTGCGATCTCTTGCCGGGGTCTCGACCCCGGCAAGAACAGAGGTGGTCCGGTCGACCTCCCTCCCTCGCGACTCGCGGAGGTCGCTGGCCTGGGGGCCGGGTGAGCCGGTGGCGTGGAATGCGGAGGGATTTCATGTTCGCGTTCCCGAGGACAGCCCCAGCGCGGGCCCCCCTCGACCTGGGCCCGGCACCGGGTATCCCGGATCCCGGGGCTGACGTCCGCGGGAAATGTGCGGACCCAAGTCCCCAACCATGGCTGCGGAACCACAGTCCCATTCCTTCCGACCGGGCAAGTCTCTCTCCTAAGAACGCCCCCTCCAGGGGGGAAGACCCTGGCACTGGCTACTCCCTTCTGCCAGAACCCTTGCGCGCTAAGCAACCGAGCTGCTGGTTACATTAACAACTTGAGATGCGGTGTGGCGGTCCAGTCACGCGGACTGAAGGCTTTGTTACATTGACTGACCCTTCTCTAATCGTGGATGACCGGGCCCAATAGCGCAGCGATCCGGCCCCTGGCTTGCCGTGCAGGAGTGGCGAGGTCGATACCGGGCCCGCCGCCCGGGGAGTTCGGTCGGGGTTCTTGCCAACACTTGTGGAAATTCCTTCCAGGAAGGCGAGTCAGTTGGGCAAGCGGCAGAGCCCTCCAAGGTGGGTGGTTGAGTTCGTTGCAGACGGCCGTCGACAAAGCGTTCGCCGGCGAGCAATAGGGTGAGCTGGTTACGTCCGTTGATGGGGTGCCACCTGGTGCCTAGCCGCAGGACCAGCTTGAAGACCAGGTAGAGCGCGTTCTCGCGCACGTGCATGCGCTTGGTGGCATCGGTCCGGAGCCGCACCCCAGCGAAGATCGACCGGATGGGATTGGAGGTGCGGAGGTGGAGCCAGTGCTCCTCGGGGAAGTCGTAGAAGGTGACGAACTCGTCCCAGTCCCGCTCCAAGCAGTCGGCCGCATCGCCCTGAGCCTGGGCGCGCAGCTGGGTGCAGTACTCAGCCCGCCGCCTACTGCACTCAGCCCTGGAGGGAGCCTGGTAGATCTCCTTGATCGCACCTCGCGCCGTGGCCTGTAGCCGCTTGGGGAGCTTGTCGATGACATTGAGGACCCGGTGGTTCCAACACCGTTGCTGGCGGGTCGTCGGGAACACCTCGTTGAGGGCCGCCCAGAACCCCAGTCCGCCATCGCCGATGGCCAGCAGAGGCGGCTCCGTGAGTCCCCGGGACTTCAGATCCCGAAGCAGCTCCCCCCAGGAGGCGGCGCTCTCCCGGTAGCCCTGCTGCATCGCCAGCAGCTCCTTGTGGCCGTCAGCTCTCACCCCCAGGACCACCAGCACGGCGGTCCTCTCCTTCTCCAACCCTGCTTTCAGGTAGATGCCATCGGCAAAGATGTGGACGTACCGCTCCAGGAGCGGCCGGCCCCGCCACAGTCGGTACTCGTCTTCCCACTCCTGCCTGAGCCGCAGGATGCTGGCCGGGGACAGGGCAGTCGTCTCGCCCACCAGGGCCCGGAAGACGGGCTCGAAGTCACCGCTGGAGAGCCCCTCCAGGTGGAGCCGTGCGAACAGCCTCAACTGGGTCCGAGATTGCCGTTCCCACCGGCTCACGATCTCGGAGCGGAACGGATCACTCCCCGCCGGGACAGCACGGACCAGGGGTTGGCGGATGGTCACCGCCGCTATCCCGGTGGCGATGGTCCGTTCCGGGAGAGACCCATTGCGGTAGCCCTGGAACTCACCCCCGCGACCGTACTTGGCCCGGCCCAGGAAGCTCTCGACCTCCTCCACCAGGACGGCTTGGAGCATCCGCTGAGCTCCCTCCTGGACCACCTGCTCGAGAACATCGTTGGGTGCGGGAACCGGTGCGGTCGGCGGCAGAACCTGATAGCGTCTTCTCATAACGGCGTGGCCTCCAGGATCGACCCGCGGCGCGAGCCGATTGGTTGGTTCAACACCTGGAACGCGACGCCGTATCTGTCTCCGTCAGCCGGGACCTCGACTGCTATTCCCACAAGAATCTAAGGTAGCTCTTCGGTTCGAGCTGGGAACGGGGTGGTATCCCGCTGACTCCATCAGCGATTCCTCGCACCTCAACCGGGCGCGCTCCCTGAGCGGGCCTCACTCCGCCCGGTCGGGCAGGTGGTGCGCTGGTGTCGGCCAAGCGGCGAGCCCGAATGTCGCACTCTGGGAGTTCGGACGCGGGCAGCTCCATTAGCGCAGCCGTTGGCTGGCGCCGGCGGATCTCAGAGAAGAGGGCTCTGGTGCTGGGCAGGTGGTGAACGCGGGTCCGGCATCCGCTGTCTCCAGTGCCAACCTCCATGTGCCGTGGCGGCAGCCGTCGGCACCCAAGAGAGTGCCGGTGGTGCGGGGAGCGGACATCGCCACCTGATTGGGCTTGGGGACAGCCAGCACATATGTGTGTACCATGAGCCGGTGGGTGGATCGCGTTTCGGAGAGTGCTGGGCGCGTTCCTATTTCTCCTTCCTGGAGGGTGCCAGCGCGCCTGAGGAGATGGTGGAGCGCGCCGTCGAGCTCGGGATGAGCGCTTTGGGGCTGGTCGATCGAGGTGGGCTGTACGGTGCGGTGCGGCTGGTGCGGTCGGCGGAGCGAGCCGGCCTGGGGGCGATGGTGGGCGCAGAGCTGGATCTGGCGGGTGGCGGCAGGCTGGTGCTGCTGGCGACTGACAGGCCCTCGTACCAGCAGCTCTGCCGAGCGGTGAGTCGCGCGCAGATGGCGGGTGTCAAGGGTGCCTCTCGCCTGGAACTGGCGGACCTTGAGCGGCCGCTGGAGGCGGCCTCAGGGGGTCCGGAAGAGGGAGTGAGGGATGCGGCTCTGCCAAGCGGGCTGCGGGAGCGCATGCGCCGTCGACCCGCCGCCGATCCCGGTGCCCACATGGTGGCTCCCGAGGAGCTGGATCGCTGTGTCGTCCTGGCGGGAGGGCTCCACAGCCCGATCAGCCGGGCTTTGCTGCGGGGTGACCGCCAGGCTGCGGATCGGGCCGTCCGCAGCCTGGCGGAGGCGTTCCCAGATGGGCGGTTCCGTCTCTGCCTGCATCACCACCTTCATCCGGGTGACGACTGGCTCGCCGCCGAGACCTTCGCCTGTGCTCAGCGGACGGGGGTTGGCCTGGTGGCCTCGGGGGCGCCGCGTTACGCCCGGCCCCAGCAGGGCCGGCTGCTGGATGTGCTCACCGCCATCCGCCACGGCTGCACCCTGGAGGAGGCGGCCGGGCGCGGCCTGCTCCTGCCCAACCACGAGCACTGGATGCGTGCGGAGGCGGAGCTCTTGGAGTTGCTTCCCTATCCCCAGGCCATGGCGGGGGCGCGGGAGCTGGCCGCCCGGGCGGAGCTGCGTCTCGATTTCCGCCACAGCCGTTTCCCGGGCTTCAGGGTGCCCGGCGCCGAGAACCCCGACTCGTATCTGGAGCGGCTCTGCCGCCGGGCCGTGCCCGCTCGTTATCCAAAGCCTTCGCCCGAGGTGGAACAGCGCCTGGGTCACGAGCTGGAGGTCATATCAAAGTGCCGTCTGGCGGAGTTCTTCCTCATTGTCTTCGAGCTGATGGACTTCGCTCGCCGGGAGGGCATCCCCGCCCAGGGCCGGGGATCAGCGGCCGACAGCCTGGTGGCCTATCTCCTGGGGATAACCAGGGTGGATCCGCTGGCCCACCATCTGCTCTTCGAACGCTTTCTGCACGAGGAGATGGAGGGCACTCCGGACATCGATATAGACATCTCGTCGGCGCACCGGGAGCGGCTCATCCAGCACGTCTACGACACCTATGGGCAGGAGCGCACCGGCATGGTCTGCACGGTGATCACCTTCAGGTTGAGGATGGCCATCCGCCAGGTCGGAGCGGCCTTCGGGCTGCCGCTGGACTGGGTGGAGAGGCTGGGCCGGGCCATCGAGCGGGGCAGTCCGGACGATCGCAGGACCTTGGTGGAACGCGTGCTGGAGGTTGCCCAGGAGGCGCCGTCCTCGGTGCTGCGCTCGGTGCCCTGGCGGCAGTTCGCAGAGATGGTGGATCAGGTGGTGGGGGTACCCCGTCACCTGTCCATCCATGTCGGCGGGATGCTGGTCACTGGCGAGCCGCTCTGGGACATAGCTCCGCTGGAGAAGGCGTCCATGGATGGTCGGGTGGTGGTGCAGTTTGACAAGGACGATGTGGAGGACCTCGGCCTCATCAAGATCGACCTGCTCGGGCTGCGCACCCTCTCCGTGGTGGAGGAGGCGCTTTCCGAGCTGGAGCGGGTGGAGGGGGGGAGACCGGATCTGGAGGGGCTGGACCTGGCCGATCCCGCCGTCTACGCGATGTGCGCCAGAGCGGACACAGTAGGCGTCTTCCAGGTCGAGTCCAGAGCCCAGCAGCAGACCCTGCCCCGAGCCGGTCCCAAGGAGTTCAACGACCTGGTGGTGGCGGTGGCCATCATCCGACCCGGTCCCATTCAGGGGCACGCGGTCCACCCCTACCTGCGCCGGCGTCAGGGTCGAGAGCCCGTGACCTATCTCCACCCGCTGCTGGAGCCGATCCTGCGCGACACCCTGGGCGTGATCCTCTATCAGGAGCAGATCATGGAGGTGGCCATGGAGGTGGCCGGTTTCAGTGCCGGCCAGGCGGATCGCTTCCGGCGGGCCATGAACCGCCATCGCTCCCGCGTCGAGATGGCCTCCTTGCAGCAGGACTTCCTGGATGGATGTGAGGGGCGCGGGGTGCCGCCACCGGTGGCGGCTCGGCTTTTTGAGGCGGTCAGAGGTTTTGCCGAGTTCGGGTTCTGCCGCAGCCATGCCGCCGCCTTCGCGCGCACCGCCTACGAGACCGCCTGGCTCAAGCTGCACCATCCGGCCGCCTTCCTGGTCGGGCTCCTGAACCACCAACCGATGGGTTTCTACCACCCCTCTGTACTGGTGGATGACGCCCGCCGTCATGGGGTGGCGGTGCGGCCGCTCGACGCCAACCGCAGCCGGAGTCGCTGTCTGCTGGAACGCGATTCCCACGGGGTGGTCGGGGTGCGGCTGGGGTTCAACTATGTGAAGGGGGTGGGAGAGGCCATGCGGCAGCGGCTGGACCGAGAGCGTGAGCGCGGGCCCTACTCATCGCCGGAGGACTTCTGGCGGCGCACCGGCGTTCCCCGTTCGGTGCTGGAGGCCCTGGTCATGGTGGGAGCCTTCGACGAGTTCGAGGAGTCGCGGCGGGAACTGCTGTGGCGGTTGAAGCCGGTGGAGGAGGAGCTCGCCAGCGGACCTGGGCGGGCCGCTCTAGCTCCCGCCCAGGGGGTGCTGCTGCCCCTGCCGGCCTTGTCCCCGCCGCTGCCGAGGTTGTCGCAGCGAGAGCTGACCCTGGCCGACTATCGCGTCATGGAGCTGAGCATCGGACCGCACCCGGTGGCCCTGCTGCGACCCTCATTGGATCAGCTGGGAGTGACGCCCTTGGAGCAGGCCCGCTCCGCCCCCAGCGCCAGCCGGTTGCTGGTGGCGGGACTGGTGATAACCAGGCAGGCCCCCCATTCGGCAAAGGGGATGCGCTTCTTCACCCTGGCGGACGAGAGCGGCCACCTGGACCTGGTCCTCACTCCCCAGGTCTACCGGGACAACCGGGCCCTGGCCAGCCACCAGCACCTGCTGCTCGCCAGAGGCGTGTTGAGATCAGCCGATGGGGTCGCCAGCCTGCTAGTGGAGAAGCTTCTTCCACCTCCGTCGCCACCGGAGGACATCCTGGTGCCGGTATCGACCTCCCACGACTACCACTGACCGTTCGTTCCGGCTGTCTTGGGCGGACGATCCACGCGGTGGCCCAAGCGTGTGGCCAAGGTACCGGCTGCCGCCACCATGACGATCCCATAGATCCCGCCCACCGCGCTGGCGCGGGGCATGACCGCGACCGAGACCGCAATCGCGACTCCGAACTCCCTTATCCCCATCGGAAACCCGATGGCGGCGGCCTGGCGATGTGGCAGGTGCAGCAGAGATCCCAGGCCCAGGCCCACCACGCCCCCGCCCACGAGCAGGGCGACCACCAGTCCGACGGTGGCAAAGATGGCCGGCGACAGGAGCACCGGTCGAGCGCTGGCGGTCCCGGCCAGCACCACCAGCACCAGGCAGGCGGCGCTGAAGTCCAGGTAGTGATGGCGCCACCGTCCCAGCCGGGGAAAACGGGCTCTAAGACCCACCCCCACCAGCAAGGGCAGCAGCACCGAGAGCAGCAGCTCGGATGCTAACGAGACCGGGCTGAAGTGGGCCCGTGCCCCCAGACCGATGGAGAGCCAGAGCGGGGTCAGCACGATCGACAGTGCCAGGGAGCCGGCCATGCAGGCGGTCGCGATCGCGGTGTCGCCTCCCGCTATGGTCGCCATCAGCCCACTGGTTATCTCGGCCGGCGAGATGGCGACGATTAGGATTCCCGCGGCCAGCACCGGGGTGGGAGCCACCATGTGCAGCAGCAGGCCGAGCCCGGGCAGGAGAGTCCACTGGCACAGCAGCGCCAGTCCCACCAGATGCAGGCTGCGCCCAGCGGCCCGGATCTCCCCGGGGGTGAGATTGAGCGCGAGTCCCAACACCTGTCCCGCCAGGAACACTGGCACCAGCGCGTTGAGCACCACGGTCGTCCCGGGCAGGGCCAGGCCCACCAGCGCGGCGACTCCGACCCAGAGTAGGAGGCGGTGGCGAACCGGGAACAGGATCCGGGTCAAGAGTGGGCGCGAGCCCGGTTTGGTCACCGCGTCAACTTAGCGGACGGGAGCTGAGCGAGGTGTCAATCCTGCCGGTTGGCGCCAAGAGCATTGGCGGCAGTTCTTGGCACCGACCGGTCAGCGGGCCACCCGAGCGCGAATCACGGGCTCGGGGGTCTGCCCGTGCGGGACTACCCGGTCCCCAGTCCTGCGAAGTTGCCGCATCACGGCCTCCAGGTCGGCACCGCTGAAGGCTGTGCGGCTGTGCCGGATGAGCACCAGCTTCAAGCGGGAGGAGGCGAGCGCCTCCAGTGGGAACACCATGGCGGAGCTCATCTCGACACTGGCTCTGGCTTGAGGCCGCCTGGAGGCGGGCTCAGTCCAGAGGCCGGGCACTCCCGTCGCCTCGGCGCGCCGGCACAGGTTCCGGATCCCTGGCGGGGGGCGGTAGTCCTGCCCGCTGGTCGAGAGGACCAGCTTCAGATCTGCGTCCAACACGGCACCGAAGTCGGCCCTGCCCACCCTGACCAGCCGGTTGACCAGGGGCTCCAGGCCGATGGGGCCGGGCAGTCGGAGCCGGCGGCGGCGGACCAGCTGGAAGCTGAGCCCGGCGTTGGTCGCCATCCCCACCAGAGCGCCCAACAATCCGTCGACGACCAGCGGCATGGAAGTCCCCAACAGGCCCAGGAACACGATCAGCTGGGCCCCTCCAGCGGTGAGGGCGGACTGCACATAACGGCGCATCAGGGGATACCGCTCGCGCCTGGCGTCGGCGAAGGTGAGCTTCAGGTTCAGGGAGAAGTTCCAGGCCAGAGAGATCAGGAAGGCCACCGCCCAAGCGGCCAGAACCGGCAACCTGAGCACCGACCCCCCGATCTCCAGAAGGGCCAGGAAGATGAACAGCCCTCCCGTGCCGATGGCTGCGAACTTCCAGCGCCGAGCGCTGCCCGGCACATCTCTGACCAGCGACCACAGGTGGCGCAGGTAGAGCAGGCCTTGGGCGGCGGTCGCCTTGCTCTCGCCGGCCCCACGGGCCTGGAACTCGAGGGGGATGTCGACCACTCGCGCACCCTCTGAGCAGACCAGCAGCTCCAGCAGGATCTTGAATCCGACCGGCCGGAACTGCAAGCCCTCGATCAGGGCGGCGCGGCAGAGAAAGAACCCGGCCAGGGGATCGCTGCTGGCCCTCGCCTCCGTGAACAGGGCGCGTGCCAAGAGGGTGGCACCCCTGGAGACCAGCTTGCGGACCCCTCCTCCCAGTCCGCTGCGACTACCTCCTTGTATGTAGCGGCTGGCGATGACCACGTCGGCGCCAGCCCGCTCGGCTCGCAACAGCTCGGGGATGGTCTCTGGCGGATGCTGGAGGTCCCCGTCCATGACGCACACGAGGCGGCCGCGTGCCAGCGCCAATCCCTGAACCACCGCGGTGCTGAGACCACCCGCCCGCAGGTTCGGGGGGCGGTGGCGATAACGCACCCTGGGGTCCGAGGCGGCGAGCTCGCGGAGCAGACGGGGAGTCTCGTCGTCGCTGTCGTCCACGAACAGCACCTCAAACGCCACCTCGGCGATCGAGCGCCGCAGCCGCTGCAGCAGCAGCGGGATATTGCCGGCCTCGTTGCGGGTGGGAATGACCACCGACAGTTCGATCGGGGCTGGGTGCGGGGTCGGGTCACGGCGCGCCATCAGCCGCAGTGTATGGCGATCCGGAGGCGGCCGCGGACCATGTCACTGAATCGTGAATCGATCGCGAGCCGAGATGACGGACTGGAGCGCGGCCTCAGGGTCGAAGCGACCCTCCGCCAAGACCTCGTCGCCCCGGAGCAGGACCGGCACACGCTGGTCATAGCTGTCCCGCAGCGCGGCATCCTCATCGACTTCGCAATGCTGCACGGTGATTCCACGGGCCAGCGCGAGCTCTAGCAGGGGCTCCTCCACCAAGTCGCAGAGATGACAACCCCGCCGGGTCACGAGCCGCAGGGTCTCAGCGCCCACCGGGCACGCCCCAGCTCTCCAGGGTACGGAGGTAGCGGGCGCGCCAGAGCCAGAAGCAAGCGCCGCACAGCACCCACGCCACCGCCTGGAGCGTCACTCCCGGCAGAGAGTGGCGCGCCAGCCCGGCGCCGTTGAGCGCCAGGGCCAGGTAGACCGGGAGTCGAACCACCACCACCAGCACCAAGGCGGTCAGACAGTTGACCATGACCAGCACCCCTCGGCGCTCCCGGCGCAGGGTGGCTCGCAGGCTCGGTGCTGAGAGTCCACTCATCCCGGGTAGCCCGATGGTGGGCTCGGGGGTGGCGTTGAGCAATCTCCGCCACCCGATCAGGGCCAATGCGCCTGCGACGACCGCGGGCATCACGGTCTGCCAGGGAGCGCCCTCCCGCAGGAAGTTCTGCCAGCCATTCAGGGTCGCGCCCAGCTCGTACTGTTGGGTGAAGTGGAGCTGGGCGGAGTAGGCGATCAGGGCCAGGCCCAAGCCCACCACGGCAACCAGGGTCCAGGCGGCGACCGCCAGCGGTCGGGTGCTGACCAAGCGCCATCTTCGCCCCAGGTTTGGGAGCACCACCACGTGGGGGAGTCTTGGGGAAAACCTGCGGGTGGAGGTGCTGGCCACAGCACCGAGTGTAGAGCTCCGGGGCTCGAATTTCATCCAATTCCCAGACCGCTCCACGACCGTCATCTCGGTGGCTGGGAGAGAATGCTAGAGTCCGGAGCTCGCCGGGGGCGCAAACCCCCTGAGTGCACCATCAGAGCCGTGGCCAGTTGCCCTCGAGCATGCCCACGTAACGCTCCGCAGAGCGCAGCACTGCCGCATGGGCACCGCTGGCGATCAGGCCGTCGGAGAAGCCGCTGTAGAGCCGGTCGAAGGCGAGCGGGCGGCAGCGCTGGGCGATCATTCGGACGTCCGCGGCTGCCAGGGGAATGCGATTCGGGTAGCTATATAAGAAGGTGACGTGGCGGCGGTCTGCGACCACGGCGATGCTGTCGCCGCTGAGGAGCACCCCTCGCCCCCCAGCGCCGCCCGGCCAGTGCAGCACAGTCGAGCCGAGGAAGTGCCCTCCGACCCGGATCAGTCGCAGTCCTTCCAGGGGGGACATCTCTACCTCGTCGAAGTGAACGATGCTTGGGTGCCGGTGCATCAGATGCTCCCGATCCGCCGCCGGCAGCAGAACCCGCGGACAATCCAGCGCGGTGGCCCACGAAGCCACAGCGCCATAGAAGTGAGGATGGCTGATGGCCATGACGTCGACACCACCGAGGCCGTTGAGGGCGGTGACGGTCTCCAGGTCAATCATGGTGAGGCAGTCCCAGAGCAGGTTCCCGTGAGGAGTCTGCACTAAGAGCGCGCGCTGGCCGATTGCGAAAGCTGGCTCGGTCACCACCTCGACCAGTCCTGCCTCCAGCTCGGTGAGTCGGTTGCGGTGGCGGCCCTGGAGGTCTGGCATGAGCGTCCACCGCTGCCCCTCTTGCGGAACGTACTGCCTCTCGTCCTGGCAGATGGAGCAGGCGGCGGGCGGTTGGACCGAGCTCTCGTACTCGGTCCCGCAGGTGGAGCAGATGTACTCAGGCAAGGCTGGGGCGCTCGAACGGCGCCGCCCGGCCGGCCGGCCGAGGGGAGCGGGGCAGCTCGAACAGGGCAGGAGGGCGGGCTGGGAGTATCACCTGGCCAGCATGACACCCTTGCGGGCCAGCGGCCTCCGGCCCGAGCTGGTGAGAAGTCGCAGAAACGGTGGCTCCTAGAATCGAGGACATGAAGGATGTCACCGGCTCCGTTCCGTCAGTCAGGGGGTCGCTGCGGGTGGCCAGCTACAACATCCTGGCCGGCGGTGGCGAGCGGTGGCCCGCAATAGCCGCGGTGGTGGCCGAACTGAGTCCGGACGTGATCGCCCTTCAGGAGATCGAGGATCCCCTACCGATGCGCCGGATGGCTGATCGCTTGGGCTATGAGGCCCTTTTCGGCGAGGCCCCTCGGTTCCGACACCAGGGGGTGCTGTCCCGAGTTCCGGTCGCCGCCTGGGAGAACCATCAGGACCCAGAGGCATGGCCTCGCAACTCCATTGAGGTGGAGCTCAATCTCGGCGATGGAGCGCATATCCCCAGGGTGCGGATCCATACCGTGCACCTGACCGCAGCCTTCCAAAGGCGGGGCCGGGCGGAGCCAGACCGATTGCGCGAGCTGGGGGCGATCCGGCGCCAGGCTGAGCACCGACCGCACCTGCCCCACATCATCCTTGGGGACTTCAACTCCATGGCCCCTGGCGACGGTATCCATGCCACCGACTTTCTGGGCCAGTTGTCCGAGTGGCGCCGCAATGGTGTACTGGACGAGGTGGGCGCCATCGGCCCGGTCCCTGCCAGCGTCAGGGCCATGCGCTGGTGGCGCGATCCCGATGCCGACTCCGCGGAGGTCTCCGAGGTGGCCAGGGCGGGCGTCCCCAGGCTGCCGTGGCTCGTTCATCCCCTGATCGAGATGGTCCCCAGAGGTGAGACCACCGACGCCTTGGTCAGTGCTCTAATGCCCCGCGCAGCCGTTCGCAGTCTGGCCGACGCCGGTTACATCGACTGCCTGCGTCGAACTCATCCCCGGTCGAACAGCTTCACCTGTCCGACCTACCAACCGGCGGTTCGAATCGACTACATCTTCGCCACGCCGGATCTCGCGGACCGACTGGTAGCGTGCGCGGTGGCGGCACAGACGGGCAGGTTGGCGGAGTTGGCCCGACGGGCGAGCGATCACTTCCCGGTGGTGGCGGATTTCGACTTGGCCTCCGCCTGAGATCAACGAGCTGCCCGACCGCTGGCCAGCGGCGGGCCGAGCCCGGATTCATATACTCCAGGGTATGGTCGCCTCCAGCGAGACCGGGCAGATTGCCGCCGCCGAGTACGCCATCCTGGGCGGCTCCGGGACCGGTACTCTGGGCTCCCCAGAGGGGGACCCCAGAGCTCGCGTGGTACAGCGCGAGAAGGTCTTCACGACGCCGTTCGGGGACACGCCGCCGCTCACCAACTTCCAGATCACAGATGACGCGGGAGTGGAACGCTCGGTGCTGTTCGTCAGGCCCCACGAGGGCCGCCCAGAGGCCGGGCGCGAGGCCCGAATCCTGGCTCTTTTCTGGCTGCTGCAGCGGGCCGGGGTCCGGCGGATCGTCGCCGAGTCGGGCACCGCCAGCATCACTCAGCACTTCCACCCCCGTGACCTCATCATCCCACACGACTTCATCGACCTCACTCGGCAGTGCGGCGGTCAGCTGGTCCCGGGATCGATGATCTCCATGCGCGATCCCTTCTGCCCAGACATCCGGGAGGCGCTCTGGCAGCGGTCACGGCGGTTCGCCGCCGACAAGGCGACGCGGGTCTTCAACCGCGCTGTCCACGCCACCGTCGAGGGACCCCGCTTCGAGACCGCCGCTGAGGTGGCTGCCCTGGCGCGACTCGGTGGGGACATCATCGGCCAGGCCGTCACCCCGGCCGTGTATCTCGCCCGCGAGATCGGGGCCTGCTTCGCGACGGTGGAGATGGTCTTGAACTACGCCGAGGGGGTGAGGCCGGAGTGGGACTTCGACCTTCTGCGCGCTATCGTGCAGGAGGGAGCAGAGGAGTTGGGGGGCGTCGCCCTGGATGCCCTGGTCGCGCTCCCGCCGCAGCCCGAGTGCTCGTGCGCTAGCCTGCGGGACCCCGTGGAGCGGGGAGAGGCCCGGGCCGCGGCCCAGCTGTGAAGGCAGAATCGCAGGCAGGGGGCGAGCAAGTACCGGCCAGGCTTCCGACCGCCGGTCACCCCGAACCGGATGCGGTTCGCTCGATGTTCTCCTCGATCGCGCATCGATACGACCTGCTCAACGCGCTGCTCAGCCTCGGGCAGGACCGCCGCTGGCGGCGCCGTGCTGCCCAGCTGACCAAAGCCGGGTTGGGGGACCGGGCGCTCGACGTCTGCTGTGGGACCGGCGCGCTCTCAGCCCTGCTCAAGCGCCGTGTCGGCACGGCTGGGTCGGTCGCGGGGGTGGACCTGACCGAGGCCATGATCGCTGGAGCCACCGGCAAGGTGCCGGGAGTTGACTTCCGGGTCGGCGACGCCTGCCGGCTGCCATTTGCGGACTCCACCTTCGACGCGGCCACGATGGCCTTTGGGCTGCGCAACATCGATCACCACGACTTGGCCCTGGGGGAGATGCTGCGGGTGCTGCGCCCGGGCGGAAGGGCCGTGATCCTCGAATTCAGCACCGTGGTGGCTCCTATGGACCCGCTCTACCGGCTCTACAACCAATGGGTGATACCCCGCCTGGCCACTCTTCTGCTGGGGCGGGCCGGCGCCTACCAGTACCTCACCGACTCCATCGCCGCCTTTCCTCCTCCGCTGGTGGTCTCGCGCTGGCTGCGCGAGGCCGGCTTCGACCGGGTGCGATACCAGCGGATGACCCTGGGGATCGTCGCCATCCACGTCGGGGTCAAGCCCAGGCCCTGAGCGGGGCCAGACTGCCGTCGCTGGCCGGCCCGGCTGCGCGGACACCTTGCCAGCTCGGTGGTCGACCGTGGCTTGGGTTACAGTTGCTCATGAGTGTCGGGGAGTGCGGGGTCCGAGCTGGCTTGGGAGACTGCAAGAGAGTGATTCGCACCCTGATCCTGGTCGGCGCTCGCGGCGTGCCGTCCCTGGATCCCTGGATGGAGTACCTCGCCAGAACCGGCGAGGTTGCGGTGGAGCTGGTCACCGACGCGACTCCACTGGCCAACCTTGAGGGCTTCGACGTGGTGGTTGCCCACGCCCCCGGGGGCCACCTCTCGGCCGGGGAAGAGGCCGGACTCTGCAGCTTTGTGGCGGCCGGTGGCGGCTTCGTGGGGCTGCACTGCACCAACGAGCAATGGTCCTCTGGTTCCCGCTACCGCGAGATGATGGGCAGCCTACCCGACGGCCGCTTGCCCAGGATGGAACTGGTGGCCGACGTCAGGTCGGCCAGCCATGACATCACCCGCAGGACGCCCAAGGCCGTGCGGGTGATGGACTCGTGCTGCGGCCAGGCGGACCTGGCTGCCGATGTGGAAATTCTGCTGTCCACCACCTGGAGGTCCAGGGAGGTTCCCATCGCCTATGCTCGCCATCACGGAGCCGGGCGGGTCTTCTACTGCGGGCTCGGCGAGACGTGGGACGTCTATGCATCCGATGAGATGCGGGGGCTGCTGTACCGCGCTGTCCGCCATGTCGCCGGCCGGGATGAGAGAGCCGCGCTGGGGGTGGGCTTGCTGGGATTCGGCGCCATCGGCCCAGAGCACACCAACGCCATCTCCAGAACCGCGGGGCTGCGGCTCACCGCCGTCTGCGATCGCAGTCCAGAGCGACTCCGTGCCGCTCTGGCGGATGGTGCGGAGCCGGCCCTGCTGGCGGAGGCGGATCCGCTCCTGGTGCATCCCGAGGTCGACGTGGTGGTGGTGTCGACACCCCCCAACACCCATGCCGCTCTGGCGCAGCGCGCTCTGGAGGCAGGCAAGCACGTGGTCGTTGAGAAGCCCTTCTGCCTCACCGCCGCGGAGGCGGACCGCTTGCTCGCGGCCGCGCAGGCGGCGGATCGGGTCCTCACCGTCTATCAGAACCGGCGCTGGGACCCGGACTACCTGGCGCTGCTGGATTTGGCGCGATCAGGAGAGCTGGGCGAGATCTTCCGGGTGGAGACGTTTGTGGGCGGGTTCGAGCATCCGTGCCACCTCTGGCACTCCGACAGCGAGGTGAGCGGTGGCGTCATCTACGATTGGGGGGCCCACTATCTCGACTGGATTCTGCAGCTGCTACCTGCACCGGTGCTGCAGGTTGACGCGACCAGGCAGAACCGGGTCTGGCATGACGTCACCAATGACGACCAGTTTGAGATCCGGCTCCGGTTCGAGGGTGGCGCCGAGGCCTCGTTTCTACACTCCGACATCGCGGCAGCGCGCAAGCCCAAGTGGTACGTGCTGGGCACCAGGGCGGCGGCGGTTGGGCACTGGCGGGAGGCGGTTCTCTCCAGCCTTGGGCCCAACGGCTTGGTCGAGGAGCACCTTCCTGTCTCCGACCTGCCCTGCGAGCTCCACGTGCTGAGGCCCGCTGGCCGCGGGTTGAGCCATGATGAGAGGCTGTCTCTGCCCCCGGTGCCCGAGGCCGCGTTCTATCGCAATCTGGCCGGTCACCTGCTGGCGCGCGAGCCGTTGGCGGTCACCCCTGAGTTTGCCAGGCGCAACATCCAGGTGATGGAGGCGGCGTTGCAGGCGGCCGAGCTCGGACTGCCCAGAACAGTCCGGATCTGACTCCGATGGCGGTCCGCTGGGGGGTGCTGGGGGCGGCTCGGATCGCTCGCCAAGCCGTGATCCCGGCGATCCAGGCCGCGGGCGGAGTGGTGGAGGTCCTGGGCTCGCGGTCTCTGGAGCGGGGGCTGGAGACGGCTCGAGCGCTGGGGGTGGCAGAGGTGGTGGAGGGGTACCAGGGAGTTCTCGATCGCGACCTGGATTGCGTCTACATCCCCCTGCCGAACTCCCTGCACAAGCGCTGGGTGCTGGAGGCCCTTCGGCGAGGCCGCCACGTGCTGTGCGAGAAGCCGCTCGCGCTCAGTGCGGTCGAGGCCGTCGAGATGGACCAGGCGGCCCGGGCCCACCAGCGCCTGCTCGGGGAGGCGGTCATGTACCGCTACCACCCCCGCTGGGCTCTGGTGCACTCCCTGATCGGCGATGGGGTTATCGGGGAGCTGCGCCAGATCTCGGGGAACTTCTCCTTTCCGCTGGAGGGCGATGACGACTACCGTTGGGATCCCGGCCTGGGAGGGGGAGCGCTCTATGACGTCGGCTCGTACCTGATCAACGCCGCCCGCTGGATCGCGGGCAGGGAGCCGGACCTGGCCGAGGCGGTCGCCGCTTGGCGCGGCGGGGTGGATCAGGCGGCGAGCGTGAGCCTGAGGTTCCCCGGCTCCGGCGCCTCCGCCCCCTGCCTGGCCGGGCTGGCCTGTGGGTTCGCGGCCGCCGAGGCCCAGTGGCTGGCGATCGAGGGAACCAAGGGGGGGATCCTCCTCGATCGCCCCTTCACGGCCTGGCATGGCGAGGCCCTGCCAATCAGTCTCAGAGTCGGCTCGGGTCTCGTGCAGCAGATCCCGGCTCCGCCGGCCGATCCCTACTTGGAGATGATCCGAGCCTTCCATCGGGCGATGGACACAGGGGAGGTCTTGCTCACCTCCGCTGCCGACGGCGCGGCCAACCTGGCGGTGTTGGATGCCTGCCGTCTCAGTCTTGCACAGCCAGGAGCACGCCCGCTTGCAGTCAGGCAACGGTTATCCGGCAGGCTGGATCCAGCATCTTCAGCCTGATCGTCCCTGGCGCCTCGGCCCCATGGGTGGTCGGGGCTACGCAGCGGCTCTCCACCCGGGCGGGTCCGGCGGTCTTCGGCCAGGACACCAAGACGGTGTCTCCCGGGGCGGCACCAGAGATGTCGGCGTGGAGAATTCCTGTCGCGGGCGAGTAGGACATGGACACCAGCTTGCCCGGGGCCGAGCGGACGAAGGGCTGGGAGAGCACCTTCAGCCAGGCGCGGTTGACGGGGCCGGCTCTCCGACGAATTCCCCATCCGGACGGGTCGTCCCACTGCCACCAGGCCCATCCGGTGAGGTGCTGATTGGAGAGCGCGATCTCATCCTGGGCCCACGACTTGGCCTGGGGCGCGGTGTGCCGGATCCCGATCTCCCCGACCCAGTAGGGGGCCGGGAGCTGCCGCGCCTCGGAGAGCGCCTGCGCCCACTCCTGCTTCAGGGGCTGCTCAGATCCCCTGAAGGGAGCGCCCAGGATGCTGCCGGCGTAGAGGTGGGTGGAGTAGACGACGTCGTTAGCCCGCAGCGGGCGCACCGCGGTCGGCAACTCGCCGAAAAGATCTCCCTCCACGATGAACAGGTGGTTGGGGTCCACCTGGGCTATCCGCTGGACCCCGGCCCGGTAGAAGGGCCAGAGCAGGCGAGTGGCGAAGACGCCGGGTGGAATGGGCAGGGGATGAGGCTCGTTGTAGAGGTCGTAACCCGCCACATTTGAGAGGTTTCGGAACCGTCTCGCCACCACTCTCCAGGCTTCCCAATAGAGGGCCTGCCAGTTCGGATACAACCAGAAGTACGCCAAGGCGGCATTGACAGCCGGCGAGAGGTGCCGCTGCCAGGCCGGGGACAGGCCGGGCAGGTGCAGGTCAGGTATTCCCGGAACAGCGAGCCAGGCCGGCGCCCCACTTCCTCCGAAGGCCACCCCGAAGTCTTGGGTGTGCATGTCCAAGACCACGTACAGGTGGTGCTGCGCGCATAGCTCCACCATGGCCGCGAGGCGGCCCAGGTAGCGCCGACTGAAGTGGCCGGGCTGGGGCTCGAGCAAGGACCACGATATGGGAATCCGGAGCACGTCGAAGCCCTGCGCCTGCATCAAGGCGGCATCCGCGGCGGTCAGCGCTGTCGGCAGCGGCGCGGACCCGCTCTGCAGCAGGGCGGAGTCGTTGAAACCCCTCAAGATCACGGTCTGGCCAGCGGTGGTCGTGATCCTGCCGCCGGTCACCTGCAGCCACGGCATGCCGGCCGTCGGCGGCGGGCGATCGGGTACGACCCGCACGGCCAGGGCGGGGGCGGGCAGCGTCACCACTGCCAAGACCCCCAGCGCCGCCGCCAACAGGCAGATGGGAGCCCGGACTCCACCCTGGCGCCGGGCCGATGGCGGGCCTTGAGGCCGGAGCATTCGCTGGATTGTCAGCTAAGCAACGGGAAGCGGCTGGTTCCGCAGTTGCGCGGCCGGGGACAGCTCACTCGGACCCCACGCCGGTCTGGGGTTGGCCCGCGAAGGCTATGACGCCTTCGACAAAGCGCCCGGTCCGAGCATCCACCAGCACCATGTAGAGCTGAATGTGACCCGGTGCGGGCAGGTTCCCCCGGGCGTTCGGGTTGGCCCGCAACAACACCACCCAGCACAGTCGCGGCCGGTCGCCCAGCGGGCCCCCGCCGGTGCTGGTGGCCAGGGCCAGGAAAACCCGCTGCACTCGGTCCTGACGCCCCTGCCGCCGAGCCAGCGCGACCGCTCGGGCAGAGGGGATGGTGGGGCGGCTGTAGGGCTCGCTCAGCAGGACTCCACTTCGCTGCATGAGATGGACCGTGCTGGGGAACAGGCCGAAGCCGTTGGGCTGCGCGGGGGCTGGTCCCGCCAGCAGGGTGAGCACCACCACCGCCGCTGTGACCAGGGCGAACAGGGCTCCCGGGACCAGGCGTCGGGATGGCGCGGCGTGTTCCTCTTGGTTCATGGGTTACCTTGCCATGATCGCGACTGCGAGCTCTGGAGCGGGCCCGTGAGCTTCGGCTCTGTTTCGGGGCCACCAGGCTGCGGTAGGGTAGGAGTAGCGGACGGGCCGCGGAGCCGCAGCCCCCGACTGAATGAACAGGGAGGTTTCGAGAATTCATGGCCAAGACCGTTGGAATTGACCTGGGAACGACCAACTCGGTGGTCGCCGTCATGGAGGCCGGCGAGCCGGTCGTAATCCCCAACACCGAGGGTGGGCGCACCACTCCATCGGTGGTGGCATTCAGCAAGGATGGCAGTCGGCTGGTGGGGCAGCTGGCCCGGCGCCAGGCGGCGGTCAACCCCGAGAACACCATCTATTCGATAAAGCGGTTCATGGGGCGACTCTTCAACGAGGTGGAGGGCGAGCGCAAGATCGTCCCCTACGCGGTGGTCTCCGGCAAGGACGGGCGGGCTGAGGTCAATGTGGCGGGGAGCAACTACACCCCGGAGCAGATCTCGGCCATGATCCTGCAGAAGTTGAAGGGCGACGCCGAGGCCTACCTGGGCGAGAAGGTCACCGACGCCGTGATCACCGTCCCCGCCTATTTCAACGATGCCCAGCGCCAGGCCACCAAGAACGCCGGGCAGATCGCCGGCCTCAACGTGCTGCGGATCATCAACGAGCCCACCGCTGCGGCTCTCGCCTACGGCCTCGACCGCAAGGAGTCGGAGAAGATCCTGGTCTTCGACCTGGGCGGCGGCACCTTCGACGTGTCCATCCTCGAGGTGGGAGAGGGGGTATTCGAGGTCAAGTCCACCAACGGCGACACCCACCTCGGGGGGGACGACTACGACCGGCGGGTGGTGGACTGGATGGCGGAGGAGTTCAAGCGCGACCAGGGGATCGACCTGAGGTCCGACCGTCAGGCTCTCCAGCGCCTGACCGAGGCGGCGGAGAAGGCCAAGATCGAGCTCTCCCAGCTTCAGGAGACGCAGATCAACCTGCCCTTCGTGACCGCCGACCAGAACGGTCCCAAGCACCTCGACCTGAAGCTGTCACGGGCCAAGTTCGAGCAGCTCACGAGCGACCTCACCGACCGCTGCAAGGGGCCGTTCGAGAACGCTCTCAAGGACGCCAACATGCCGTTGGCGGAGCTCGACGAGGTGATCCTGGTGGGAGGTTCCACCCGCATGCCCGTTATCCAGGAGTTGGTCAAGGGCATGACCGGCAAGGACCCTCACCGGGGGGTGAACCCAGATGAGGTGGTCGCGGTCGGGGCTGCCATCCAGGGCGGAGTGCTGAAAGGCGAAGTCAAGGATGTGCTGCTGCTCGATGTCACCCCGCTGTCGCTGGGGATCATGACTGAAGGCGAGGTCAACACCAAGCTCATCGAGCGCAACAGCACCATTCCCACCAGTAAGAGCCAGGTCTTCTCGACCGCCGCCGACAATCAGCCCTCAGTGGAGATCGTGGTCCTGCAGGGGGAGCGCCCCCTGGCCCGCGACAACCGTACCCTGGGGCGTTTCATGCTCGATGGCATTCCGCCGGCGCCGCGGGGTCTGCCGCAGATCGAGGTCACCTTCGACATCGACGCCAACGGCATCCTCAACGTGACCGCCAAGGACCGCGGAACCGGTCGGGAGCAGAAGGTCACCATCACCGGATCCACCACCCTGCAGAAGGAGGAGGTGGAGCGGATGGTGAGGGAGGCCGAGTCGAACGCCGAGGAAGATCGCCGCAAGGCGGAGGAGATCACCCTGCGCAACCGCTGCGATAGCTTGGTCTACAGCTCCGAGAAGACGATGCGCGAGCACGGCGATAAGGTGTCCAGCGAACTCCGTGACGAGATCAACCAGAAGATCGAGGCTCTGAAGTCGGCCGTGGCGGCCCAGAGCACCGTGGACATGCAGAGTGGCGAGCACGAGCTTTCGGAGGCGATCCAGAAGGTTGGCCAGGCGATCTACGCCAGCTCCGGCGCCGAGTCGCCAGTCCCGGACGGGCAACCCGCGGACGACATCCCACCGGCTCCTGGGTCGGAAGGACCGGCCGGCGCCGATGGCGACGTGGTGGACGCCGAATTCAAGGAAGTTTGAGCCGGGGCCGACGACCGGCCCGGCTTGCGGCCGGGGTTGTTGGCCTGGGCATGGCCGGATACGGCGCGGCGGTGGGGATCGCCCGGATGCGGTCCACCACCGCCCCCGCGGAGGCGGCGGTCGAGCGGCTGATAGACGAGCGGCTGGGGCGGTCCGGCGCCGCCGGTCGGCATCTCTACTTCGGCACGTCCCAGGGGCGAATCCACGTGCTCGAGGCGGGTGGGGACGGCGACCCCCTGATCTTGGTGCATGGGCTCGGGGGCAGCGCCGGGAGCTACGCCGCACTGATCAGCTGGCTGTCGATGACATTTCATGTGGTGGCGGTGGATCTGCCGGGGGCCGGGATCAGCGATCCCATCCATTTCACGGCTCACCCCCGGTCGCCGTGGGTAGACATCATCGGCGAGATCGCGACGGAGCTGTCCCTGGTCCGACCTCACCTGGTCGGTCACTCGATGGGGGGGCTGGCGGCTGGCGCCTACTGCGTGGCGGATCCCGCCCGGGTCGCCCGGCTGGTGCTGCTGGCCCCCATCGGGCTGGCGGTCGCGCCACCGAGATCGTGGCTGGCGGCTCGCATCCCCGGGCTGGCGGATCTGGTGTTCAACCTGGACAGCTGGGCCATGGAGCGGCAGTGGGCGCGCGGAGACGGCGACATGCGAGGGCTGCCAGGGGGGCCCGTGGAGGTTGGCCCGGATCCGGACGGCTACCGGATGCTCGTCAGCCGCCGCTTCCGCTCAGGCTTCGATCTGCACGCGTTCGCCCGGCTCATGACCCTCACCGGATTCCATCCCGACTCGCTCTTGCTCCCCGGTCTGGGCTTGCTCTCCGGGCGGACTCTGGTGATCTTCGGCGATGAGGACCACAAGGTGGCGCCGGGGCCGGCGCGACAGCAGCTCTCCCACTACCCGGGTATCGAGCTGAAGACGGTCCCGGGCTGGGGTCACCTATTCCCCTTCCTGGAACCGGAGCGCACGGCCGACCTGGTTGAGACATGGCTGGACCCCGGGACGGCGTGAGCGGCGACATGGCCGGCACCGCCTGTCGTCGTGGTTGCCCGCAATTGAGCTGAGCCGGGGGAAGCTGTGGGAGTTCACGTGAGTGCGACCAAGCTGGGCCTGACGATCGGGATCGGCGCCGGGGCGTTGGCCACGGCGGGGTATGCCTCCGCGGTCGGACTCGCGCGACGGCAGCCGAGCGAGGTCGGGGGCGACGAGGAGATCGAGATCATCGTCGACCGTTGGCTGGACGACCTCGGGGTGGATGGTTGCCACCACTACGTCGAGACCGGGGTCGGGCGGATCCACGTCCTGGAGGTGGGTCGAGGGCCGAGCACGCTGGTGCTCCTCCATGGGCTGGGGGCCAGCATCGGGCATTACGCGGCGCTGGCGGCCAGCCTCTCGCCCGATTTTCGCGTCATCGGTATCGATCGCCCGGGCAGCGGGCTCAGCGACCCGATCCGGTTCCACGGGCATCCCAGACCCGCCTGGAACGATGCCGTGAACGCTGTCGCCGACCACTTGGGGATCGGAAGCTTCGACCTGGTCGGCCATTCGCTGGGTGGGCTGGCGGCCGGCGGCTTCGCTCTCGACCACGGCGACCGGGTCCGTCGGCTGGTGCTGCTGAGCCCGGTTGGGATCTCATCGCGGCTGCCTCTGGTCTGGGGCGTGTCGATGTTCCCCGGCATGACCGATGTGCTGGGGGCGGCCGGGCGCCGAGCGGTGGCGCGTCAGTGCCGGAACCCAGAGCCGGAGGCGGTGGAGGTGGGAGCGGACCCGGGCCATATCGGCCCGGATCTGGCCCGATACCGTTACCTGGTGGGCCGCCGGTTCGTCCGCGGCGCCGATCTGGACACGGTGCCGCGGATGATGCGTCCCTTCGGGTTTCGTCCCGAGTCCCTGCTCCTCCCGGGGCTCGACGCTCTGGCCGAGCGCACCCTGGTTGTCTGGGGCGATCGAGATGACCAGGTGGCTTTGGGGCCGGCTCGCGCGGAGCTTCTGGCCCACCCCGCCATCAGCCTGCGAGTCCTGGAGGGGGCCGGGCATCTCTTCCCCTTGGAGGCTCCGGCCTTGACCGCATCTCTGATCGCCCATTGGTGCCTTCGGAACGGCGGCTGAACCGTCCCCGCCCGGTGCGGGTGCGCAGGGCCGTGGCTGGCGCTGCGGCGACCACGCCGAGATGCGGCCACGTGCCGGGCATGGTCGGGTGGGTGGGGGAGGTGCGAAGCCGAGAGCAGAGCTGGATGGGGCCGGGCAGCCGCCGCAGGGCACGGTCCAGCGGCCGCTCCAAGCAGAAGTGGATGGCTACCGCGGTCGCCAGGGCGAGGCCGATGAATAGCACCAGCCGGCCGGTGGCCAGGAGATGCCCCGAGTTATCCCACCAGCCGAACCTGCTGGTGAACAGGTACAGCGGTTTGTGGAGCAGATAGAGCGCGAAGGAGGACTCTCCGAGGGCCACCAGAATGCCAGATCGGAGCCAGGATCGGACCTGGCGGAGGTCCTGAGTCGCGGCGGCCAGCAACAGCAGCAGGAGCCCGGGGATGACGGCCAGGGCCACGAAGGGTCGGTCCAGGTATCGACCGGTGGTGGCGGTGTACTCCGTGAATGCGAACGCGACACCGCCCATGGCGGCCAGGGCCGCCATGGAGGTCGCCCGAGGCCAGCGGAGCGTGAGTCCCAACGTGACCGCCCGGGCTAGGAGCATGCCCAGGATGAACTCCAGGAGCCGATAGGGGGGGAAGATGAAGAACAGCCAGAAGTAGATATTGCCCGGCATCCCCAGCAGGGCGGCCACGATCGGGGTGGCCACCTGGACCGCAACGACGCCAGCCGCGGTGACTCCCAGACCCCGCCACCCCAGGCGGCGGACGAGGAGGATCAGGAGCGGGAAGGTCAGGTAGAAGAACATCTCACAGGAGAGAGACCAGCTGACCCCGTTGCCGCCGAAGTACCAGCTTCCCTTCGGCCACCATGCCTGCAGGAGGAGGACATTGGCCACCTGACCGAGCGTTCCTGGGATTCTCTCCTGCGCGGCGATGACGGTGAAGGCGAACAATGTCCAGAGCAGCGTCAGCGGCCAGATTCTGGCGAAGCGACTCCACCAGAAGCGGCCGGGTCTGGGGTGCGGTCTGGACCAGGTGAGCACAAACCCAGACAGTAGGTAGAAGAACGTCACGCCCGTGTACCCATAGGCCTCCGCCACGTCCACCGTGTTCGAATTGGTGAAGTGGTAGCCGACGTGGACCAGGACGACCGCCAGGGCGGCGAATACCCTAAGACCGGTGAGCCGATCCAGGCGGCTGGTCCCGCCGAGTTGGGTGTGGCGGTCGATTTCGACAGGACCGGCAAGACGATTCGAGCTGCGGGCGAGTTCGGACGGGGCTGCGGAGGAGAGGTTGGCCGCTGTGCCTGCACGCGCTCGAATCTGGTCGGAGAGCATTCCAGTGCCCAGTAAGGCAGCCTCCTTTCCGCGCCGGTGACGATCCGGCAAGCCCGGCCCTTCGATTCCTCCAAATGCCCCGGCACCACGGCCGGGAGCTGGCTCCAGGGTGCCGCTCCACTCTCCAAGCGCCCTCTGTAGCGGCTGAGAGTTGGCTTAGATGGCACCTCCCGTCTGCTCCGGGCCACCCGGCCAGGACCGCGCTGCCCTCGCCAAGCCCGCTCCCTCGCCGCGCGGATCTGGTTCGCCGGCTGGCGACCGGGGTATACCCGAACCGAAAGCAACCGTCGCTGTGGAGGTTCACATGCGTCTCGACAGATTCACGCAACGCAGCCAGGAGGCTTTGGAGGAAGCCAGCCAGCTGGCGACTCGTTATCAGCATCCCGAGACCGACCCCGAGCATCTCCTGCTGGCCCTGCTGGGCCAGCAAGACGGAACCGTCGTCCCCCTGCTGCGGCAGATAGAGGTGGATCCTGAACAGGTCCAGAGGCGGCTGGCCGCCGACCTGGAGAGCCGCCCCCGGCAGCAGGGCGCCGCACCTGCTCCGTCGCGGGACCTGCAGCAGGTGCTCCGTCAGGCCTGGGAGGAGATGGAGCAGCTCAAGGACGAGTACTGCAGCACCGAGCACCTGCTGCTGGCTCTCGCCTCCCACCCGGGGGGGCCCGCGTCCGGCGTTCTGAAGGCAGGCGGTGTGACCCGGGAGCGGCTCCTGGCGGCACTCGCGTCTCTGCGCCAGGGCCGGCGTGTCACCGACCCCAACCCCGAGAGCAAGCTGCAGGTGCTGGAACGTTACGCGATCGACCTCACCAAGAGGGCTCGTGAGGGCAAGCTGGACCCGGTCATCGGGCGCGACGAGGAGATTCGGCGCACGATGCAGGTCCTGGCCCGCCGCACCAAGAACAACCCCGTCCTCATCGGAGATCCCGGGGTGGGCAAGACCGCGATCGCCGAGGGCTTGGCCCAGAGGATCGCCAGCGGGGATGTTCCGGAGACCTTGAGGAACCGTCGCCTGGTGGCTCTCGACCTCGGGACCCTGGTCGCCGGGACCAAGTTCCGCGGGGAATTCGAGGACCGTCTCAAGGCGGTGCTGAAGGAGGTAAGCGGCTCCGACGGCAGGATCATTCTGTTCATCGACGAGTTGCACACCCTCATCGGGGCCGGGGCCGCCGAGGGCTCGATGGATGCCAGCAACATGCTCAAGCCGGCACTGGCCCGCGGCGAGCTGCGGGCCATCGGGGCCACCACCTACGACGAGTATCGCAAGCACATCGAGAAGGACGCGGCCCTCGAACGCCGTTTCCAGCCCGTCTACGTCGGCGAGCCTTCGGTCGAGGACACGATCAGCATCCTGCGCGGGCTTCGCGAGCGCTACGAGGTCCACCATGGGGTGCGCATCAAGGACGCGGCCCTGGTGTCGGCGGCCGTGCTCTCCTCCCGCTACATATCCGGCAGGTTCCTTCCCGACAAGGCCATTGACCTGGTGGACGAGGCTGGTGCGCGGCTGCGGATGGAGATCGACTCCATGCCGGCGGAACTAGACACGGTGGAGCGCGAGGTGCGGCAGCTGGAGATCGAGCGCGAGGCGCTGCGCAAGGAGACCGACCCCGCCTCGCGGGAGCGGCTCGAGGTCCTGGAAAAGGAGCTGGCCGACCTGCAGGAGCAGGCGGTCGGGCTGCGCCAGCGCTGGGAGCGGGAGAAGACTCAGATCTCTAAGCTCCGCGAGACCAAGGAGGAGATCGAGAAGACCGCGTTCGAGGCTGAGCGGGCCGAGCGCATGGCTGACTTCGGCAGGGCCGCCGAGCTGCGCTACGGCCGGCTGACCGAGCTTCGGCGGCAGCTGGAGGAGCAGCAGGCCAGACTCACCCAGCCCGGCGGCGGAGACCCTCTCCTCAAGGAGGAGGTGGGTGAGGAGGACATCGCCGAGGTGGTCTCCCGGTGGACGGGCGTCCCGGTCCAGCGCATGCTGGAGGGAGAGCTGCACAAACTGATCGAGATGGAGGCTCGACTCCATCAGCGAGTGGTCGGCCAGGACGAGGCCATCACGGCCGTCGCCAGCGCGGTCAGGCTCGCCAGGGCCGGGCTCAACGACCCCCGCCGGCCCATGGGCTCATTCATCTTCCTAGGCCCCACCGGGGTGGGCAAGACAGAGGTCGCCCGGGCTCTGGCGGAGTTCCTCTTCGACAGCGAGGACGCCATGGTGCGCCTCGACATGAGCGAGTACATGGAGAAGCACTCGGTCGCGCGGCTGGTGGGGGCGCCGCCGGGCTACGTGGGCTACGAGGAGGGAGGGCACCTCACCGAGGCAGTGCGCCGCCGCCCCTACGCGGTGCTGCTTCTGGATGAGATCGAGAAGGCGCACCCGGACGTCTTCAACATCCTGCTGCAGCTGCTCGACGACGGGCGTCTGACGGACGGCAAGGGCCGAACCGTCGACTTTCGTAACTGCGTGGTCATCATGACCAGCAACCTGGGCAGCCCCGCCATAGCTGCTCTGCCCGACCATCCCAGTGCGGCTGACGAGGAAGCGGCTCGAGAGCAGGTTACCGCTGAGCTGCGCCGCAACTTCCGGCCCGAATTCCTGAATCGGGTGGATGACGTGATCCTCTTCCAGCGCCTGGACCTGGCCCAGATAGAGGCCATCGTGCTGATGCAGCTGCGTCAGTTGGAGGAGCGCCTGGAGTCAAGGCGTCTGCACCTGCGGCTGCTCCCGGCGGCGGTGCGCCGTTTGGCGGAGCTGGGTTACGACCCCGTCTACGGGGCCCGGCCACTCCGGCGGGTGATCCAGCGCCAGCTGGGCGACCGGATCGCGATGGGGCTGCTGGACGGAACCTACCAGGAGGGAGACACCCTGGTGGTCGACGTCTCGTCCGACGGCTTGGAGATTGGCCGTGAGCCAGCGTTGGCAACCGAGCCCGACGGGGTCACACCGACCGGCGCTTCCGACGACGAGGTGGTGGACGTGAAGGCGGAGGTTCTCTAAGCGTCTGCGCGCTACCAGGCGGACTCGGTGCGGGTGGCCGCCTGGCGAAGCGACTCCAGCACCAGCTCAGCCTTGGTCGCCAGTCCCGGCGCGATGCGAACGGATTCCAGCCGCTTGCCCGCGACCACCAGCTCGCACTGCGTGGCCACCAGATGTGGTTTGACCGCGGGCTTGGAGGCGAAGCTCTGGAGGGCCGGGCCTACATGATCCCGCAGGGCCCGCGGTGACAGCTCGCCGGCGCTGATCTTGAACCCGGTCGAGATGGGGGTCAGCCGGAACTGATAGGCGCGGCGGCCGGCCTTGGCGCAGGCCTCGCACCGTCCGTGCGGCTCGTCGGGGATCTCGGGCCTCTTCAGGCATACCCGGCACATGACTTCCAGTGTAAGGACGCGCTGACCGTGGCTGGTGGACATCCACGCGGCGTCTGGATGGGCGGGAACAGCCGCGTCTCGGAGCTCTGGAACCAAGGCACTGATGGCTGGTCTGGTGGTCCCGCGTGGGCGGTGGGGCCGCCGAGCCCAGCCGCCAATCTCTGCCTACAGGCGGCCGAGGTGATCCAGGGCCAGGTACCCGAGGTCCACGTCGGTGAGGTCGCCCTCGCGCAGCAACTCCCGAAATCGGTCCAGGGAGATCAGGACGGTCTCACAGAATTCGCCTTCGTCCAAGGATGGAGCCGCGACCAGCGTTGCCTCCCGGGCCACCGCCACGTGGGACCTGCGAGTGTCCCGGGCGGACAGCCAGCAGGAGCCCGCACTCTCCAGCTGGCCGTGGTAGCCGGTCTCCTCCAAGAGCTCCCGCGCGGCGGCGGCGAGGATGGATTCCTCGGGCTCGACCATGCCACCTGGCATCTCGAGGAGGGTCACTCCCGGACCGGGGCGGAACTGACGCACCATCACCACCTGGCTGTTCTCGGTGAGAGCCAGCACCGCTACCGTCGGCCCCGACTCCAGGATGTCCCAGTCCTGGATAGTGCCGTCCGGCATGCGATAGGTGCGGGTCACGGCTTGGACGTGGCCGCTCAGCCCGCGGCGTTGCGAGCACAACTCCCACTCCAGCTCCTGGGCCGGTCCCGACGACTTGGGGCTCATGCCCGCGGCCAGGTGAGTTCGGCCAGTGAGGACACGATCGCCGATCGTTGGCCGGTATCCAAGCAACTGAGCTGCTCCCTCAGAATCGGGGCTCGAGTGCTGTCGAGCCGGCGCTGCGGCCGAGTCGTGGTGGTGCGACCGCGGACCAGCCCAGCTCGGCACCTCTGGGATCGCACCCGCGAGCCACCGAGCTCCAAGGCTCCCCCCATACTTGGTTTGCGCGCCAGCAGTGCGGTCCCACCCATTGGCCGGCAACGCTGACCTCTTCCGCGGCCGGTCGGTCCCGGCTGCATCTGAGTGGGGCCCTCCTCATGCGGTTCCTGGGTGGGCACATCCTAACCAGTTGAGCAGCGGTGACGAATCGGGTCGCACCGCCAAGGCGGGCGGCTGGCGCCGCGGGCCGGGGAGCAGGTGCGCCGCCTGGTTGCAGGAGGCGGTCCTCAGGCGTGCCCAGGCCCGTGGACGTCCCAGGCAGCAGGTGCATAGAGGTTTCGGAGCCCCGCGCCACCGTTGGTGGTCTTGACGGTGGCCCCTCCCCATCTACTCGCCAACCGCGCAGGCAAGCCCGAGCGATGACGGGGGGGTGCCTCCTCCCGTACGGATATCGGTGTTCCGCAGCGATCGAGATGAACTCTGGCAGGTCGTGCGACCAAGGCCCTTCCCAGAGGTGTTCCGGATCGGCGTGACGTCACTGTTGCCGATCCGGAATACGGAATCTTTCTCGGCGAGATATATTTATCATGATGGAGCAGATGCAATCTTCCGGGCGCGGCTGGTGGCGTCATCGGGGCGTGATCTTGGGCGTTCTCGGAGCGGTGATCGTGATCGGTGGTGGTGCGGCCACCGGGATCGTGCTGGCCTCGCGACCAGGGCCCCCGATCGTGCCGACGGTCACCATCGTGGTCCCCGGAAGCGCCAGTTCGGTGAGCCCGACGGCCACGATCGCGATCCACCTCCAGCACGCTCGACTGCAGCAGGTGAAGGTCGTATCTTCGACCGGAGTGGTGCTCACTGGTAGAGTCACTGCGGCGGGGTGGAAACCAGCACAGCCAATGCCCTGGGCCACCAAGCTCCAGATGACGCTCAGGGCCAAGGGCGGCATCCCGCTCAAGTCGGTGGTCGCCTCGGCCAACTGGACCACGGCCGCTCAGCCCCTGCCGGTGGAGTCGATCGGCATGACGATCTCCCCAAACAACGGTGGCCAGGTGGGCATGGGGGCCGCCTGGGTCATCCAGTTCTCAAGTCCGATTCCGGCGGCGCAGCAGTCCGCGGTCGTCCAGCGCCTGGTGACCAAGGCGTCCATCCCGGATACCGTGGGTTGGCACTGGTGGTCGGCGACCGAGGTCGATGGGCGACCGCACCAGTTCTGGCCCCTGAACGAGCAGGCCAGTCTGTCCGTCAACCTGGACGGGATGGTTATCGGTGGTCACCGGATTGTCGGGACCACGGCCAACAGCCAGTTCACCGTCGTCAACCAGCATCTGACCAAGGTCAGCGCCATCACCCACCAGATGCAGGACTACAACGGCAGCCAGCTGGTGAACACCCTGCCGGTGAGCCTGGGCAAGCCAGCGTTCCCTACCATCTCGGGCACCCTGGTGGTGCTCTTCAAGACCCCGGTCGTGTTCATGAACTCGGCGACCATCGGCTACCCCGGGCTCTACGCCCAGAACGTGTACAACGATGTGGCAATCAGCACCGACGGGTATTACATGCATGCCGCTAACTGGGACGTCTACGACCACGGCCGAGCCAACGTTTCCTTCGGCTGCATCGAGCAGAATCCCGCCAACGCGGTCTGGTTCTACAACTGGTCCATTCCCGGGGACGTGGTGGAGGTGACCGGCACCTCCCTACAGGCAAGCGAGGTCAATGGTGAGGGGGATTGGAACATACCGTGGAGCGAGTTCCAGACCAACTGATCAGCCGTCGTCCCCTGACCGCGTCGCCTTCCCGCCGGCCTCCGCTCAGACGAGGTCGAGCTTCAGCTCCAGGGCACTGACCTGGGGATCTCCTCGGATCGGCTCCGACGCGCCCGTCGGTCGGAAGCCGTGTCGCGAGTACAGATCAAAGGCTCGCCGGTTGCCAGCTGCGACATGGAGTCGCACCACGCTGTAGCCCTCGGCGGCTGCCCACCCGGTCAGGAAGTGGAGCATAGCGCCGGCGACCGCGCCGCCGCGAGCGCGGGGCGACACCCACATCGAGAAGATGCGTCGGCACGACGGCTCACTGGCTTGGGCCGGCCCGAGACACGCCAGTCCGACCGCCACGTCACTCCGCCAGGCCGCAACCCACACGGCCCCCCGGCAGCGCGCAGTCCACTCGGCTTCACTGAAGGCCTGCTCGCGGGCCAGGGTGGAGCCGAATGCGTAAGGGGCCTCGGCCAGAGCTAAAAGGCGCAGGTCGCGCAGCCGTCGCCAATCGCTGATGCGGCGAACCACCAAAGATGGACCCTTCTCGGTCAACGCGGGCTCGCTTTGCACCTCCACTTTCGTGGCTCGATCTTACCGTTACTTCTCAAGTTGGCCAACGTCGGCCAAGGCGGGAATCTGTTCCCCCAGGCGTGTGAGACTGGGTTGTCGCCCCCGTAGCGGCGCAGGAGCATGGGAGCCACTTGCTTGACGGGTCGCCCCATCAGTCGGGTGGCGAGGTGAGCGGCGAGCAGGGGTGAGAGCCTGGCTCTCACCCTTGCCTGGAGGCCCCAACGTTGGAGCCGAGTGCCCTCTCAGGCACAACCCACCACGATCCCAGGTGGAACGGCGCTTCCCCATCGCCTTCGCCGCGCGGCGGAGTTGATGCGTGTG